>NZ_CP054475.1:577500-894813 GCF_025345565.1 Thalassolituus hydrocarboniclasticus | reverse complement strand
GCGGTATTCGCTCAGCACCGGCACAAAAGCGACAGAGAAAGCCCCTTCGGCAAACAGACGGCGGAAGAAATTAGGAATTTTGAACGCAACAAAAAAAGCATCGGCGCGGGCACCAAAATACTGCGCCACCACCACATCACGGATCAGCCCCAGCACCCTACTGAGCAGCGTCATCAGACTGACAATCGACGACGAACGCAGCAGGCCCAGACCTTTACCGGCTGGCTTCTGTTCGGCGGGAGTAGGGTCTTGCGGTTGCGTCATACGAGTCTCCATTTACCTGCGCGTATCATACGCAGCTACACCGGAAAGTCTGCAGGAAAGCCTGCAGGAAAGTCAGCCAGCGCCTGACACTATCCGCGCAGCAAACGACAGAAACAAAAAAACCCGCAAAAGCGGGTTTTTCGTCCGAACCGGAACGTTAATCAGAGATTAACCTTTCAGTGCGAAAACCTTAGCATTCAGACGACTCTTGATACGTCCAGCAGTATTCTTGTGCAGAATACCTTTGTTCACCATTTTGTCGATGTAAGGTTGAGTCTTAGTAAACGCAGCCTGGGCTTGGTCATAGTCGTTAGTCGCAACAGCAGCGTGTACTTTCTTAATGTAAGTACGCACCATTGAGCGCAGAGCTACAGTACGAGCACGACGTTTGATAGCCTGACGGGCGCGTTTACGAGAACCAGCGGAATTTGCCACAGTCGGCTCCTCAAAATTGGTTTATCAATCAAATCTAAGAGGGCCGGGATTATCCAGACATCCCGCCCCAGTGTCAACAAGGGTACCGCTTAAAAAGCAGTCCCTTCCCTTAATGATCAGTCGATGATCACTTTTGCAAAAGACTTCACCAGCGAATCCACGGCTTTCATCTGCTCCAGATACACTTCCAGCTTGTCCAGCGGTAAGGCACAAGGGCCGTCACACTTGGCTTCAGCCGGATTCGGATGCGCCTCCAGAAACAGACCAGCAATCCCCAGAGCCATACCGGAACGTGCCAGCTGGAACGCCTGCTGACGGCGTCCATCGGCAGAATCGGCACGACCACCAGGGCGCTGCAACGCGTGCGTGGCGTCGAAAATAACCGGCGCCATGGTCTTCATATCGTCCATACCCAGCATATCCACCACCAGGTTGTTATAACCGAAGCTGGAACCACGCTCACATAACATGACGCGCTCATTACCGGCTTCAGCAAACTTCTTGATGATATGGCGCATTTCATGCGGCGCCAGGAACTGCGGCTTCTTCACGTTGATGGCCGCACCGGTTTTGGCCATAGCCACCACCAGATCGGTCTGACGCGCAAGAAACGCAGGCAGCTGGATAACATCCACCACTTCAGCCACAGGTGCGGCCTGATAAGGTTCGTGTACATCGGTGATCAGCGGTACGTTAAAGGTCTTTTTGATTTCTTCAAAAATCTTCAGACCTTCTTCCATGCCCGGACCACGGTAGGAATTGATCGAGGAGCGGTTAGCCTTGTCAAAAGATGCTTTGAACACATACGGAATGCCCAGCTTTTCCGTTACTTTTACGTAGTGTTCACAGATCTGCATTGCCAGGTCACGGCTTTCCAGCACGTTCATGCCGCCAAACAAAGTGAAAGGCGCGTCATTACTGACGTTAATACCGGCTACGTTTACGGCCTCGATCATGTTATTCCTCTGCTTATTCTTACTTTTGCTTAACGCACAGCCCAAGTGCTGCGCCAAAGTTACAAGACTACCAGATTATCGCGGTGAATAATCTCCGGCTCGGCAATATAACCCAGAGCCTGCTCCAGCTGCGCGGTCGGTGTGCGCACAATTTTCTGCGCGTCAGACTGGTTGTAATTAACCAGACCTTTAGCCACCAGATTGCCCTGCTCGTCTTTGCAGGCCACCACCTGGCCACGTTCAAATTTACCACCAACCGCCACCACACCAATCGGCAGCAGACTGCGACCACCTTCGCGCAGGGCTTTAATCGCCCCGGCATCCAGCACCAGCTCACCATGGGTCTGTAAATGCCCGGCAATCCACTGCTTACGCGCCGCCACCGGCTCTTTATCAGCCAGTAACATAGTGCCCAGCACTTCACCGGCCCGCAGACGGGTTATGACGTTATCAATGCGGCCACCAACAATCACAGTGTCCGCCCCGGAACGCGCCGCCAGTTTGGCCGCACGGATCTTGGTGATCATGCCACCACGCCCCAAGACACCGCCGCCACCAGCCATCGCCATATACTGCGGATCGGAGGCACGGCCTTCGGCGATCAGCTCAGCTTCCGGATTGGAACGCGGATCAGCGGTAAACAGGCCCAGCTGATCGGTCAGAATCACCAGCACATCGGCTTCCACCAGATTGGCAACCAGCGCACCAAGGGTATCGTTATCGCCGAATTTGATTTCGTCGGTAACCACGGTGTCGTTCTCATTGATCACCGGCACCACACCCAGACTGAGCAACGTGCGCAACGTACTGCGGGCATTCAGGTAACGCTTACGGTCACTGAGATCGTCGTGCGTCAGCAGAACCTGTGCGGTAGCGCGCTTGTGACCGGCAAAAGCCGTCTCATAGGCCTGCACCAGCCCCATCTGCCCGACCGCCGCAGCAGCCTGCAGCTTATGCACTTCGTCCGGACGCTTGCTCCAGCCCAGACGCGTCATGCCTTCTGCCACCGAACCCGACGACACCAGCACCACTTCGTGACCCTGCTGCAGCAATGCGGCAATCTGGTCCACCCAGCTCTGCATACCTTCACGATTCAGACCACGGCCATCATTGGTCAGCAGCGCGCTGCCGATTTTAATGACCCAGCGCTTCTGTTGCGCCAGTTTCTGCCGGGTTTCCTGCCACTCCACAGCCGTCATTGCTTTCTGCCTGTTGCTCTCTGCGACTGCTCTTTCGAGCGTTATGGTTAGCCGCGATTATTCGCGGGTATAAATAACTTCTACGTCGTAATCGTCATCATCATCGTCGTCATCCTGATCCAGCTCGCGCTGCTGACGACGGCGCTCGTGCAGATACTCGATATGCTCACGCGCTTCGGCCTCAACCTGTGCACGCTCTGCCTGTAACTGCTCGGCAAATTCTTCATCTTCCTGGGCACGCAAACGACGCTGCTCAATGTATTCCATGATGTCGCAGCTGATTTTAAACGTACCCTCGCGATTAATCGCGGCAATACGGTATACCGGCCCCTGCCACTGCAGACGGTCGATAACGTCCTGACAACGCGCTTCGCGTTCTTCTTCCGGCACCAGATCCAGCTTATTCAGCACCAGCCAGCGGTCACGCTGCGCCAGACCAGGAGAAAACTGCTCCAGCTCGTTGCTGATGGCCTGCACGTTTTCCGCCGGATCGGAATCATCAAAGGGCGCCATATCAACGATATGCAGCAACAGATGAGTACGCACCAGATGCTTGAGGAAACGCGTTCCCAGACCAGCACCATCGGAGGCACCAGGGATCAGACCCGGAATGTCCGCCACCACAAAGCTGCGGTGCGCTTCGACAGATACCACACCCAGATTCGGCACCAGCGTGGTAAACGGATAATCCGCCACCTTTGGCTTGGCTGCAGAAACGGCACGGATAAAGGTCGATTTACCGGCATTCGGCAAACCCAGCAAACCGACATCAGCGAGCACTTTCAGCTCCAGCTTGAGGTTGCGTGATTCGCCCGGCTGACCCGGCTTGGTTTGGGTCGGCGCCTGGTTGGTACTGGATTTGTAACGGGTATTGCCCAGACCATGGAAGCCGCCACGGGAAACCATCAGCAGCTGACCATGTTCGGTCAGGTCGCCCAGCGTTTCACCGGTATCTTCATCAATCGCCGTCGTTCCGACCGGAACTTTCAGATAGAGGTCAGCACCTTTATAACCGGTACAGTTACGGCTGGAACCGTTCTTACCGTTTTCGGCCTGATAATGACGCGTGTAACGGTAATCGATCAGGGTGTTCATGGCGTCATCGGCTTCCAGAAAAACCGAACCACCATCACCGCCATCACCACCGTCCGGGCCACCTTTAGGGATGAACTTTTCGCGACGGAAGCTCATACAGCCATTGCCGCCCTTGCCCGCCTGAACGGTAATTCGCGCCTCGTCGACGAATTTCATGCCTTATATCCTCTTGAATGCAAACAAAAACGCCCTGACTTCAAAGTTAACTTTGCAGCCAGGGCGCTCGGGTAAGTCGTGCAGCGATTAAGCGGCTGGAACGATACTTACAAACTTACGGTTTTCCGGACCTTTTACCTCGAAGGTAACAACGCCGTCTGCAGTAGCAAACAGAGTGTGGTCACGGCCAACTTTAACATTGGTACCAGCGTGGAAACGGGTGCCACGCTGACGAACGATGATGCTGCCTGCTTTTGCAGCCTGGCCACCAAACAGTTTGACACCAAGGCGTTTACTCTCGGAATCACGACCGTTACGGGTAGAACCACCAGCCTTTTTGTGAGCCATTGCTTTTCTCCTGTTTTGGGGTCACTGCAACACTGCGGATGCGGCGGTTTGGCAAACCGGCACGGACCCCGGACTTAATTCAGATAATTAGCCAGCGATGCTGGTGATTTTCAGTTCAGTGAACCACTGACGGTGGCCCATTTGCTTCATGTGGTGCTTACGACGCTTGAACTTCAGGATCTTCACTTTCTTGTGACGACCATGAGCAACGACTTCAGCAGTCACTTTAGCGCCTGCAACAACAGGAGCACCGATCTTAACGTCATCGCCGTTACCGATCAGCAAAACTTTTTCCAGAGCAACGGATTCGCCGGTAGCGATTTCCAGTTTCTCAACTTTCAGGGTCTGGCCTTCTTCAACACGGTACTGTTTACCGCCAGTTACTACTACAGCGTACATACTGTAATCTCCACATGAGCCCATAAACGGGCACTTACTTGGCTGCTACTTTCACGACCTGCTTCTACTGGCAACGCTCTGGTTTCCATATGGCAGGGAGCAGAATTTCGGGGCGCGAGACTATACCCCAGCCTGCAAACAGACGCAAGACGCATTCCCGAAGGAAACACAACAACCGGGAAAGAGCGGCCTGATCACTCTGCAGGAGGCGACGGATTCAGGAGCAAACACGGCTTTCAGCGGCAAAAACACCTTTTACAGGGCCAAAAACGGACTTTTTCACCCACTATCGTTGTCAGGCCTTCGGCTAGATAGCTACACTGCACGCCTTCAGCCGCTCCGGTACTGCCTGCAAGCTCCGCCGGAGTCGAGCGCCGTTTTTTATAAGGCCCTTAATTCATGCAGATACAAGATATTCTCGCTGTCGTCGGCGACGAATTTCAGGCGGTGGATCGCCTGATCCATACCCAACTGGCATCGCGCGTTCCTTTGGTTGAAAAGATCGCCGATTACATCGTCAGCAGCGGTGGCAAGCGTATCCGCCCGCTGCTGGTACTGATGACCGCCAAGGCCTTTGGCCGCAGCGATGATAACGCGGTTAAACTGGCGACCGTCATCGAGTTCCTGCATACCGCCACCCTGTTGCACGATGACGTGGTTGATACCTCCGACATGCGCCGCGGCAACCCGACCGCCAATGCCAAATGGGGCAACGCTCCCAGCGTACTGGTCGGTGACTTCCTGTACAGCCGTGCCTTTACCATGATGGTTGAACTGGGTTCACTGCCGGTCATGAACATTCTGTCCAACGCCACCTGTGTGATTGCCGAGGGTGAAGTTCTGCAGCTCACCAACGTAAAGAATCCGGACACCAGCGAAGCGCAGTACATGGATGTTATCCACGGCAAAACGGCGATGCTGTTTGAAGCCTCAACCCATGCAGCCGCCGCTCTGCTGCAATGCACTCCCGAACAAAGCCATGCCATGCAGGAGTATGGTAAAGAACTGGGTATGGCCTTCCAGCTGATTGACGATGTTCTGGATTACGAAGGCGATGCCGAAGCCATGGGTAAAAACGTCGGCGACGATCTGGCCGAAGGCAAGCCAACCCTGCCGCTGATTCACGCCATGGCACATGGTAACGAACAACAGCGCAGCCTGATCCGCTCAGCGATCCGCAAAGGCGGTCTTGACGATATGGCCGACGTACTGAATGCCGTGCGCGAACTGGGCTCGCTGGAATACACCCGCCAGAAAGCCTACGACTGCGCCGACCGCGCTCAGTCGCATCTGCAACTTTTGCCGGATTCAGAGGCCAAAGAGGCCCTGCGTGCACTGGCGTTTCTGGCGGTGAAGCGCAATACCTGATTTACAGACATGACCCGGAGGTTATCTGTGGCGAAGTGGTTACTCTTGTGTATTTCCCTGTTCTGGCTGCCGGCGCAGGCTGGCTTGCTGGACAGCCTGACCGGTAACGACGAGCCGGATTTCCTGCCGGTCGAACAGGCCTTTCCGCTGACCACTCTTATCGATAACGGCCAGCTGTACGCCAGCTGGCATTCCGCCGATGGCTATTACCTCTACAAGCACCGCATCTTTATCCAGCAGGGTGAGCTGAAGGCCGACCCGGTGTACTACTCACATGCGGGTAAAGAGAAAGAAGACGAAGCCTTTGGTCTGGTCACTGCGTTTTATGGTGAGCTGGATACGCGCTTTGACCTGAGCCGGTTTCAGCCCGGCGAACTGGTATTGCATCATCAGGGCTGTGCCGACGCCGGCCTGTGCTATCCGCCACAACGTTATTACCTGACCATCTCGCAAGCCGATATTGATGCAGCCGCAAACACTCTGGCCACCGCGAACAGCAACAACACGGTGACAGATACCGCTGGCAGCACCAGCTCACAGAGCAATACCGACAGCTGGTTCAGCAACCGCTCCTGGGGCGCAGTGGTCGGGCTGTTTTTCCTGCTCGGTCTTGGTCTGACATTTACCCCCTGCGTGCTGCCGATGGTGCCCATCCTGACCACGGTTGTTCTCGGCCAGAAGAACACCTCCGCCAGCCGTGGCTTTATCCTCTCATCCATCTACGTGCTCGGCATGGCCCTGACCTATGCCGCCGCCGGTCTGACCGTCGGCCTGCTCGGTGCCGGAGCCAATATTCAGGCCTGGATGCAAACCCCCTGGGTACTGATTCTGTTTGCCGTGCTCTTTGTGCTGCTGGCACTGGCCATGTTTGGCCTGTATGAGTTGCAACTGCCATCGGGTCTGCGTAACCGTCTGAACCAGCTGAATCAGAACCAGAAAGGCGGCCAGTGGCTGAGCGTCTTTATCATGGGCATTCTCTCTGCTCTGGTGGTATCCCCTTGTGTATCTGCGCCACTGGCGGGTGCACTGGTTTATCTGAGCACCACCGGCGACGCCATCTTGGGAGGCAGCGCATTGCTGGCGCTTGGCCTAGGCATGGGCGCACCGCTGATTGTGCTCGGCACCACCGGCGCGTCATTCCTGCCCAAAGCCGGCGGCTGGATGAACCAGATCAAAGCCTTCTTCGGCATTCTGCTGCTGGGCGTTGCCATCTGGCTGCTGAGCCGTATCCTGCCCGAAAACATCAGCCTGCTGCTGTGGGCACTGCTGGCCCTGTTTTACGGCATCAGCCTCGGCGCACTGGAACCGGCCGCCAGCGGTATACAGCGGCTGGTCAAAGGTCTGGCCTGGGTATTTTTACTCTACGGCATCATCGCCTTTGTCGGCGTATTGCAGGGCAACAGCAATCCATTACAACCACTGAGTGGCAGCCAGCAATTCATCGGCAGCAACAGCACCCCGGCGCACTCGTCGGCGTTTTTCCGCAGCAGCTCTGTAGCCGAGATCGAAAAACAGATTGCGGCCAGCCAGCAACCGGTGATGCTCGATCTGTACGCCGACTGGTGCATCAGCTGCAAAGTAATGGAGGAAGAAATCTTTGCCCAGCCCGATGTACAGCAGATGATGAAGAACGTCCTCTGGCTGCAGCTCGACGTCACCGATAACAGCGCCGAGCAGATTGCCTTTATGCAGAAACACGCCATATTCGGCCCGCCAACCATTCTGTTTTTCAGTCAGCAGCAGGAAATGCCAGCCGCCCGTATTGTCGGAGAGCTTGGCAAAGACCGCTTTGTTGCCCATATCCGGAAACACCTGCCCTGAATGCATTCAGCAAGCCTCCGCAGCAGGCTTGCCTTTTATTTTCTCCGGGCTATGATCGCCTCACAGCTATTGAGAAATAACGTTATATGAAACACCTCCTTCCCCTGTCGCAGGCCAGAACCTTCCAGAACTGAGCCGGAGAGCACCTCACTCTCCGGCGCAACATAACGTTTGTTATCAGTTATGGAGAGAAACATGATTTCCTGTATTCCCAACCCGGTGCGGCAATTAGGCCAGCGCCTGCAACAGCATTTACTGACCACGGATGCCTTCAGCTACCGCAGCCCTTTACAGCTGCTGAAAGCCTATAGCGATGTGCGGCAAAGCAGCCCGGAAAACCAGCGCGCTATCCGCCTGAATTCTCTGGTGGTGCTGCAATCCGCTGAACGCTTTTCGGTGGTTCTGACGTCTCCGGCCGATGCCAACCCTGGCAAGTACCGCATTTCCATTCTTTCGCCACTGGGAGCAGCCCTGAGCGGCCTGCAACCCGGCGACAGCTGTACGGTGAATGTTATGGGCATCCGCTCTGCATTTACCGTTATTCAGGTCATCAACTGACCATCCGGAAATGGAGGACATCGCCTTGAAGCCCTTAACTTGTCGCGTGCCCGGGGCCTGTTAACACTCATTAAATAGACCCTGCAGCACAAACAGCTCTTCAGTTACCCGCAAGCTGCCACTGTCCCTGCGGCAGACAGAGCAGCAGCGCTGAACGGAGATATTGCAATGGCAAAACAAGAGAAGAAACAGCCGGCCAAAACGCTGAAAGAAAAACGCCGCGATAAACGCGCGAAGAAGCAAAACCCGGCATAAATAAACGCAGGGGGCCAATATACAAAAGACAGACCAGCCCCCTGCCCTTGAAACTTCATTCCCGAAGACGCATATAGATGGCATGTTTTCGCGGAGATTCCATCATGCATTACACCTGCCCATCCTGTGCGGCCATTAACCGTATCCCTGAAGATCAGCAGCAAAAGCTGCAGGCCCAGTGCGGGCGCTGCAAACAGCCTTTATTCAACGGTCATCCGGTGGAACTGGACGACAGCAATTTCCAGCGCTTTCTGCTGAAAAATGATCTGCCGGTGGTGGTCGATTTCTGGGCCAGCTGGTGCGGCCCCTGTCAGATGATGGCGCCGGTATTTACCCAGCTGTGCGGGCAGATGCAGCAACAGCTGCGCTTCGCCAAGGTCAACACCGAACAGGCACAGCAAACCAGTGCACAACTCGGCATCCGCAGTATTCCGACGCTGATTGTTTATCATCAGGGAAAGGAAATTGATCGTCTGGCAGGCGCGTTGCCGGCGCCACAACTACAGCAATGGCTGCAGGCAGCGCTGAGCAAGATTCACTGAACAGAATAAGCAGCCGTACCGGTGCGGTCAGCCGCCGGACGCTGTCCGGCAATATCGGCCAGCGCCTGCAGCACCGGCTGCAGCGGGCCTGTCACATCGGCACTGCTGCGGTATAACTGCTCCAGCTGACTGATGTGATTGCGCACCAGCTGCATCAGATGCCGCTCCTGATCCGGATCGAGATTGAGCAGCAACAGTTCTTCTGATAACTCCAGCTCCAGTTCCTGCACGGTTTCACGGGCACTGTTCAGTCCCTGATCCTGACGCTGCTGCAGGTGCTGTAAGGCGTATTCCACATCATCCAGAGCATCCAGCAGCGTCTGTTGCTGCTGCAGCTTGTGTTCGGTCGAAAGCGATTGCAAACGCGCATGAACACCGCTCATCAGTACACACAGGTGGTCTTTAATCCGGCCATAACGGGCTTTTTCCTGCCAGGGGACATTTTTGATCAGCACTGAGGCATTGCCAAAGTTCACGATCATGCGCTTTTCCAGCTCAATGATCCGTGCGCCCTCGCGGCAGCTCAGCAATAACTCCGACTCCAGTGGGCGCACCTGCTCAGCATGGGAGACAAAACAGAACTCAGGCCCCGTCCAGCAGGCTAAAACAGCATTCAGACCAAAGTTTTTCAGGCTGGCAATCAGCACAGAGGCCAGTTGTTCGCGGCTCTTACAGCCCATAACCTGTTCGATAAACCGGCTGATTTCTCCCTGCTCAGCGGAATGCGTCATCGCCTCAAATGCCGCCTGACGGGCCTCATCAGCCGACGACTGCAGAATTTCCCGCTGCTCTTTACTGAGCAGAGCGCGTTCAACCTTGGCGCGCATCTCGTCGATGTTGAAAGGCTTGCAGATAAAATCATCGGCGCCCGCCGCATAACCCTGCAGACGCTGCTCCAGATCACTCTGACCTGAGACAAACAGAATCGGCGTATGGCGTGTTGCTTCACGGGAACGCAGCATACGGCAAATTTCATAGCCATCACGCCCCGGCATCTGAATATCCAGCAAGATGCAGTCCGTCTCCGGACGCAGGTTATTCAGGAATCCCTCCGGGTCGGTAAATGCCTGTACATCATAGTTATCCAGAGCACGTTCAAGCAGCCTGATCATACTGATTTCATCATCAAGCAGCGCCACGTTGTTACAACTCATATCCCTCTCCCTGAGGCCGTCAGATATTTGATCTGTATCAACTATAGCAAAGCCCCTGTAAACAACAGGGATTGGCCTGATCTGTATCAAGAGGCTTTCTGTCAGAGCAGGCAATCTGAAAGCATCTTCAAAGGAGGCCCGATAATGACAATTGAACACCACGACCTGCACCGAGAGTTCCCGGATATGAGCGATCAGATCCGCACACTGAAAATGAAAGACCGCCATTTCGCCCGCCTGTTTGACGAGTATCATGAAGTGGACCGGGAAGTACGCAAAATTGAAGAAGCTGTTGAGGCAGCCTCAGATGAGCGTCTGGAGGGCCTGAAAATGCGCCGCCTGCATCTGAAGGATGACCTCTATGCGATGCTGAAAAGCGCCTGAGCATTTCTGCCAGACACAAAAAAGCCCGGATTTCCGGGCTTTTTTGTGGATAACGCGTCACTTATCAGAAGTTTTTGCGCACACCAATAACGAAATTCAGATCAGAATCGTCTTTATCGTTATTGTCGCCATAAGGGGTTTCATCGCTGATAAAGTCGGCGGCGACAAACAGATCAATCTTATGGAATTCGGGGAAATCACGGGCCAGTTCAACCCGGGCAGTCAGCGCTTTATCGTCAGCGTCATCCACCATCCACATACCAACGGCTACGTCCAGATAGAGGCGCTGAGGCAGGTGTTTTTCGAAAGTGACTTCCGGATACCAGTACTGAGCCTTTACGCCACGGTGCATATTGACAGACAGACCTTTGGCCGGGCTGGTACCCAGTTTGAATTCGGTCTCTTCACGACCCACATCAAACAGCGTGTTGTAAGTGCGCACACCCATATCGAGGTTAAATCCATCGAACTGGTTGTTATAGCCAAAATACACGTCCATCTCGACTGGCAGACCTTCTGCACCGTCCGGCTTATCAACATTGGAGAACCAGGCACCCGCATAGGCATTACCGTTTTTCACATCCGCACCGCCCTGCAAAGCCGGGCCGTCATCGGTCATGGTCAGACCACGGAACAGGTAATTTGAGACAAAAGCGGCGTTATACGTCACGGTGGCAGCAGATGCCGCAGACGAGAGTGCCAAAAAAGCCGGAATAGCCAGCAGGGTCGAACGTTTCATAGGGTTCCCTCAATGGATTAAACAGGAACCCTATGTCTATCACAGAGCGGTTACATAATCACCGCCCAAGGTTTCACAATCCAATAACGTTCACAGAAAGAGCCGCTACAGAATCACGGCCCACACCATTTTACAGTCCGCCAACGTCTTCGCCCTGCGCCTGCAGATCCGCATGATAAGACGAGCGTACCAGCGGGCCGCTGGTCACACGCAGGAAACCCAGACTCTTGGCGATATCACCCAGCTCTTTAAACTCTTCCGGAGTTGCAAAGCGCTTAACCGGTGAGTGATTTTTACTCGGCTGCAGATATTGCCCCAGCGTGATGTGATCAATGTTATGCGCGCGCATATCTTTCATCACCTCAATGACTTCTTCGTTGGTTTCCCCCAGCCCCAGCATCAGGCCGGATTTAGTCACCACCTCAGGACGGCGGGCCTTATATTCTTTCAGCAGCGTCAGCGACCACTGGTAATCAGAACCCGGACGGCATTCTTTGTACAAACGCGGCACGGTTTCCAGATTGTGGTTAAACACATCCGGTGGCGTTTCGCTGAGAATATCGAGGGCAATTTCCATACGGCCACGGAAGTCCGGCACCAGGGTTTCGACCTGAATCGAAGGACTGTGCTCGCGGGTCAGACGGATGCAATCGGCAAAATGCTGGGCGCCGCCATCACGCAGATCGTCACGGTCAACCGAGGTTATCACTACGTATTTCAGGCCCATATCGGCAATGGCAGTAGCCAGATTGATCGGCTCATCCACATCCAGCGGATTCGGACGGCCATGACCCACATCGCAGAACGGACAGCGGCGGGTACAGATATCACCCATGATCATGAAAGTTGCCGTACCGCCACCAAAACACTCACCGATGTTCGGGCAGCTGGCCTCTTCACACACGGTGTGCAGCTTGTGCTTGCGCAGCTTCTGTTTGATTTCGTTGATCTTCGGCGAAGCCGGAATGCGCACACGAATCCAGTCGGGTTTACGCGGTAACTCTTCGGTAGGAATGACCTTAATCGGAATACGGGCGACTTTTTCTGCGCCGCGCAATTTCTCGCCTTGAACCACTTTCGCCTTATCTGTCATGTCACGCTCCGGGCGCTTCGCTGCCGGCATTCAGCTCAGCCAGCAACTGTTGTTGTAAGGAAGCAATCACCGCCTCAATGTTCAGCGGCAGATCAGTTTCATCACGCATCTGGGTCATCTGCATGCCGGCATAGCCGCAGGGATTGATACGCTGAAAGGGCTCCAGATCCATATCGATATTCAGAGCCAGACCATGAAAGGAGCGGCCATTTTTAATACGCAGCCCGAGTGAGGCAATCTTGCGCCCACCGACATACACACCGGGGGCATCTTCACGCGGAGCAGAATCAATCTGCCACTCGCTGAGTGTAGCCACGATGGCACGCTCAATCGCCGATACCAGTGCCCGCGGACCCCAGCCAAGGCGTTTGATATCCACCATCAGATAGACCACCAGCTGACCCGGCCCATGATAGGTAACCTGTCCGCCACGGTCACTCTGCACCACCGGGATATCGCCCGGCATAAGCACATGCTCGGCTTTACCGGCCTGTCCCTGAGTAAATACCCGCTCATGCTGCAGAAACCAGAGTTCGTCTGGCGTCTGCTCGTCGCGCGCGGCGGTAAAGGCCAGCATATCGTCATACACGCGGGTGTATTCCTGCAGACCCAGCTCACGGACAAGCACAGCCGTCATCAGATCACCATATGGATATAGTCATGGGCCAGCAGGTCTTTGTGCAAAGCCTGCAGCTGTTCGATCCCTGTGGCCGTGATGTACACGGTCAGGGCACGGAAACGGCCATTGGAACTGTTGCGGATCTGAATGCGCTCAACATCGCATTCAGGCGCATGAATACGCACAATCTCCAGCACGACCTCAACATAGTCATCCTTACCATGTCCGAGAATTTTTACCGGATAGTTAGCGCAGGGGAATTCAATTTTTGGAGCTTCAGGCTGACTCACGTTTATGGCCTCTCTGTACATCAGAGCCTTATATGGTTGTAACCCATACGGAATTCAAGCGCCATCGGACTTTGGCCGAAGACGCCACATTATTCAGCGGCCAGAAACACAAAAGCCAGCCTGAGCCAAAACCCAGACTGGCACGTATTGGCCGCGTTCAATCAGGCAAACAGGCGGGCGAAGAACAGTTTGATACTGCCCCACAGACGACCGAAGAAACCAGCTTCTTCGACATCCGACAGCGCAATTAACGGACGCTCAGCCTGTACTTCACCTTCCATACTGACAGTCAGGGTTCCGACTACCTGGCCTTTCACGATGGGGGCTTCAAGAAATTCATCAGTCAGGATATTCACTTCCAGCTCACCTTTCATGCCACGTGGCAGTGTCAGGTAAAGCTCTTTTTCCAGACCAATATCCGCGGTTTCGGTTTTACCCAGCCACACCGGATTGCTTTGCAATACTTCTTCTGCGTTATAGACCTTACGGGTTTCGTAATAGCGGAAACCGTAAGCCAGCAGTTTCTGGGTTTCACGGGCACGGGCTTCTTCGCTGCGGGTTCCCATAACAACGGCAATCAGACGGGTGTTATCACGCACGGCAGAAGCCGCAAGACAGAAACCGGCTTCATCGGTATGACCGGTTTTCAGGCCATCAACGGAAGGGTCACGCCACAGCAGCTTATTGCGGTTTGGCTGACGGATATTGTTGTATTCGTAATATTTTTCGGCGTACAGCTTGTAGTAATGCGGATGGTCTTTAACGATGTGCAGCGCCAGCTTGGCAATATCACCAGCGGTCGACAAATGTCCTTCCGCCGGCCAACCGGTGGCATTTTCAAAGTGGGTATTGGTCATACCAAAGCGTTCAGCGTACTGATTCATCCAGCCGGCAAAGGCTTCTTCTGAGCCGGCAAAATATTCAGCAACCGCAACAGATGCATCATTACCTGACTGTACGATAATGCCGCGCAGCAGATCGATCAGTGCGACTTCGGTACCTTCGCGCACAAACATTTTCGAGCCGCCTTTACGCCAGGCTTTAACGCTGATCGGTACCTGAGTCTGCTCTGTAACATTACCCAGCTCCAGTTCATGCACAGCGATGTAGCTGGTCATCATTTTGGTCAGACTGGCCGGAGGCAGACGCTCATCCGCGTTATGTTCAACCAGAATGCGGCCACTGTCGGCATCCATCAGCACATAGGCGCTGGCGTCCAGATCCGGTGCTTTAGGCACAATTACTTCCGCCTGCACAGTGGAAGCCGTGATGGCAGAAATCATTACAGAAACTATCAATAGCAAATAACGCATAACAAATATTTAACCGTTGGGTAAACACGGGCGCGCATTGTAACACGCTGAACATTTTTTGCAGGGGGCAGAAAACGAAATCCTGACGACTGTTCCTCGCTCCCCCACCGATGTCCGTTTGCCCCTGTCAGATGAATTGGCGGGCCATAACTGAACCGGAGTCCGACCATGACTGACCGTAAAAACCTGTGTCTGGTTCCCTCGTCAGTGGCGAAAAAACGATATAAAAAAACCCGGCCAAAAAGCCGGGTTTTTATTTTTGCTGTGGAGACTTAATCCCCCGCCTGGCGCACCAGAGAAACTTCGCGGGTCGGATGCAGCGTAACAAATGGGCCGCTGTCAGCCAGTGTCTGATAGCTGTGACGCAGACGGAATGATTTATCCAGGCGGCGCAGACACAGTGTCAGACGCACGGTCAGCCAACGGTAATCGGCCTTGTCCTGAGTATGAACAACCACCGATGCATCGTTATCCAGGATAGCCTGACAGATTGGTTGCAGACCATCGGCAATATCACGGTCACGGCTGGCAATTTGCTCGGCCGACACCGGGTAACTGGCCAATGGCGCAGTATCTTCTTTTGCTTCTTCCCACAGCTCAGAAACTTCATTACTGCCGGCACTGGCTTTTACCGCAGGCTTAGGCGCCACAGCTTTAACCACGGCGACAACAGGAGCAGCTTTGGCAGCGGGTTTAGCATCAGCTTTAGATTTAGCAGTATTGGCCTTTTCTGCATCAGCCAGACGTTTTGCAGCAGCGGCTTTTTCCGCTTTTTCCGCTTCAGCACGACGCTGACGCTCTTCTTCCTGACGACGCAAACGATCCTGTTCGGCTTTTTTCTTTTCTGCCGCAGCCAGACGTTTTTCTTCTTCCGCCTTACGCTTACGCTCGGCTTCTACCTTGGCTTTTTCTTTTTCTGCGGCTTCAGCCAGTTGCTTCTGACGCGCCAGCTCTTCTTTGCTCGGGCCTTTTTCTTCGGCACGGGCAACCACGTTAGGCGCCCCTTTATAAAGCTTATCCAGTTTATCCTGGCTTTCTTCCAGTCCCGGCGTCAGGGCTGCAACCAGCCAGACTTTATCCAGATAACCCTGAGCCTTGTCGTATTCTTTGGCAGCAATCGCTTTGTTTGCCAGCGCTACATAGGCCTCGCCCCACTGATAGGCCAGTGGCACAACACGGAAATCGTAGGGAGCCTGCTCACGGAAAGCGTCGATACGCTCCAGCGCGTTATTGCCCGCCGGGCTGGATAAACGCTGTGCAGCAATATCGGCTTTGATGCTGCTCAGCAGCTGATCCAGGTTCTGGGTAGCGGCCTGGGAATTCATCGCCAGCAGTAGAGCAGTTAGGGTAATCAGTCGTTTCATAATGAGCAGCTTTATTTTGTTATCGTTTTGTCGGACACAACTAGGCTGGTAAGATGCAAAGAATCGCCCTCTGATGTCAAGTTCCATCTGTCATTCACCTGTAATACGCGGAGAAAAAACCATGTGGCTACGCCTCGGTTCACTGTTATTTGCCGTTCCCGGCATTATTTTGCTGACACTGTACGGAATCGAAATGTCGGCCGTGACTGAATGCAGCCAAAGCGGTGGTTTTTACGACTTCATCAATGCCCGCTGTGCCGATCAGCCGCAACCGCAGAGCAGTTACTATCAGCGCCACGGCACGCTGGTCAATCTGATGATGCTGCTGTCTGTGCTTGGCACCTTTGCCATGGTCTGGGGCATGTTGTTAAAAGGCATGACCCGTCCGCAGCAACCATCCTGACAGGCCTTTTATCCGGCGCCCGGTCTAAGGGTCAGGCGCCGCAGCACTTCTTGTATTTTTTCTCGCTGCCACAAGGGCAAAGGTCGTTACGTCCCGGCTGCAGCGGCTGAAAGTCAGCCTTACCATCGACATAGCGCCAATGACCATCCGCAGCTAAAGCAAAAGCGGAGACTTCGCTCAGACAGAACCAGTCTTTGCCTTCACAAAAACGCGCACTGAAACTGACCGTCGCTCTGTCGCCATCCTGCTGTGAATCATGCACCGTTAAGCCAAACCAGCGGGTATCGTTATCCAGCGGTAATTCTGCCGGGCGGGTACGGCTGTCCCAGCTTTCGAGCAGATACTCCTGCATACCAAAGACAAAAGCGCTGTAGCGTGAGCGCATCAGGGCTTCAGCGGTTGCAGCAGGCTGCCCCTGATGCAACCGCTGGCAGCAGTCACCATACAGACGGCCGCTGCCACAGGGGCAAAGAGCTTCTGCCTTGCTGCTCATTGCAGACGTCCACTGTCACCCTGACGCGCCAGCGACAGTAACTGCCCTATCGCCTGCGCCAGCGATTCGCTGCGCTGTGGTGAGCGGAATACTTCCATAAAGCGTTCACGCATCCCCGGCAACGCCAGCAGGTCGGCGACCAGCGCATTAAAGGCATTTATGCCCTGTTCGTTAACCGCCAGACATTCGAGATAAGCCAGCAGCAATCCGCCCTGCAGATCACGCCAGCAACGGCTGCCCAGCGCCGCCAGCAACTCCACTGAACGGCTGTGCGGATGTTGCAGCAGCAACTGCAGCAACAGCACGCGCTGATCGGCATTAACGCTGTGCGATAACGCACGGGCAAAGGCCGCCAGATCAGCCACCTCAGCACCGCCCGCGACAACCTGTGACAGGCTGTCATTGATCGCGGAAGTCAGTGCCTGACCCGGCGCAGCATTTTCCAGGAAACCCAGCACCACATTACGCGGCACCGCGGGTAAATTTGGCAGCGCCTTGCACAGCAGGGTTTCGTTCTGCTCTTCCGCCAGACGCGCAACCACTTCGGCCAGCCCCTGCAGACCGAGCTGCTGCCAGTTATCCCAGCCGATATCACCGCTCAGGTAAGCACGTGCGGTTGCATAGTATTGGGTAGTCTCCTGCCCCAGAGCCTGCAGCGCCAGTGCATGAAAGTAGGCCATACGGTTGGCATCCGGTTTGTAGCTGCAGGGCGCATCGCCGTGCTTCTGATCCGGATACTGGGCAACCCGCAGCCAGTGTTGCAGGAAGGCATCGCGCGGACCCGGCTGCAGAATGTTCTGCTCATCCAGCGGCAACTTAACAAACCAGATATTGTGCTGCCCCGGCTCATCGGGATTCCAGCTGAGAATGCCCAGCCAGGCATGTTTCAGATAGGGCACCGGATAGGGTTTCTGCATCTGCTCAAAGGCTTTGAAGTCCGCCAGAGGCACTTCTTCGATGCGTCGCCCAAGATCAAATACGCGCATCTGCGCGCCGCTTTTGGCTACCAGTTCAGCAATGGTCACAACTTAGCTCCACAACAATGGGCTGATGGCGATCAGCCCACAGAAAATTCAACGGCGGGCAGTTTACCAGTTTTTGTCCCGCAGCCGGGTATATCCGCACCAATTCCGATAAACTGACGTTTTACCCCGCATAGCCTAAGGGCCACAGGAGTTGTTATGGGTCTTATTTTCGCCATTATGGCAGGCATGATTATTGGTGGAGCCGTGGTGGCATACCGGCTGAGTAAACGCTGGCAGCAACAGGTGAAAGAGGCAGAAAAAAGTCTGCAGGAGATTGCCGATCAGCATCAGCAGGAAGTGGCTGCTGCGCGCGAACTGAAACAAAAAGTCGCCGACCTGCAATTTCAGCTTAATCAGGCGCGTAACGAAGTACGGGCGCTACAGGATAAGCAATAAGCTCAGTTCAGGGGCCTTTACGGCGCTGTAACACTCGGCTTATCAACAGCGCGACCAGCGTTGCCAGCCCCAATCCCAGCAGTAATTGCCAGGGTTGCAGTACGGTCAGGGCCGCCTGACCAAACCAGTAAACCGGCAGCAGATAAAACGCCGCCCAGGCGGCTGAAGACCAGCTATTTACCCACCAGAAACGCCGTACCGGCATGCCACAAGCGCCGGCTACCCCCGGCACCAGAGGCCGCAACGGGCCGATAAAGCGCCCAAGAGCAATGCTCCACACACCATAACGGGCAAAAAAGTGCTCAGCCGAAGGCAGCCAGTCAGGGTGACGGCGGAAGATATTCCAGTGCGCAAGCCGCGGTCCATACCAGCGGCCAATATGAAAACTCAGACCGTCGCCACACAGCGCTCCCGCCGCTCCGGCAAGCCACCACCAAACAACGGGCAACCCCTGCTCCGCCGCCAGAATGGTCAGCCCCACCAGCAATGCCACACCGGGAATAAATAACCCGACCACCAGCAGCGACTCTGCCAGCGCCAGAACAAAGACCGCTGGCAACAGCAGCCAGCCATGCTGCTCAATAATGCCGGGGACGTCTGCAAAAAAACCGGATAGTGCCGACTCCATCACAACCGCCCGGGCTGTTGCCGGTTGACCACGCGTGGACGCAGCAGGGTATTCCCCTGTATTCTCGTGTGCGTACACAACAACAATAAAAGACAGCTCATGACCTCTTCCACTTCCGCCACCGATACCTCCCGCATCAGCATCAGCGCTCACTATACCGGCTACATCTGGTACAAGCACGGCCTCTCCGCCCCCGGGTTTATTACCGGTATGGGACGTGTCGCCAATGCCGCACTCAGCCCGGTTAATGCCTTTTTACGCCTGGTGGCCGGGGCTGATATCGATACCTTTTTACTGCAGCGGCACTCTGTTATTGATCATCAGGTCGAGCGCCTGATCGAAGAAGAAGGCGTGGAGCAGATTGTTGAAATCGCCGCCGGTCTTTCGCCGCGCGGTTATCGCTTTAAACAGAAATATCCGCAGCTGACTTATATCGAAGCCGACCTTCCCGGTATGGCCAGCCGTAAACAGGCACTGCTGGCGGAGATTGGCCAGACCAGCGGTCACAGTGTCCGGGCCTGCAATATTCTGCAGCAGGAAGGGGATGATTCTATTGCCGCACTGCTGGCCAGCCTTGATCCGGCGAAGAAAACCGCCATCGTTACCGAAGGCCTGGTGAATTATTTTGATCTGGTCACCATCCGCAGTGTCTGGACCCGGATGGCGGAGGGGCTGAAAGGATTTCCGGCCGGATTTTACGTCACCGATTTATACCCGGATTTTGCCGACCATCCGTCATACCGCTACGTAAAATTCGCGCAGAAACTGGTGGGATTTTTTACCCGCGGCCAGTGGCCACTGCACTATCCGTCGGATGCCGCAATTAAAAAAGGGTTTCAACAGGATGGTTTCAACGAGGTACGGGTACACGACCCGGCAGAGTTCTACGGCAAACTGAACCTGCCACAATCAAAAACAAAAACGCTGGTGCGGATTATCCGCGCCAGCGTTTAGTTCCAGAGCAGCTCTGAGTCATTCAGAGCTGCTCTGACCGCTTTATTTAATCGGCAAAGGCCGCCAGCTGCAGGCTGGCACGTTTTTGTTTCTTCAGTTTTGCCGATAAACGTTTTTCCAGATCCTTACTGTCCTCTCCCATCTGCAAGCCAACCGCGGCGGCACTGATAGAAATTTCCGCAAAGGGTTTCCATGCCTGTTGCTGCAAGGTGCGCTTAACCCGCTCCATCAGCACAATGGCACCATCTTCCGGACAGTTCGGTAACACCAGGACAAACAAATCATCGGCCAGGCGGAATATTTCGTCTCCGGCACGGATCTGGCGCTGTGTGCGTTCAACAAAGCGCGGCAGAAACTGCGACATAACCCGGTTACCGTGGATATCAATCAGCTGACGGTAATCATCGATCACCAGACCAATCAGACTGACACTGTGACGGGTCGATTCACTGCGGGCAATCTCGCGGGTCAGGGCATGAAAAAAGTGACGGCGGTTATAGGCACCGGAGGTCTGATCGGTCAGTGCCAGACGTTTCAGCGACCAGCCTTTTAACAGCGTTAAATAGGCAAAGCACCAGGCCGAGCCGAGCAGCAATGAATAATTGGTGCCGGTGCGCAGCGCCAGCATAAAGCCATGATCCAGCCACAACAGCAGGGTCATCAAAACCGCGACCACCACATTAAATACCGTGGCCGGATACAGTGGCAGGCAAAAGTAACTGAACAGCGGCAGAGCATATAAATAATGCGTCATCAGCTGTGGATACTGTGGCAGCTGATACAGCGCCAGCGCAGCCAGGGTAAAAATCAGCGGATAATTAATCCAGGAGAAGATGTCACGGTCGCGATTGATATAAATAAAGATCGCACTGAACACAAACGCCGGGATGGCAATAGCATTACTCAACACCAGCGGGTACAACCCCTGCCGGTACTGATCGTACATCAGAATACCAATGGCGACCGAAGCCAGCAGATACACCACCGCCTGCAGTCTGGGTAATAATTCGTCCTGCGATAAATCAGCCAGCATGTAACGCCTCCATAACCCGGCGGATCAGACTGTGAGCATCGTCATCCGGTTGATAGGCTTCCACATGCACCGGCAATTCTTTCAGTGCAGCGAATTTCTTATCGGCCATACAATCCAGCAACTGAGCTTTCAGCTCTTCAGAATCCTGTGGATCACTGTGCGGCATAACAATCACAAAGTCATCGGTATTCAGGCGGTAACAGGCATCGTATTTGCGCAGACACTTACGCAGTTTATTGCCGAGATAACTCAGGCGCTGCTCATAGTCTTCCACTTTCAGGCTGTGCCAGGCTTCCGGTGTTGCCACGGCCATTAACATCAGACTGCTGCGCTGACGGTCAGCACGGGTCATTTCTTTATTCAGATCCAGATACAACTGGTGCTCGTTATACACCTGAGTCAGCGGATCAGTATTCACAATCTCGGTCAGAGCACGGTTATTGCGTTCATTAATCAGGGCGTACATCACCGAAAAGGTGTAACAGGCCGCGTAGGTAAACAACATCTGCAGGCGGCTGTAATTATCAAAGTCTTCCAGTACCAGTAATACCAGCACCGCGCTGTACGCAAGGGTAATGTAACTGGCCAGGCGGAAGGGAAACAAAAAGTAGGTATACACCGGTACAAAATAAATCCAGTGCGCGACCTGTGCACTCTGATGCATGCCAAACAGGGTAAACACCGATAACAGCCCCACCAGCACCCACTCAGGGTAAGGGGATGAGCGCTTTTTACGGCGCACTAACAGATAGCCGGCATACACCACCAGCGCCAGCGAAAAACCGGCAGCAATCATGGCAAACTGTTTTTTATCTTCGAGCAGATCCAGGGCGGCAATAATGCTCAGCCCCAACGCCGCCAGCAGGCAATAAAGGACTTTAACCTGCAGCACGACCAGGCTGTGAAACTGCGTTTTTTCCATAACCGAGAGAATCCGTAGCTGAAATTACTGCACCGCAGAGGCTGCGGACGCTTTCATTGTAGTTGTTGGTGTATACTAGCGCACTTTCTCCCGCTACAGACTGTTCAGGTGTGATCGATGGATGTAATCGAATACATGCAGACCCTGGGTCAGAACGCCCGCCAGGCCTCCCGTGCCATGGCCCGCGCGTCGACTCAGGACAAAAATAAAGCGCTGCTGGCCATTGCCGATGCCATTACCGCCCAGCGCGATGCCATCAAAGCCGCCAACCAGCGTGATATGCAACGCGGCCGCGACAACGGCCTTGAAGCCGCCCTGCTCGATCGTCTGGAACTGACCGACGAGCGTATCGATACCATGATCGAAGGCCTGCATCAGGTGGCCACTCTGGCCGATCCGGTCGGCGAAATCACCGATCTGAAATACCGCCCAAGCGGCATTCAGGTGGGCAAGATGCGCGTGCCCCTGGGCGTTATCGGCATCATTTATGAAAGCCGTCCGAACGTCACCATTGAGGCCGCCAGCCTGTGTCTGAAATCCGGCAACGCCGCCATTCTGCGTGGTGGTTCCGAAGCCATTGAAGCCAACCGCACACTGGCCGCCATTATCAGCGCCGGACTGGAAGAAGCCGGCCTGCCGGCCAGTGCCGTGCAGGTGGTGGAAACCACCGACCGTGCCGCGGTCGGCGCGTTAATCACCATGCCGGAGTACGTGGACGTTATCGTACCGCGCGGCGGCAAAGGCCTGATTGAGCGTATCAGCCGTGACGCCAAGGTGATTGTGATCAAGCATCTGGATGGTATCTGCCATGTGTATATCGACGAATTCGCCGATAAAACCAAGGCCATCAATATCGCCATCAACGCCAAGACACACCGCTACGGCACCTGTAACACCATGGAAACCCTGCTGGTGCATCAGGCCGTGGCCGCCGATATCCTGCCGGAACTGGCAGAAGCCTATGAAGCTCTTGGCGTGGAACTGCGTGGCTGTGAGCGTACCCGTGAACTGCTGACCGATATTCATGCCGCCACCGAAGAAGACTGGCATACCGAATATCTGGCGCCGGTACTGGCGGTGAAAATCGTCGACGATATGGACAGCGCCATCGACCATATCAACCACTATGGCTCACACCATACCGACACCATCGTCAGCGAAAATTACACACTGGCACGCCGCTTCCTGACCGAAGTTGACTCCAGCTCGGTGATGGTCAACGCCTCCACCCGCTTTGCCGATGGTTTTGAATACGGTCTGGGCGCCGAGATCGGTATCTCCACCGATAAAATCCATGCCCGCGGCCCGGTCGGCCTCGACGGTCTGACCTCACAAAAGTACGTAGTGCTGGGCAATGGCGAAGTCCGTAAATAATCCGCCCGCCATGCAACCAATCGCCGGGCAATCGTCCGGCAGTCGCCGTAAACGCTGGGCGCTGCTGGGCGGTACCTTTGATCCGGTTCATATCGGTCATCTGCGTATCGCCGTGCAATTGCGCGATCTCGGCTTCGAGAAAGTCCTGCTGATTCCCAACCGTATTCCGCCACACCGGCCGCAGCCACAGGCCAGTGCTGAACAGCGTCTGGCAATGCTGCTGCTTGCCTGCCGCAATCTGGATGGGATTGAGCCGAGCAACATCGAGCTTGAGCGTGACGACCTGAGCTACAGCGCCATCACCGTCGCTGCCCTGCGCGCCGCCTACCCCAGCGTCGGTTTTACCTGGGTCATGGGACAGGATGCCTGGCAGGGATTCGAACACTGGCATCAGCCGCAATCACTGCTGGATGAAGCCAATCTGCTGGTCATCAGCCGTCCCGGATTGCGCAACGTCAGCCACTGGCAGGAACAACAATTAGAGCAACGTGAGTGCTCACTGACCGATTTACTGGCCGCTGAAGCCGGTCATATCTGTCTTCATCACTGGCCGGAGCTGGATATATCCGCCTCCGACTTGCGCCGGGCTATCAAGCAGGGCGACAATGTGACCTTTCTGACACCGGACGCGGTGCTGGATTACATAACCCAACAACAACTCTATCGATAGAACTGAATGCAAACTGAGCAAATCAAATCTCTGGTGATCGACGCTTTGGAAGACCTGAAAGCGCAAAATATCACCGTTCTCGACGTCCGCGGCCGTACTTCGGTAACCGACTGGATGATCATCGCAACCGGTACTTCTAACCGTCACGTCACCGCTGTCGCTGGTAACGTGGAG
This sequence comes from Thalassolituus hydrocarboniclasticus, assembly GCF_025345565.1. Taxonomy (NCBI): domain Bacteria; kingdom Pseudomonadati; phylum Pseudomonadota; class Gammaproteobacteria; order Oceanospirillales; family Oceanospirillaceae; genus Thalassolituus; species Thalassolituus hydrocarboniclasticus. The sequence continues at coordinate 870,389 of NZ_CP054475.1, read as the reverse complement.
GAAAAAGCCAAGCACGCCGGCCTGCGCCCTAACGGTACGGAAGGTCGTGCCGCCGCTGATTGGGTTCTGATCGACCTGATTGATGTGGTGGTACACGTTATGACCGACCAGTCCCGCCACTTCTACGATCTGGAGCGTCTCTGGGGAGAACCCGGCGCAGAGACCGGACAATCTGAGGCATGAAACTGCGCCTTCTGGCGGTAGGTCATAAGATGCCGGCATGGGTGGAACAGGGCTTTGCGGAATACGCCAAGCGCCTGCCCGCCGACTGCAGCATCGAACTGGTGGAAATTCCGCCGGGACACCGCGCCAAAAACACCAGCAAAGAAAAAGCCATGCAGCAGGAAGCTGACGCTCTGCGTAAAGCAATCCGTCCGCAGGATCACGTCGTGGCGCTGGATGTAAAAGGCAGCAACTGGTCGACCGAGCAGTTGTCACAGCAGCTGGAAGGCTGGCGCATGCAGGGCGGCGATGTGGCTCTGCTGGTCGGTGGCCCCGATGGCATGACCGCCGAGGTACTGGCTCTGGCCAGACAGCGCTGGTCGCTGTCGGCGCTGACCCTGCCTCACCCGCTGGTGCGTGTACTGCTGGCCGAACAGCTGTACCGTGCGTGGAGCATCCTGCAGGGCCACCCTTACCATAAGTGAGTCGTTTATGTGGGAGCATTCATTCAGGGATAAATCGGCAGAACGGAGGCTGTTCCGCTCCCGCGCATTAACACTGGCCATCTTTATTTTCCTGATGCTGTGCATACTGGCCTGGCGCATGGCCTATCTGCAGATCAATCTCTACGAAAAATACAAAGACCTGTCGGAAAACAACCGTATTCAGCTGCGTCCTATCGCACCTAACCGCGGTCTGATTTACGACCGCAACGGCATTCTGCTGGCCGAAAACATCCCCTCTTACAGTCTGACCCTGGTACCGGAACGGGTACGCGATATGGAGCAGACCATCGCTTTCCTCGATCAGCTGATCGGTATCAGCGAACGTGACCGCGAGCAGTTTGAAAAACGTCAGGGCTTCCGCCGCCGGCCGTTCGAACCTGTTGTTTTACGTCACCAGCTGAGCGAAGACGATATCGCCAAGGTCATGGTCAACCGCTTTTATCTGCCCGGCGTCGACGTTGAAGCCCAGCTGGTGCGGCATTACCCGCAAGGTGAAACCTTTGCTCATGTACTAGGTTATGTTGGCCGGATCAACCAGCAGGAGCAGGCTACCCTCGACACCGACCCGGAAACCAAGCGCCGTTACAGCGCGACCCAGTTTATCGGTAAGCTCGGCGTAGAGCGCCGTTACGAGCAGGACCTGCACGGTGAAGTGGGTTATCAGAAGGTAGAAACCAACGCCCGCGGACGGGTAATCCAGATTATTGAGCGCAAAGACCCGGTACCCGGCCAGGACATTACCCTGCACCTCGACAGCCGTTTGCAAAAACTGGCGCAAAAAGAAATGAAAGGTATGCGTGGCGCCCTCGTTGCAATCGAGGTGGCAACCGGCGGTATTGTCAGCCTGTATTCCAACCCGAGTTTCAACCCGAACTTATTTGTTACCGGTATTTCGCACAAAGATTATTCCGAACTGCGCGACAACCCAGACCTGCCACTGTTTGACCGGGCGATCCGCGGTCAGTACCCACCGGCCTCCACCCTGAAACCTTTCGTTGGCTTAGCGGCCCTGAACTCCGGCATTACCAGCTGGAATGAAGCCATTGATGATCCGGGCTGGTATCAGCTGGAAAATGACGAGCGCCTGTACCGCGACTGGAAGCGCATCGGCCATGGCAAAGTCAATCTGGAGCGTGCCATCGTCGAATCCTGCGACACCTATTTCTACGATGTCGCCGTGCGTGCCGGTATCGACAATATTTCGCCGTTTCTTGCCCAGTTCGGCTTTGGCCGCAACATGACGCTGGATATCAGCAACGCCCTGCCGGGTCTGTTGCCCGACCGCGAATGGAAACGGGCCAAGAGAAAATCTTTCTGGTACGCCGGTGATACCGTCAACCTCGGTATTGGTCAGGGCTTTATGCTGGTAACACCCATGCAGCTGGCCACTGCCACCGCAGTTCTGGCTAATCGCGGCACCTGGCAGGTACCGCGTCTGATTCTGGCGCACAACGATATCGAGGATGAAATTCCGCATGGCGATATCGCCGATATTCAGTTGAAAAACCCGCAGGACTGGGAGCAGATGTATCACGCCATGGAACAGGTGATCAACGGTACCCACGGTACTGCACGACGCCTGCGGAGCAAGCTGCGCTACCCGATTGCCGGTAAAACCGGGACGGCACAGGTCGTGGGGATCAAACAGGATGAAGAATACGACTCCGAATCCCTGCGCGAACGCTGGCGTGATCACGCGCTCTTTATTGCTTTTGCACCGGTAGAAAACCCGGAGATTGCCATTGCCGTGGTGATCGAAAATGGTGAATCTGCTGGCCGTACTGCAGGCCCGATCGCGCAAAGCATTATTAACGAATACCTCGGAGGCGCAGAAGGCTAGTGGCTAATACCGATTTCAGCCGCACCATGGGCGGCCACCACCAGCATGGGTTTGATCGCAGCCGCGCCTGGTTTGAGCGCATGCACATTGACCTGATTCTGTTCCTGCTGATTCTGCTGCTGGCCGGCTGCGGCTTGCTGATCCTGTACAGCGGCAGCGGTCAGGATATGACCATGGTCAAACGTCAGGGGCTGCATTTTCTGATCGGTTTTATCGTCCTGATTGTCACAGCCCAGTTTCCGCCGCGCTTTTACCAGACAGTGGCTCCCTGGGCTTTTGCCATCGGTGTTATCGCCCTCATCGGCGTACTGGTCATGGGCGTTGGTGCGAAAGGCGCGCAACGCTGGCTGGAGTTACCCGGCTTACCACGCTTTCAGCCTTCCGAGCTGGTTAAGCTGGCCCTGCCGTTAACCGTCGCCTGGTATATGTCAACCCGGCCGGTACCGCCACGCCTTTTCGATTTATTTAAAGCGATGATCATTATCGGTCTGCCGACGATTCTGATTCTGAAACAGCCCGATCTCGGTACCTCTATTCTGATCAGCGCGTCCGGTATTCTGGTTTTATTTTTTGCCGGCATGTCCTGGGCATTAATACTGTCAATGATCGGCATTGTCGCAGCATGTGCACCACTGATGTGGTTTTTTGTAATGCGTGAATATCAGAAACAACGCGTTCTGACTTTCCTCAATCCGGAAAGCGATCCACTCGGTTCCGGCTGGAATATTATTCAGTCAAAAACAGCTATCGGTTCCGGCGGTATCGACGGTAAAGGTTTTTTGCAGGGTACCCAGTCACAGCTTGAGTTTTTGCCGGAAAGCCATACCGATTTTATTATCGCCGTACTGGCAGAAGAGCTCGGCCTGATTGGCGTACTGGCGCTGCTGACACTGTATTTTCTGATTATTATGCGTTGCCTGTATCTTTCGTCTCGCTGTGAAACTTTATTCGGCCGTTTGTTGTCCGGTAGTCTGGCCGTTACGTTTTTTATCTATGTATTCGTAAACATAGGTATGGTCAGTGGCATATTACCAGTGGTCGGCGTACCCTTACCGCTGGTGAGCTACGGTGGCACCTCAGTAGTCAGCCTGCTGACCGCGTTCGGTTTAATTATGTCCATGTACACCCACCGGCAGAATTAGGATACAGATTTATGCGTTTTTTCCGTGACACCCTGAGTAAATTAAGCAGCGCTTTATTGTTATGCGCCACCCTGCCCGTTTCCGCAGCTTACGATCAGCACCCGCGCAGTGAAGAATTTATTGCCGAAGCCAGCAAAGAATACAAAATTGATCCGGCCGAGATCCGCACCTGGCTGAACCATGCCGAAAAACTTGATTCCGTTCTTGAAGCCATTGCCCGTCCTGCCGAAAAAGTTAAAGAGTGGGACGAATATCAGGATATTTTCCTGACGAAAAAGCGCATCAGTGCCGGTAAAGCTTTTATTCAGGAACACGCAGACTTACTGCAACAGGCCGAACAAAAATTTGGTGTTGATAAGCACATTATTGCCGCCATCATCGGTGTAGAAACGTTTTATGGAACCCGCCAGGGAAATTATCGCGTACTCGATTCCCTCGCCACACTGGCGTTTGACTATCCGCAACGGCCACTGTTCTGGCGCGAATTAAAAGCATTCTTTGCTCTCGCCCGCGATGAAAAAATCGACCCGGCCACCGTCAAAGGTTCTTATGCCGGCGCCATGGGTTATGGCCAGTTTATTCCGACCAGCTTCCTGCACTATGCCGTCGACGCTGACAACGATGGTAAGCGCGATCTGTGGGGCAATCCTGCCGACGCAATTTTCAGCGTTGCCAACTACTTCAAACGCCACGGCTGGCGCAGCGGTGAGGCCGTTACCCAGCGGGTGCGTGTCAGTGGTAAAGAGTACGAAGAAATCGTCAACGACAGCCTGAAACCGAAATGGACAGTCGCAGAATTAAAAGCACTGGGCGTTGAGCCAACCGTTAAAATCGCCGATGACCGTTCGGCCAACCTGATCCGTCTGCAGGGAAAAGTCGGCGCTGAATTCTGGCTGGGCGAGCACAACTTCTATGTCATCACCCGCTACAATCACAGCCGTATGTATGCCATGGCCGTCTACCAGCTGAGTGAGGCGCTGCGTTGAGAGCGGTTACCTTTCTGCTGGCACTGACTCTGGTGCTGGCAGGCTGTGCTACCTCGCGCTATCAGCACGCCAGCGACTTCACGCCGGCAACCATCGCTGATATTCATACCCTGCCGGAACCGCAACCCAAAGCAGAACCGCGCAGCAGCATGGGCAATCCGCGCAGCTATCAGGTATTCGGCAAAGAATATCAGGTGATGGACAAGGCCGATAACTACAAAGAGCGCGGCATTGCTTCCTGGTATGGCATGAAATTTCATGGCCACCGTACGTCCAACGGTGAAATTTATGATGTTTACCAATTCACCGCCGCACACAAAACCCTGCCGCTGCCCAGCTATGTCCGTGTTACCCGGGTTGATAATGGCAAATCCATTATCGTACGGGTAAACGACCGTGGTCCCTTCCACGAAGGCCGTATCATCGACCTGTCCTATGCCGCCGCCGTCCGCCTTGGCATCAATAAAATGGGCACGGCCGTCGTTGATGTTGAAGTTGTCACCCCACCCCATGCCCACAGCGTACGCTGGGTACAGGTCAGCGCACTGTCAGATGCCGCAGCAGCACAGCGGTTGCAGGCCAGCCTGCAGCGTTCACTGGTACCTATGACCTGGCCGGTCAGTATCAGTACTCAGGATGGTGGAGCCGGCTTGCATAAAGTGCGGATAGGGCCAGTGCCGGAGGGGGATGATCTGCAGGCGGTGCTGGACCGGCTTAATCAGCTGAATATCCGCCAGCCACTGCTGCTGGCTGCTCATCAGCTGAACTGATCACAATAAAAAGACAAAAAAAGGGGCCATGACGATCAACATCAGGCCCAGAGGCAAGGTACTCAGCGCAGAAACAGTAAAACTAAAGCGTGTCGCTCCGGCTTATTCGCCAGTGCCGTGTTTTTCGATATCTTTCTTCACAGCCCAGTAAACACCGCCAAAGAAGGCGCAGGTCAGGGCAACGATAATCAGGCCGGAAAATACAACTTCATCCATAAACATAATGCTCACCTCTCAGTTAAGCCTTGCAGTTCGGGGCGGCAATGACTGCGTTGACTGCTTCATTGCGCTTGGTATGAAGTCACTTTAGCAAGGGGGCGGAAGGCAGAATTGATGTACATCAACGAAAAAATCACCCTGTAACGGGGTTGATGCAGAGCTTGATGCACATCAAATAACCACACAATTATCATGACTAATGGTGTGAACCTTGCTACTTAAATAAGAAGAAGATCAATAAAAATCCCGCTTTCTGCGGAGCTTTACCTGTTCTCTTTGTCGCCACGGACGCAGAGCACTTATTGGTATTTATCGTCAGGCAGTGCACACTAAGCAAACCGGCGACCATAAAGGACTCGACAAGGTGAAAGGACCCTTAACACAAGCTGCCTCACTGCTGTTGTGCGGATCATTGCTCTCCTCCCCCATGCTGCAGGCCGCTGAGCAGTCTGCAGCGGCTTTACCAGCCCCCCAAACAGCACCGGACGATGCCAATGACGAGTCCGTTCTGCCAACGCTGGCCGCCACCAATCAGCAACTGTCCCAGCTGGTTCAGCATCAGGACTACCAAAGTGCTTATCAACTGGCGCAGCCACTGCTCAGCCTTTACGAAGGCGACCCGGCCTTTGATTTTTACTACGCTTTCAGCGCCGCCCAGCTTGGTTACTTTAACGAGGCACTGTTCAGCTTCGAACGGCTTAGCAGCAACTACCCTGCTGTTGCCCGCTACCGTCTGGAGTTAGCACGCGCTTACTACTACCTCGGTAACTACGATGCCGCCGAACAGGAATTCCGTATTGTCATGGGTGCCAACCCACCCGCTCAGGTACGGGAAACCATTGACCAGTTCCTGCAGCGCATTCAGGAGCAGCGGCAAAGCGTGATGCCAGCCTGGGGCGGATTTGTATCCCTCAGCGGCGGCCATGATTCCAACTACAACACTGCCACCGACCTCAATGAGATCGACCTGCTTGATGGTCTGCTGACCGCCCGTCTGAGCAGCGATCAGCGCGCCAAAAGCAGTGGCTATTACCAACTGCGTGCTCAGGGCAGTTATATCAGCCCGCTGACCAGACGCAGTGCGGTTGATCTGCAGCTCGGTGCCAGCCGCAAAGACAACAGTGCCGACGACCTGTTTGATCTCGACAATGTCTACGTCAGCGGCGGCCTGCGTCTGCTCCGTGGCCGTCATAACCTGCGCTTCGGCGGCCGTTACAGCTATTACTGGCTGGGTCAGGAAGACCTGCTGTCCGATATATCGGCCAGTGTCGGATGGAATTACCAGCTGAACAGCGCCTGGCAAAGCCAAACCGCACTGACGCTGAGCCGTCAGGACAACAGACTTAATGATGATCTCGATCTGCTGCAGGCCGAACTGCAGGCCGGAGCAATGTTCTCCGACGGTTCTTTTTCCAGCCAGTTTGCTCTGGTGCTGGCCAGCGATGATGGTGAACAGAACTATCAGGCCCGGGATACACTGGGTCTGAACCTCAGTGTGCAACAGTTACTGAGCATTCACAGCAGTCTGTACGCCAACCTGATCCTGCGTGACTACCAGTTCCAGGGCGCATTTCCTGAGGAAAACCTGCTTGCCGGTGGCGAAACCCGCACCGAACAAATGACCCAGCTGGTTGTGGGCTATGGTTATACCCTGACACCTGACCTGACGCTTTATGCTCAGGCCAGCCAGGTAAGCTACACCAGCAATCTTCCCGTATACGAATACGACCGCACGCTGTTCGAAGCGGGCATCAACTGGACATTCTGATGGAGGCCACCATGCAGCGGATTAAATGCTCAGCCTGCCTGCTGCAGGCAATCATGATTCTGGCCATGCTGTTAGCGCTGAACCCGGCACGGGCCGCCGGACTGGCCGGCCATATCATTATGGTAAAAGGGGATGTGACCGCACAGGCTGCCGACGGCAGCAGCCGCAACCTCAAACGCCGCGATGAGGTGTATCCCAGCGATACCATCCGTACCGGCAATGGCAGCCGCGTACAGATCCGCTTTATCGATAACGCCCTGCTCGCCTTACAGGAAAACAGCCAGCTCAGTATTCATGCCTACCAGCAACAGAATGCCGATGGTAGCGGCGGCAAAGTGCTGATGGAACTGGTTGAAGGTGGCTTCCGCACCCTGACCGGCAGCATCGGCAAAGGTAATAAAGAGGCTTACAAGGTCGACACTCCGGTCGCCAGCATCGGCATCCGCGGCACGCTGTACAGCGTCATGCTGGCAAAAGGCCAGCTTCTCGCCGGCGTCTGGAAAGGCGGTATCAGCCTGTCCTCCGGCCAGGGGAGCTTCAACCTTGGTCAGGATGCCGACTTTAACTTCGGTATGCTGGGCGCTCAGGGCTTTCAGGGCATGTTAGCTGTGCCGCAGGAACTGGACAGCAGCCCGGAAATATCAGCCGGAGAGCTGAGCAGCGCAGGCAGCGGCCATCCACAAGACGATCTCACGCCTCCGGCCGACACGGTATTTGCCGGCTATCCGCTGAATACCTCCATGCTGGATAATGCTGTCCCCAATCCCTTCGATCAGGATGCCGGCAGTGGCAGCGAAGAAGCACTGAACGACGGTGGCAACCTGATTAAGAACTCTCCGGATCTGCGCCTGACCCCGGAAGAATTCAACGCTTATAAAGCAAGCACCACCCTCGGCAGCATGATCGTTAACGGTAAAGCTGTTGCCGTATCCGCCTTCCGTGATGACCGCGGCGAGCTGGTGTTTGTTTCCATCGACAGCAATAACAGCACCGATATTACCCGCTACAGCGGCATCACTGATTCGACACAGCTGCCTTCAGAGCTGACGGGGCTGGCCGGCGTGGAATGGGGTATCTGGAACGGCGCTGCGGACCTGCCGGTCAGCCAGCAACTGGATGAAAACTCACTGACCGTCACCCCGGTTATCTCTCCGGTGATGTGGGTGGTGGCAGAGCCTGCGCTGCAGAGCAATATCCCGACCGACGGCATCGTCTCGTTCAGCGGCACTCAGGCTCTGGGCGTCGACAGCGACGGCAACAAGCTGCTCTACGCCGATGGCAGCTTCAGGCTTGATTTCGCCAGTGGCGACATAACCAGTGGCTTTCTCAATGCCAGCTATGAGGATGGCAGCGGCCAGAGTATTGGTGGCAACTTCTGGAGTGCCGATTTCACCGGCAGCATACGGGCCAGCGGCAGTAATCAGAACGGCGCTCTGGCAGAGATGAAATTCGGCTCAGGATTTCACGGTGAAGGAGGCCCCGAGCTGGATACCATTGCCAGTTCATTCAACGGCATTCTGGTCGCGCCTTCCGGCGAAGTATTTACCGGCAGCTTCAATCTGGTGGATACCAACGGCAACAGCGCCGCGGGTATTGTAGCCTGGCCGCAGGTGCCGGATACCGGTCAGTTCTGAGCTGCTGATGGCCTTCCGTTTTACTTCTCGGTATGACGGAAGACGCCATCCCAATCTTCCGCCAGCTCCTGCTGACGCAGGTGTTCGATACGTTCGCTGTACACCTGATACAACCGCCGCGGCTGGCACTGCCAGAGTTCGCTGAAAATCTGCTGAGCTTCATCCCAGCGGCGGGCAAAATAATGCTCCGTTGCCTGCTGCTGCAGGCTCAGCTCCTGCTGTGTTGCGTCATCAATCTCATTAGCCAGTCCCAGTGGCTCATACACCCGGATGGGTTCGTTTTTACCTTTCACCTGAATACGGTCGATATAGCGGTACACAAACTCCGGCGCCTGCGCCTGAGTCTGCTCACCAACAAGAATCGGCACGCCATAAAACTTGGTAATACTCTCCAGCCTTGAACCCAGATTCACCGCATCCCCAAGCACCGTATAAGCCCGGCGGTATGAAGAACCCATGTCGCCGACGTTCATCGGCCCGGTGTTAATCCCAATACCGATTTCAATCGCCGGCCAGCCACGGGCACTGAACTCATCACGCAGCGAAGCGGTAACACGCTGCATACAGAGCGCCGCCTGTACCGCATGGGAGGCGTGCTGCTGGTCATCCAGCGGTGCCCCCCAGAACGCCATCACCATATCGCCAACGTATTTATCGATGGTGCCTTCATTATCAAAAATCACTTTGGTGATGGGCGTGAAATAGCTGTTAAGCAGTGCTTTAAGATCAGCCGCAGACAGCTTTTCTGAGATATTGGTAAAGCTGCGGATATCGCTGAACAGTACGGTCAGCTCTTTGCTTTCGCCGGCAAACTGGTAGGCCGACGGGTCATTCATCATGCGCTCAATATGGGCCGGCGGCACATACTGGTCGAACATCCCCTTCAGCTGACGGCGACTGACGTTTTCACTGACAAAGCCATAACCCAGGTTCAGCAGCGTCAGACTGCTGACCAGCAACAACACGGCCGCCAGTGGCAGATCGAGATGCTGATAAGTCCACAGATAAAAATTGCCACTGATGACCAGCAGCAGTGTCAGGCCGCTGAGCAGCATAGACCCCAGAGGCCCAAGCCGTGGCAGCCAGAACGACAGCAGCATGCCGAACAGCAGCAACTGCGCCAGCAGGGCCCCGGCTTCCCATTCCGGGCGGTAGGGAAAGTCATCGTTGAGCAGTGCCTCGATGACATTGGCATGTACTTCTACCCCCGGATACTGAGTGCCGACCGGCGTGGCCCGCAGGTCAGACAGTCCCAGAGCGGAAGTACCGATCAGGACAATAGCTCCCTCCAGAACCCCGGTGCCGGTGTGGCCGTTAAGCACATCCGTGGCGGACAGATACGGAAAGGTCCGCTTCGGGCCTTTGTACGGCACAATAACCCGCCCGGCTGCATCGGTACGTGCCAGCTGAGCGCCAACCCCGGCATAACGCAGCACATCCACTTCCCCGAGGGCGACCGTTTCCAGCTGCAGCTGCCGGTCGAACAGATAAGCCATCACCGTCGCCAGCGCCAGAGACGGATAAAGGTCATTGCCATAGCGGATAATCAATGGCGCCCGGCGAATTGCACCGTCAGCATCGGCAAAGGTTGTGACAAACCCGGCTCCGGCAGCAGCCTCCTGTAATTGCGGTAAGTTGGCGGCATAGCCGGGTTTGGCAATAATCACCGAACGCTTAGCAGCCTCTGCCGGCAGCCGGTAGACCGGAGCAGGTAAACGCCCGACGCTGACACTGGCCTCATCGAGAAAGAAAAAGCCCAGCACCGTATCGGTCGCCGGCAGTTCCCGCGCAAAGTGGCTGTCAGCATCCACCCGGGCACGCCATTCCCGGGGCGGTTGCCAATCTGCACCGCTCTGTGTCATATGCTCGCGGATATCATCCACCGGATTTCGCTCCGGCTCGGAAAACACCACGTCAAATGCCACCACAACGGCACCAGACTGTGCCAGTGCCGCAACCAGATCGGCCAGTTTATGACGGCTCCAGGGCCAGCGGCCTTCTTCGGCCAGGGATTTTTCGTCGATATCAACGATGATAACCGGCTGCTCGCCACGACCGGGCGGTTGCCAGTCGAGCGCAGCATTAAAACGCAGGTCATAGAGCAGAAAATCGAGACGGTTCAGCCAGTGGCCGGAGCTTTGTCCGGGCTGCAGGCTCAGCAGAATAAAATAAGCCGTCAGTACGATGCCCAGTAGAATGGGCAGACGCTTGCGAGACAATGATCTCCAGCGCATAGAGTTCCTCAGAAACGTCCCTGCATTGGGCGAACACTAGCACAGCCGCACTTTAATGTCGCACCGGCCGCGGCTCAGGCCATGACCACCTGACCGCGGTATACACGCTGGGTGCGCTTACTGACCCGTTCAGAATCATCCATCAACCGCTGGCTGCCACGGTAAACATGGCTGACTTCATGCAACTCCGGTGGTTCCTGGGTTGGCAGAAATTCTTCAATCAGGGCCAGCAAATCACGGCTGACGCCGCTCTGCACCAGAACACGCAGGTCATGCTCAAGGGAAGGTGAATCAAAGTGAATCACACATCCCTGCTCGTCTTTCGCCAGTCGTTTGATCTTTTGCAGCAAAGCGATGTTATGACGGTTGAACTCCATGCTGTCATCTCCGGTTAATAGCTACTATCAGAAGTCTCAGTTAACCGGAGTACTGCAACCCTCATACCATAGTTTGAATCTGCTCAGCTTTATTCGGCACGCCACTGCTGGCATGACGCAGGGCCAGTGCCGTGAAGTGCTCAGCAACACTTTGCCAGCTGGCGCACTCGGCCTGAAGACGAGCCGCAATTCCCATGGCATGAAGATCGCCATCAATAAGACGCGATGTCGCAGCAATAAACGCCTCATCCGTATCGTCCGCCGCCAGCTCACCATTAACTCCGGGCTGTACATGCATCTGCGCGGCGGCCATATTAAACGCCACCACCGGCAGACCACTGGCCATCGCCTCCAGCGTTACCAGGCCAAAAGTCTCTGTCTGGCTGGGGAATATAAAGGCATCGGCTGAAGCAAAATAACGCGCCAGAGTTTCACCGGTCTGCACCCCGGCAAAGATAATCTGCGGATATTCACGTTCCAGCTCGGCGCGCATCGGACCATCACCCACCATAACCAGACGGGCATTACTGCCCTTCGCCCTTAATGCCTGCCAACTGCTGATAGCCAGTGGAATGTTTTTTTCGGCAGCAATACGGCCGACGTACAGCAGCACAGGCTCAGAACCAACCTGCCACTGCTGACGCAGCGCACTGCTGCGCCGGCGCGGATGAAACAGCTGGCAATCCACCCCGTGCGGCAGCACCGAGACATTGCGGAAACCTTCGCTGCTCAATGCGTTTGCGATTTCACCCGCTGGTACCAGCGTGGCCGCCGTACGGTTATGAAAGCGCCGCAGCCAGGCCAGGGTCAGTGTTTTAATCCAGCCAAGGCCGTAATAGCTGCTGTAGCGATGGAAATTGGTGTGGAAGGCACTGATCACCGGAATACCCTGCTTACGTGCCTGGCGCAGGGCAGAATTGCCCAGCGGGCCTTCGGTCGCAATGTACACCAGATCGGGCTGGAAACTTTGCCAGGCTCTGGCCACCCGACGCCGGGCTGGTAATCCAAGCTGCAGATCCGGATACATCGGGATAGTCAGGCCACGACACCAGACCTCTTCGGTCTCCGGCAGCCAGTCACTGCGTGGAGCTGTGCGGATAATCTGAATACAGAATTGTGCAGGGTTCAGTGCACTGAGGAGCTGGCGCAGGGAATTGGCAACGCCGTTAACGTCCGGAACATAGGTTTCCGTAACAATCGAAATGCGGATCTGGGCCATGGTTAAGCGGCACTCTGGTGATTATTCCACCAGTGTGACGCTTAACCCATGACAGTTTTATGAAGAGAGAACGAGTGTCAGCACTCGCCGGCAAGCTTGGACAAACGATAACGCAGCTGACGCGGAGTCAGACCCAGCACTTTCGCAGCCATGGTCTTATTACCGCTGCATTTGGCGATTGCCGACTGAATATCACTGAGTTCATCGGCCTGTACCCGCTGGTAAGGACGGGCGTACAGTGTTTTGAAATTCGGTACCACCTGAGTGGCCAGCATATGGGCGATCTGCGCACCGAGAAAATTCACCAGCGCCAGATCGATATGCTCTGCCCGCGCACCACGCAGATCCATCACCAGAACCGCCAGCACCGACTGACGCAGCACCAGTGGTACCAGCAGACAACGATCCTGTTGGCTCAGCGTATCGATAAAAGGCTCGAAGGACTCCGGGCGCTCACTGCCATCCTTAATCACCAGCCATTCACGCGACTCAAACTGGCGGCACAGGGCGTGCTGCACGGCAAAGCTGTAGACGCCATTACTGACCCCGGTCGAACAATACTGGGCTTTAAAGCGACTGGGAGAATCCGGTAAAGCGATAGAAACATTGTTCAGGCCGCTGTTTTCCGCCACCAGCAACAACAGTTGCTGAATGCTGTCTTCATCGTGATAACGGCTGGCAATAATTTCGGTCACGCTGTTCAGCCAGGCCGCAGGCATGGATGAAACGGGCATAACGGGCTGACGGTAATCCTGAATATCGGCGATTTTGTACATAGGCTGCTCCTCCTGATAAACAGCCTTTCGCAAACTCCGTACCATATTTTTATTTTGTTCAGGATGCGCATTAAAACGCGGTTTATCGCCACAAGAGCGTGAGCAAACAAGGAAAAAGCGCTGAAAAATGCGCTATTTGTAAACAATGGAATATAGATATGTTCCAAGGCGGTGCACCTCCGGGATTTTATCCGGAGGCGGCTGAAAGCCAATGGCGGTATCAGGCAACGCCCGGATCGTCGGTTGGCAGATATTCTTTCTGCAACCAGCGGGCAAAACCACGGCAGGCATCCTGACTGGTAAGAATACCGGCCAGACGGTCGTTACGCATAATCAGCACGGCATTAACGCCCTGCTCGGCCATGCCCATCAGTACCACATCCAGACGGGTATGCAGATCAACCTGTTTAATTTGCCGGCGGCACATATCGCCGACACTCAGATCACCCATATCGCTTGCGGTATGGCCCGGCTGCTGGGCCAGCTTAAGGTCTTCGATAGTCAGTAAGCCAACCACTTCATGTTCTGCCATCACCGGCAGATGATGACAGTTGTGGGACTTCATCAGTTCTGCGGCTTCGGCCAGTGGCAGACTTTCTTCCACATGAACCGGAAACGCCGTCATGATTTCTGCAATGGTAGGCATATGGCGCATATCTGTTCCCTCAAAACGAATTCAGCAGACCCATCCAGCGTACCGGCGCCGGCGTATAACGTACAGCTCAGGATAGGCCAGTCAGACGCCAATGCGTCCCAGCGTATCGACTATCTGCTGCAGAATGCCTGACAGGGTCGGGTGCTCCTGCTCAAAGCGGATCGCCTGTTCCTGCACACGCTCACCAATATCGGCAGCCTCGCTGTTATCCATGGCATTAATGTCACGGGCAATGCTGTGCAGCAATTCCAGACTGCTGTCGTCCAGCTGTGGATTCTGCTGCAGGGTTTCGTGCAGCTGTTGCAGTTGTTGTTTGAGATCTTGTTGAGGCATAAAGCAACTTCCTTGGGTTAAAGCCTGTTCATACTGTTGTTGTCAGTCTAACAACTGCAGCGACTCAGGTGCTAATCCAAATCAAGAAAGTCTGTTCAGTAAAGCGCATGGAAACAGAACGACATACCGCAGGCTTCAGCCATCGCCTTCATCGGCTTACGGTTAGCGTTGTCACCCACATACAGCAAAGATGAATGATTCAGATCCAGAGTAGCGGCCTCAGGCAGAATCAGACGCAGCGAATGGAGAATCGCGCTGTGGCTGGTCGACACCGGCACCCAGATTTGCGCCTTACCTGACATCAGCTTCAGCAACTGCAACAGACGCGCGGCATTGGTGCCGATCTGGTCGCGGGGATTCACATAGAAAAGATAAACCGGAAGTTGTTCTGGCAGGGACTGGCGGGCCAGCAGATGCCAGACAAGGGGCATGGCATCTTCAATCAGCTCGCTGAGTTGTGGTGTATAACCCACTAAGCCAAGTGAGGCGGAATCAGATGGCAGATTAACGATATAAACGCTGGCGTCTGTCCGTCCACTGAGTGCCGGAGGTACCCGCTGAATACCGGGACCGCCCTGCTCCACAGGTAAAAGCGCCATCCCCTGTGCTGCGCTGCATGCAACCATAACCACTCCCTGTTGTTATTATTGCCGGAGCAGATGCTGCTAGCAGATAAGCAGAATCTGTCCTTTATACTTTTAAGGTATAGACAAACAACAAGGCTGGCGCTACCAACAGACAGACATTACCGCAGGAATTCACACCAGGTTCTTAAAAATGCTGATGTTTTGGCTGTATGGCAGAGACTGAAATCAGAGATCCAGCACTTCAACCAGCACGGTTTTAATAATAAAACCGACCATTCCCAGTCCCAGACCGATCAGCAGAATCATCATGCCAAACTTACCGGCATTGGAGCGCTTACCCAGATCGTAAATAATGAAAAACATAAAGCCGATCAACAGCGTGATGCCAATATTCATGGCCCAGGTTTCAAACAACTCAGCATTCATTCCGCGCGACCTTCCGGTGTACAGCTAAAAAGTGCGCGTATGGTACTCAGAGCAGGCCTCCTGCACCAGCCCACATGGCAATGCTGCGCCTGACTTGCTCCCCGGTTTCAGATGGTTATGATGGGCGGGCAGATGACCTGCATAATAATAACCAAAGGTCCTGATTATGTTTTCTAACACCTCACGCCACCTGTTAATCTTTTTTGCTGTTCTGTTGTGCAGCCTGTCTTCCGCCCATGCAGATACCGTCAAACGTACTTTCTGTGTATTCGATCCGGTCGGTGCCAAAGGGCCAATTTTCGATGCGATGCGCGACTACCAGACCAGCGCTCTGTCCTGGGGCACTGAACTTGAGTTAAAGGCTTACACCAACGAAGCCGTGGTGCTGGCCGATTTTAATGCCGGCCATTGCGATGCTATGGGCGTAACCGGCACCCGCGTTCGTCCCTACAACACCTTTACCGCCAGCATCGAAGCATTGGGTGGTATCCGCGACTATCAGCAATTACAGGATTTAATCGGAATGCTCGCCAAACCTCAGGCCAGCAAATATATGCTGCAGGGTGATTATGAAGTGGCCGGCATTATGCCTGGCGGCGCGGTGTATATTTATGTGCGTGACAAAGCCATCAACTCCGTTGAAGCTGCCGCCGGTAAACGCATCGCTACCCTCGATTACGACAAAGCCTCAGTAAAAGTGGTCGAACACGTGGGCGCCACCATGGTGCCGTCCAGTGTTGCCACGTTTGCACCGCGTTTTAATAATGGCGATGTTGACGTTGCCTATGCACCGGCCATCGCTTATCAGCCGTTCGAAATGTACAAAGGACTGGGGGAAAACGGCGGTATTTATCGATTCAGCATGGCGCAGATGAACTTTCAGTTGCTGATTCACAGCAAACGTTTCCCGCCACAGTTTGCGCAGCAGAGCCGGGAATTTGCCTTCCGTAATTTTGATAAAGCGATGGAACATATCCGCGTCGCGGAGGCCGGAATCCCGGAGAACTACTGGATCGACCTGCCGCAGAAAATGATGGATGAATATCAGGAAATGCTGCGTCAGATCCGCCTGCAGCTGACCGCCGAGGAAGTCTACGACCCGCGCATGATGAAGCTGATGTTCCGTCTGCGCTGCCGCGCCAACCCCGGCCATTATGAATGTGCCGAAAAAGCCGAAGGCTAGTGTCTTAAGCGGCTGGCCCCAGCGGCCAGCCGAGTAACAGCCAGGTCCCCAGCAATAACGTCCAGCCTGCCAGCATCATCAGCGAAAACGGCATCATCATCGCCATCAGGGTGCCGACACCGGCATCGCTGCGGTATTTCTGCACCAGCGCCAGCACTAACGGAAAATATGGCATCAGCGGGGTAATAATATTGGTGCTGGAATCACCAATCCGGTAAGCCGCCTGACTCACCTCCGGCGCAATGCCGGTCAGCATAAGCATAGGAACCAGCACCGGTGCCAGCAGCGTCCACTTGGCCGAAGCACTGCCCAGCAACAGGTTAATCCCTGCCGTCAGTACAATCAGCAGCACGACCGTCAGCACCATCGGCAACTGCAAGGCCTGCAACAGCGAGGCGCCTTCCACCGCCACCAGCAGCCCCATCTGACTCCAGCCAAAAGCGGCAACAAACTGTGCAGCAAAAAACATCAGCACCAGATAAGGCGCCAGAGCGCGGAAGGTGTCTTCCATATCGCTGACTATCACCCGGCTGTTACGGTAACGGCCACTGAGACGACCATAACACCAGCCGGCCAGGCCGAATAACAGCCCCACCAGCAGACTGATGTTGTGCATAAAAGGTGACTGCAGAAAGCTGCCGGAGCCACGCAGTATGCCCTGCTCCGGAACCGCCATCAGCAGCAACCCGGCCAGCAGCAACAGCATCAGCCCGGCCGCCAGCAATGCAGCCAGACTATCGCCTTCTGTGACATCAGGTTCATCCGCCGGGGTTTGTGTCTGCAGCAGAGGTTCCACCCAGCGGTGCAGCACAAAGCTGATCAGCAGCGTCAGCATCAGCGTGGATACCACCATAAAATAATAGTTGGCCACCATACTGACCTCAGTATCCGGCGTCAGGATGCGTGCGCTTTCGGTGCTGATACCGGCAAGAATCGCATCCACTGGCCCGACCAGCAGATTCGCGCTGTAGCCACCAGAAACGGCAGCAAAGGATGCCGCAATACCCGCCAACGGCGAACGTCCGGCCAGCTGAAACAGCACCGCACTGAGCGGGATCACCACCACATAACCGGCATCAAAAGCGAGACTGGACAGAATCCCCAGCAACACCACGCCCAGCGTCAGACCAACACCGGGCAAATACTGCATCGCCTGGCGCAGCCACTGACCGAGTAAGCCGCTGCGCTCAGCCAGCCCCAGGCCAAGCATCACCACCAGCACCGGTCCGACCGGGGCAAACTGGGTAAAGTTGGTGACCGCAGAATCCAGCAACCAGACCACCCCACTTTCACTCAGCAATGAACGGGGTTCAATCAGTGCACCACTGACCGGATGCTGACTCTGCCAGCCCAGCCATACTGCCAGGGCAGAAAACACCACGACCAGAAGCCACAGCGCCATAAACAGGATAACCGGTGCCGGCAGGCGATTACCCCAGAGTTCAATCGCCGCCGCCATACGCGTCCATAAAGGCGTCTTATTCATCATTGATATCCTTTACAATTCTGCCTGACTTCAGATTCTGTATTCTGCCTTATCTGACCACAGCAGGGTGACTTTTGGCCTATGACAGACTTCGATTACTGCATTATCGGCGGCGGCGTTATCGGCCTGGCCTGTGCCCGTGAACTCAGCGTTAAAGGGTCTGTCCTGCTGCTGGAAAAAAATGACCGCTTTGGCGCCGAAACCAGCAGCCGTAACAGCGAAGTTATCCATGCCGGGCTGTATTACGCCCCCGGTTCATTGAAAGAGCGCCTGTGCATCGAAGGCAAACAACGACTGTATCAGTTCTGCAGTGGGTTTGATGTGCCCCATCAGGCCGTTGGCAAGCTGATCATTGCCCCTGAAAGTGGTCAGGCGCAACTGATGCAGCTGCTGCACAAAGGCCGGCAGCTGGGTATTCCTCTGCAGCTACTGGATCAGCAACAACTGCTGGAGACAGAACCTCAGGTGCGCGGTTTTGCGGCACTCCACTCGCCTACCACGGGCATTATCGACAGTCATATTTATATGGAACGCCTTGCCCAGCAGGCTGAGCAGCAGGGAGCATTATTGCTCAGGCACTCACAGGTAATCTCTGCCAGCGAGCGTGATTATGGCTGGCAGATCAGGGTCGCCAGCCAGGACAATATAACCGACATACACTGCGCAGCCCTGATTAATGCCGCAGGTTTACAGGCTCAGGCTCTGGCTGAATCACTGGCACTCGACAGAACCGCCATTCCGCCGCTTCACCTCTGCCGCGGCCATTACTTCAGTTACAGCGGTAAAAATCCGTTCCGCCACCTGATTTACCCACTGCCCGAAAAAAATCTGGCTGGTCTCGGCATTCATGCCACTCTCGATCTTGGTGGCCAACTGCGCTTCGGGCCCGATACTGAGTATCTGCCCGCGGGCAGTGCAGCGGATTACCGTGTAGACCCGGCCCTCGCACCGGCCTTCGCCAGCGCCATTCAGCGCTACTTTCCCGGCCTGAACGCACAACAGCTGCAACCGGATTACGCCGGTATTCGCCCTAAATTGCATACAAAGCATGAGACGGCAGCCGACTTTGTTATCCACCGCCCCAGTAACCGCCCACCCGCCGTACATTTGTTCGGCATCGAAAGTCCGGGGCTGACGGCATCCCTTGCGATTGGCACTTTTGTAACAGAAATGTTACAAAAGCAGGCCGATGAAGCACATAACACGCGTTGAATCTTGCCGCGCTCTGCAGCAATTCATCTAAAAAATCATAGAGTTATACGATCTGAAACGGTTAGCTGTGCAGATTGTGCATTTATGTTACAGCCAAACTACACTGTAATCAGACAAGCCTGTGGTGATGCACAATCGGCTTACGAATGCTCACCATAACTCCCTGATACGACACAAGCATGAGACAACGAGCTGCTAATCTGAAGAACAGTCGTTAAGAATAACGGTTCGAATGAACAGGGGAACCTTATGAGTCAAGCGCTGCCTGTGAAGCAAGCAGAGATCAGCTATGGCGAAGTCAGTACGATTTTGTCTGAAAAAGTGATGATTCCAATTAACTGTGATCACTGCCAGCAGGACACCGACATCAGTATCGAAACACTGAAAAACAAGCACGGAATACTGTGTGAGCACTGCAGCAGTGTCCGTACTTTCAGCACCACAGAAATGCGCCTGATGCGCATGTTGCTGGCACAGGCCGGCTATCACTTTGCACTGTAAAAATGCTTTGCCCTGCTTCTGAGCAGGGCTCCGGCCTCAGCCAGCTAACAGACTTGGTAACAGCAAAGACAAATGACGGCGCAGGACAGCTGACAGTTCCGTCAGATCCGGCTCTTCTTCATTCTTCAGTAAGGCGCTGTATTCCAGAGAGTGGAATAAGCCCAACAGTATTTCGGCATCCGCTTCCGGCACCGGAGAGTTGGCCACATTGCGGAAAAACTCCGCTGCTTTGTCAAACAGTGCTTTGCGGTGCATCTGGGCCAGCTTACGGATACTCTCGTTCACAATGGCTTCATAGCGGAAAGCCTGCTCAACAATCAGCATGTCACGCTGACCGATGATCTGCTCCTGCATATACACAGTGAGTTGCTCGACCATGAAATCCAACAGCGCCTTCTGACCTTCCGCACTGCTGATATCTGTGCCGGCCATGCTGGCCATCGGCTGATAAAACTGGTGAGTAAATTCGTTAACCACTTCCAGCGCCTTCTCCGTATACAGGGTGAAGGTGTCGATAATCAGTTCCTGAATATCTTTGAAGTAATACGTGGTGGCAGCCAGTGGAACACCGGCTTCTTTCGCCACAGCACGGTGGCGGATTCCGCGCACCCCTTCATTAATAACAATACGCAGCGATGCTTCCAGAATAATCCGGCGGCGTTGTTCACTTTTGGCCCGGCTGGCTTTACGTCCCTGGTACTGCAGGGGCTTGCTCTTATTTATTGCCGTTTCAGCAACCAATGCCATGTTCATCTCCCCGAATGTTTCACAGATATCGCCATTATTATGCGGATTGTCCGACGAAAGAAAAATGGCAAATATAGGCACCTGAGTACCACTTGAGCGTATTTCATACTTTAGGATGGCTGAGTTTGTCCGCAGCAAAGCTGTACTTTGGTACAGAAATTAGGTTCTATACGCGCCATAATAATAAAATAAGGACCTCAGTATGCTCAGCAGACTCACCTTTCGGCAAACCACTTTGCAGACCCTGACACTTTTGCTGCTATTGAGCTGTGCAACAGCCCAGGCAGACGATCAGGCCAAACTCGCATTCCTGCAGCAACAGTTCGATAACAGCTCAGATCACTCACGCCTGTGGCAGCAAGGCTGGCTCGGTTTATTCGGTGGCGTCGCGGCACTGAATGGCATTGCCTACACCCAGACCGAAGGCGAGCACAATAAATACGACCGCGCTGTTGGCTTCACCACCAGCTTTCTTGGCGCCGCGGATATGCTGCTTAATCCGATGAAGACCCATCGCTTCGCAGACGATCTGAAAGCTATGCCGGAACCGGATGACAGCACCCGTCAGGCAAAACTCGCCCGGGCCGAACAGTGGCTTAATGCCGCCGCCGAACGCGAAGCTTACGAGCAAAGTCTGCTGAACCATGTGTTGGCAGGCCTGGTCAATGGTCTGGCCGGACTGGCCGTTGCCTACGATGACAAACGTCCCGCAGATGGCTGGATGACCTTCGCTAGCGGCATGATCGCCTCCGAAGTAAAAATTTACACCGCTCCGCAGACCATGACGGCTGCCCGTGAACAGTACCGTAATGGCAATCTGGAGGCCGTAACGGCAAAGTCTGACGCACCTTACTGGCAGGTTGCCGCTTTCGGCCCTGTTTTAAGCGCTACCTACCACTTCTGATTCATGGATTACCGGGCGCCAGGCCGCGTCATTACTGGCGGCCGGCTTTAATCCCCCGAGCGGCAACACACGCTGGCACAGCTTCTGCATTCTCCGTTTAACGCCGGAGAATATGATTTATGCTTAACGCCCTCAGCAGCTACCTGCAACAACAGTCCCCTCTGATACCCGAGCACACGCCGACCGACAGCGTCGCAGCGGGTAAAGTCGGAACCAGCCCTGCAGTTTCTGCCGACAAAGACACTGACAACAGAAGTAATCCGTATTCTCCATCCCAGCGTGCGCTGATGGTCAGCGCGGTAGCCAGTGACTTTGATGTGCGCTCGCTGCCCGCTGGAGAAGTCGGTGAATTTCAGAACCGCCTGCAACAGTACGGCCTGATCGCCGGGCGTGACCTCAACGCCTTTGCCCTGATCAATACCGCCCGTGCCGAACTGGATGACAGTGCCGAGCTGGACACCGTAGCCATTCTCGATGAAGCCCGCCAGCAGTTTGGTGAGCGCGGCACAGCCTACTCTGAGCGTCAGCAGATTAACCGCCTGCATACTCTGATTCAGAACCTGGCTTCCGCCCGTCTGCCGCAGTAAGAACACCACCTGCGGCAGACATAACATGCAGTTCAGTCCTGCCTTCCCTATAATGTCCGACTTTTTATTTCAGGAGTCCGACATGCGCTTTCCGCTGCTCGCTGTTTTAAGCCTGCTCAGTTTCACCGCTCAGGCGATTACCAACGTTGAAGAAAAGCGCGCTGGCGACGACCTGTTGGGCTGGTCCGGCAAAGCGGAGGTCGGTTTTGACGCGGAATCCGGCAACAACGAAAAACGGAAGTGGAATCTGGGCCTGAACGGCAACTGGCAGGATGACAACAAGCGCTTTTTCACCTGGGGCAACCGCAGCTACGAATCCAGTAACGGTGAACGCACCGACGACGATACCTTTATCCACAGCCGCCTGGTGCTGAACCGTCGTGATACCTGGTCGGAAGAGTTCTATGCCCAGTACGAACGTGATCCCTTCGCGGCGCTGGCACACCGTGCCCTGATCGGCGCCGGTATGCGTTACCAGCATGCGTTTGATGAACAGACCCGCCTGCATCAGGGTATTGGTTTGTTTCATGAGGAAGTACGGGAGCGGGTGCTCGACGAAGATAACAGCAGCCAGCTTACCCGCCTGAGCCTGTATACCCATATTCAGTGGAAACTGGCTTACAGCAAGCTGCAGAGCACGCTGTATTTTCAGCCATCGGTCGACGAGCCTTCAGACCAGCGCGCGTTATGGCAGCTGGCTGTCACTTTACCCCTGGGCACTCATACCGACCTGAAATGGCAATGGCAGAGCCGCTGGGATACCCGTCCGCCGGAAGGTACCGAATATCACAACCACCAGACTCAGCTGAAACTGGTGGTGCGTTTCTGAGTAACACTCAGCCTTCTGCCAGTCTTGCGGTCAGAGGGCTTTTTCCATCCACTCGCTCAGCCAGAACAGGGCATCTTCATCCGGAGTCACGGTTTCGGTAGCGTCAATGGTGACCCGCGGCACTGGTGCACTGCCCTGCAGTTCAAAGAATCGTTCTTCGAACAGAGCACCGGCACCACAGAAGGTGGCATCGTAAGAACTGTCACCGAGACTGATAACACCAAACGGCTTGCCATTCTGCAGCGGGAACTGCTCTTCGAGTTCGACATAGAAAGGGGCGATAGCGGCGGGTAAATCACCACGACCGGTGGTTGAGGTGCAGATCAGAACGGCGTCACACTGACTGGCATTTAATGCACTGACGCTGGGTTTTTCATCCAGAACAACCTGATGGCCGGCCTGCTCCAGCTGCTGCTTTACCGCTTTGGCAACAATCAGCGCCGTACCCGTTACACTGCCAACAGCAAGATAAATAACTGACATAAAACCTCCGCGAAAAGCGGCGATTATACGCCATCGTCAGCGCCGGGACACTGCGCCAGCACGGCGGCCAGGCTGCTGACATTCAATAGCCGGAAGGCAGCTGCAGGCGCTGGGACTCCTGCTCAATATCGTTAAGCAATGAGCGGAAGCGGTTTTCCAGATCACGGTGTGTCCAGACACTTAGCGTACCGTGTGCACGGGATAGCTGCAGGGTTTCTTCAAACACCGTACGGATCGATTCAGACAGCTCAACGGCCGTCATTGTATGCAGTAACAACGGCAGGGCAACGCTCCATTCCAGCTGTTGTTCATTCAGGTTCTGACAAACAAACCAGTCATTCAGCAGCTCACTGAACAGCGGCAAGGGCTCCCGCTGTGCGCGGGTTTCACTCAGCCCCGCATCCTCCAGCGCACGGTTTACCCGGGCCAGAACCTGCAGAGGTGATGGTGCAGAGGGTTCGGCGGACATAGCCATATCTCCCATTCATGCTTTACTTGTAATAGTGCCTGTTTAATGAGTGTTGACAGGCTCTCATTTCATTCAGCATAGACCGACTTAATCTGACCCATGGATAATTCCGGAAAGCCCACGCCACAAGCATTCGATATTGAAAGTTTTTTCAATAATCTTATTCAGCGTCTGTTCCCTGTCTGGTACGCAACCCAGGCCGCCAGGGAGATCAGTCTGGCTCCGCTGGGCACCATCAATCCCAACAGCTTCCTCAGCCATCGCTGGCTCAGTCTGCAGGCCGTCGTTCAGTCTCTGCGTGAATCTCTGCAGCCTCAGGGGAACGACTGGCAGGCATTAATTGATCTTCTGGAAAAACTTCTGATCGAAAAAGAGTATAAAAGATCCCTCTCGATCACCGCCATCGATGGTGTGGAGTTCAGTCATCAGGAACAGGACTGGCCAAATCTGCACGCCTATGCCGAACATAACTGCAGTGACATCATGCCGGAAAGCGCCGATGACTTTGAGCAGGCACTGCACGATGTATTCCCGGATTCCGCCAAACCTCACCGGGTGGTTTACCGCGAATGGGACGGCCGCTATTACTGGGTGAATAAAGAAGAGCCACGCCTGTTTGCAGCGACCCTGCTCTATGCTCAGCAAAAACAGCGCGATGCTTCCATTCATGCACTGATTAATGTGGAAAGTCTGAATACCAAAGTGCTGGATCGTCTGCGCAACGATTACTGGCTGCTGCTGATGCAACGCGACAGCGCCTACACAATGCATGATCTGCTCAGCCGCGCTGAGTTGCCTGTGGTGCTGGCTGAATTTGAGTGGCGGCGCAGTGATCTGGTTTTTCTGATTGCGCGTAAAAATAACCGCAAAATAAACCGCATTCTGCTGAATCTGATGAACAACCGCTCTACGCAGCAGATTACTGAATTTGGCCGTTTTCTGACGCGCCAGCATTTTCCCTTCCGTAACCATTGACCGGATTGCTGCGCAGCACAGAAAAGTGCTATGAAATTCAGCACTTTACTGCCGTCAAAGTAGAATATTGCCGCGCTGTTCGCTGTGCATAACTCTTGATTTACCGCTAAAGCCTGTCATCCTATCGCCCAATATAACAATAACGGTATTCACATGATCCGAGGTACTTGGAGCCTGACCGAACCTCTGGTTCCGGTAAACATTCCGGCAACCATGATCCGTGTCGGCGCAGAAAAAGGGATAACCAGTGATGTCCTGCTGCAGAACACCGGCATCAGCCCCGAGCAGTTATCCGACCCGTCGGCGCGCCTGACCTATCAGCAGATGCTGTTACTGGCGGGCAATCTGATGCGTGATTATCCTGAAGAAACGCTGGGCCTGGATCTGGGTAAAGCCATTAATATCAACCAGTTTGGTATGCTGGGCTATGCCATTCTCAGCTGTGCCGATCTGCGCAGTGCGTTGCGTCTGGGCCTGAAGTATCACTCACTGGTTGACCCGGCGTTTACTTTTGAAGTGGTCGATCAGGGCGA
Organism: Thalassolituus hydrocarboniclasticus; assembly: GCF_025345565.1. Classification (NCBI taxonomy): domain Bacteria; kingdom Pseudomonadati; phylum Pseudomonadota; class Gammaproteobacteria; order Oceanospirillales; family Oceanospirillaceae; genus Thalassolituus; species Thalassolituus hydrocarboniclasticus. The sequence continues at coordinate 844,846 of NZ_CP054475.1, read as the reverse complement.
TACCACCGCGGTACGCCTGACATCCCATATTCCGTTTGAACACATGTATCGCCTGATGTGTGATGTGTTCATTGCCATCTTTGCCACCCTTGCCCGTTTTCTTACCGGCAAAGATATCGATGCCCGTGAAGTACACCTGAATCACCCAATGCCGGGCTATGCCGACGAATATCAGCGTCTGTTTAACTGTCCGGTACTGTTCGATCAGCCCCGCACCGAATTTATTATCGACAGCGTGCTGCTCGATACCCCGCTGGCGATGGCCGACAGCGCCACAGCTGCGATGGCCGAGAGCCAGTGCGAGGAAATTCTCGCGCGTATGGGGCCGAAAGAAGGCATCGTCGCCAAGGTGCGCCGCATCCTGCTCAGTAACCCCGGCACCTTTCCGCCGGTGGATGTGGTCGCCAGCCATCTGGCTACCTCAACCCGTACCCTGAGCCGCAGTCTGCAGGATGTTGGCACTTCCTATCAGCGTATTCTGGATGAAGTACGCAAAGAGATGGCCATCGAATATCTGCGTAACTCCAGCCTGCCGATTGAAGAAATCGCGGCGCTGGTCGGTTACAGCGACCCATCCAACTTCCGTAAAGCATTCCGCCGCTGGACCCAGCACGCGCCGTCTTACTACCGCGAAGAACGCGGCCTCTGACTTCTGCGGCCAGAGTTTCTGGCCGTCATTTCCTCCTTATTTTCCCGTCACAGCCTCAGGCGCCCGGACTTCACCAGACCGTCACAGGATTGAAACATAACTGTCACATTGCGCCCGCAAAGTGACAGTCATACTCAATCTGTCAGCGATGACCTATGACTTTGACCGCGAGTTCTTCCACGCTGCAACGCGTGACCATTGTGACCGAGACCTTCGCACCGGAAATCAACGGTGTCGCCAATACGCTCGGTCATCTGGTTCAAGGGCTGATATCACGCGGTATCGAGGTTCAGGTGATACGCCCGCGTCAGAACCGCAACGACCTGTCCGCCAGCCAGGGCAAACTGCACAGCATTACCCTGCCCGGCCTGCCAATTCCCGGTTACAACGCCCTGCGTTTTGGTTTTCCGCTGATTGGCCGCATCCGTAAAGCCATTAACCGTTTTGCCCCGCAGGCGGTGTATGTTGCCACCGAAGGGCCTATGGGCTGGGCTGCGGTCAGTGCCGCCCGCGCCAGTGGCATTACCGTACTGAGCGGCTTCCACACCAATTTTCATCAGTACATTGAGCACTACCGCCTCGGTGCGCTGGAAGGCCTGGCTTACCGTTACCTGCGCTACTTCCATAACCGTACCAGCGGCACTCTGGTGCCGACCCGCATTCAGCGCGATGAACTGGATGCACACGGTTTTCACAATGTGCGGGTGATGGCACGTGGAGTAGACAGCCAGTTATTCAGCCCGCAAAAACGCAGTGCTGAACTGCGCAAACAATGGGGTGTACGCGAAGACGATCTGGTGCTGCTGTACGTCGGCCGCATTGCCGGTGAAAAGAATATGGATCTGGCGCTGGCCACATACCGCCGCCTGCTGGCTGCCGATGAGCGGGTGAAACTGGTGCTGGTCGGTGATGGTCCGGCACTGGCCGGCATCCGTGAACATTACCCGGCCGTTATCTGCTGTGGCATGCAACGCGGTGAAGACCTCGCCCGCCATTACGCCAGCGGCGATGTTTTTCTGTTTCCGAGTAAAACCGACACCTTCGGCAACGTGGTTACCGAAGCCATGGCCAGCGGCTTAGCCGTGGTCAGCTTCGACTATGCCGCCGCGCATGAGCATATCCACAACGGTCAGAACGGCATGCTCGCGCCTTTCGGCGATGATCAGAGTTATATCCGCTGTGCCGAAACCTTACTCGACAGCCCGAATTTACTCCGGCGACTGCGCCAGCAGGCTTGCCTGCATGCGCGCAGCATCAGCTGGAACAGCATTGTTGATGATTTTATTCAGCGTCTGAACGGCGCCACTGCGGAGGTAATCCAGCATGGAACTGAGCAAAACAATACAGCCAAAAGCCGCGCTACTGTTTAACAAAGCAGACCGCTTCGAGCTGACTCTGTGTCAGCGCCTTAACCGTATGGGTCAGTACACTTCGGTACGCCTGTTTTTCAAAAGCATCAGCCGCCTGGGTGATGGGGTGTTCTGGTACAGTCTGGCGCTGGCGCTGATTCTGTTGCAGGGCGTCGAGGGGCTGGCGGCCGTTGGCCATATGACGGTGACAGGACTGATCTGTGTAGCGATTTACAGCCAGCTGAAAAACCGCCTGGTGCGTCAGCGGCCGTTTATTTCATGGGACGATATCCGCGCCCACACCGCACCACTGGATCTGTACAGCTTTCCATCCGGTCACACCATGAACGCGGTGAACTTTGCCGTGCTGTTCAGCGTGTTCTTCCCGGCGCTGTTCTGGCTGGTTGTGCCTTTCGCCCTGCTGGTTGCTCTGTCGCGGGTGATTCTCGGCATGCACTACCCGACCGATGTACTGGTCGGTGCCTGTCTCGGCCTTTTAATCAGCTATCTATCACTGCTGATCTGGCCTGTAGGGATGTTTGCCGGCGTGATGATGTAACCCCCCATCGGGCCAGCCAATCAGAACAGCGTCAGCTGATTGCGGTCTATCTCCGGCGTGCGGCCGCCAATACCAAGCAGACGCACCGCCTTGTTTTCCCGCTGCAACGCCAGCTTCAGCAAACGGGCAAAGCCCTGCTCTGATGCCTGCTCGTGACTGTCGGCCAGCGTTGTCTGGGTAAAATCGGCAAATTTCACTTTCACAAAGGGCGCCAGCGCCGCTGCCGGCCAGCCTGCTCTCTCTACCCGTTCATGCCAGCGTTCCAGCAATTGCGGCAACTGTGCCAGGCAGTGTTCTTCGCCAGCCAGGTCGGTGGCAAAGGTACATTCGACGCTGACCGATTTACGCGGCCGCTCCAGATTCAGCAGACGATGATCAATGCCGCGGGAACGTTCGTACAATACCGCGCCCATGCGGCCGAAGGTACGCACCAACTCGGTCAGCTCCCAGCGGCGGATATCGGCGCAGGTCTGCAGTTTGTAGAGCGCGAGTTTCTTCTCCATCGCCGGGCCAATACCGGGGATTTTTCCGACCGGCAACGCCGCGACAAACTCATCGACCTGATGGGGTTTTACCGCCCACTGGCCATCGGGCTTGTTCCAGTCGGAGGCAATTTTAGCGAGGAATTTATTCGGCGCGATACCGGCGGAGACGGTAATACCGAGTTCGTTACGAACCCGATCACGGATTTCCCGTGCGACCTCGGTGGCATTCAGGTGGCTGGCTATTTCCAGATAAGCTTCATCAACTGACACCTGCTCCAGCTGCAAGGCATAATCCTGCAGAATCACCATCAGTTGCTTTGATACTTCGCGGTACAGCGCCATACGACCCGGCAGCAACAGCAGCTGCGGACAGAGTTTTTTCGCCTGTGCCGTTGCCATCGCCGAACGCACGCCAAAAGTCCGCGCCGGATAATTGCAGGTGGCGATCACCCCGCGGCGGTCTGATTCACCACCAATGGCAATGGGCAGCTCACGCAATGCCGGATTTTCGCGCATTTCTACCGCGGCAAAAAAACAGTCACAGTCGATATGAATCACTTTCCGTTGGGCACTGGCAGCCGCTTCTGTTTCTGCCAGCGCAGGCATTTCCGCTGAAACGACGGAAGCCTGTGAACTATGAACGCTGTGAGACATCGTATCACTCCGGGTTTGATAAACAGCGATGACCAGCCAATCTGGCACAAGGTTTAAAGTACTGTATATTCAACCAGTACAATAATCAATCGCCATGACATCACCCGGCGCTGGTGTTAGCCTTGGCGACCTGTCATTAACTGCCCGGCGAGTCGCTCAAAAATCGTACAGAGCATTATTCTTGCCGCCTATTTACAGGTAATTCCCGCGTGAACGATTTTTCTCAGGCGCAAGCCGACTTTATTGCCGCACTCAACAGCAACGATCATTTGTTTGCCAGCACTCTGGCGTTTATCGGGCAGTGGTTTGATTTCACCCCCAGCGCGTTCAACAACGGTGGCGTGCAGAACAGCGCTGAGCAGAATCAGGGCAGCTGCAAAGTATTTGCCCTCGCGCAATTACTGCAACTGAGCAAAGAGCAGGCTCTGCGCTGCTTTGGCGAACATTACCGTGATGTGCTGGCCACGCCGGATGTCGATAATCACCATAACCTGCGCCGTGTGCTGCGCGACGGTTTAGCCGACATCACCTTCGACCGATTCCCGCTGACTGCTAAAGCGCAGGCCTGATATGGACAGTGCTGTCAGTCTCAAAGCCGGTCTGGTGCCGCTGACCACATTGCATTTCAGCAGCAATGATCTTGCCGATATCCGCGCCCAGCTGGAGAAAAAGCAGGCCGAAGCGCCGGCATTGTTCCGCCATCTACCCTGCGTACTGGATTTATCCTCATTAGATCCCAACCTGCTGACGCTGGCGGATTTACAACAGCTCTGCCGTGATTGTGGTCTGCTGCCGGTTGCGGTACGCAACGCCGGCAATGAGTGGCAGGCTCAGGCCGAAGCGCTGCACCTGGCCGATCTGGGTAAAGGGACCAGCCGCGCGGCAGCACGCCAGCAGGACACGCCGGCCACGGATTCAGGCAATGAAACACCGCCACCTGCACGTGCGGTCAAAATTCATACCGGTAATATCCGCTCCGGTCAGCAGCTGTATAACGATGGTGATCTGATTATTTTTGGCATGGTCAGCGCCGGCGCTGAGGTACTGGCAACCGGTGATATTCATATCTACGGCACCCTGCGAGGACGTGCTCTGGCCGGCGTCAAAGGCGATGAGTCGGCCATTATTGCCTGTCAGCAGTTCGATCCGGAACTGGTTGCAATTGCCGGTCAGTACCGTCTGTTTGAAGAACAGCAGGAGCAACGCCAGCAGCCTGTCGCAGTCGGCCTGCAGGATGGCACCTTGAACATCACCAGCGTTTGATAAATACTGCCCCACACATTGAATTTTCAGGGAAATACGGCTTTGGCAAAGATCATCGTTGTCACCTCCGGTAAAGGCGGAGTCGGTAAAACCACCACCAGTGCAGCCTTCTCCACCGCTCTGGCCATGAAAGGCCACAAAACCGTCGTCATCGACTTCGATGTTGGCTTACGCAATCTGGATCTGGTCATGGGCTGTGAACGCCGCGTGGTCTACGATTTTGTTAACGTCGTACAGGGTGAAGCATCACTGAAACAGGCGCTGATCAAAGACAAACGTCTGCCGAACCTGTTTGTCCTGCCGGCCTCACAAACCCGTGATAAAGACGCACTGAATCCCGAAGGTGTGGAAAAAGTGCTGAACGAACTCAGCGCTGATTTTGACTACATCGTCTGCGATTCCCCTGCCGGTATCGAGCACGGCGCGCATATGGCGCTGTATTACGCCGAGGAAGCCATCATCGTCACCAACCCGGAAGTCTCTTCCGTACGCGACTCTGACCGCATTATCGGTATTCTGCAGAGCAAATCACGCCTCGCCGAACAGGGCAAAAGCGTTAAAGAACATCTGCTGCTGACCCGTTACAACCCGGAGCGCGTAGAGCGCGGTGAAATGCTGTCGGTACAGGACGTTGAAGAAATTCTCGCCATCCCGCTGCTGGGCGTAATCCCGGAATCGGAAGCGGTATTGAAAGCCTCTAACCAGGGTGTACCCGTTGTGCACGACAGCGAGAGCGACGCTGGCCAGGCCTACGATGATGCTGTAGCCCGTTATCTGGGCGAAGACCGTCCGCATCGTTTTCTTGAGAAGCAGCGAAAAGGCTTCCTGAAGCGTGTATTCGGAGGGTGATATGAGCTTAATAGACTACTTCCGCAAGGAGCAGAAAAGCAGCGCCAGTGTCGCTAAAGAGCGTTTACAGATTCTGGTAGCCCACGACCGCCTGCGTAATAACGGCCCGGAATATCTGCCACAACTGCAACAGGAAATCATGGCGGTTATCCGTAAATACGTCGCCATCGGTGAAGACGACGTATCGGTTCATCTTGAACAACAGGGCACCACATCGGTGCTGGAGCTGAACGTTACCCTGCCGGATCGTAAATGATCCGCCTGCTTGTGCAACGCTGGTCAGAAGCTGGTCTTCTGCAGCGTTGCGGCCTGCTCTTCGCCCTCTGCAGTTACGCCTTACTCTGGCCCGGTGTGACCGAGCCCATTATGACCCTGAGCGCGCAGGTCAGTATGTTTGGCCTTAAAGCCCAGCTGTTTCACGAAACCCGCTCAATCTGGCAGACCGTTCTCAAATTGCATGAGCTGGGTTACACCCCGGTTGCCATTCTGATTGTCAGCTTCAGTGTGATTATTCCGCTGCTGAAACTGACACTGATCATCAGCACCTGGCTGCTGCCTTCAGCACTGCGCTGGCGTCTGGTCGGCATATTGGGTAAATGGTCGATGGCCGATGTCTTTGTCGTCGCTATTCTGGTGGCATTTTTTACCGCCAAAGCCACCGCCGAATTATCCGCTGAGCTGTTACCCGGTTTTTACTGGTTTACCGCCTTCTGCCTGTGCTCTGTTATCTCCGGGCAAATGCTGACCCTGCACGCCGACCAAAGCCAGCGCGCAGGAACGCCTGAGCTGAACTAAGCTTATCCGCAGACAGTTGATTCCGGAGACGCTATGACCACCCTCGCCCTGCACCATATTTTGCTGAAAAGCCCGTTACTGGCGGCTGATGTTTTACAGGAGCTGCAGCTTGGTGCTGACTTCAGCGAACTGGCCGAAGAATATTCTGCCTGTCCCTCAGCACATCATCAGGGCTTTGCCGGTTACCATGACAGCGACCAGCTGCCCACCGAACTGCTGCGCGCCCTGAATGAGCATGACAGCGAGTCACCCTACGTCGGTCCGGTCAGAACCGCCTTTGGTTACCATATTCTGAAAGCCGTGGCGAAACCGGAACGCACCCTGCTGATTGACGAAGCCGGGCAATAATTAGGCTGAAAACAAAAAACGAGCCGGATGACTCACTGCTGTCCCACAGTTTTTAATCAGCACCATAGCTGACAAAAACAGCATTTTTTAACATCCAGGCCCAATGCCTCACAGGGGAACTTATCCCCTTGCCGGCGGGCCGACCCCAGCTTCGCGCTTTCTGGGCCGTCACCCTTGAAACCTTGATATTTACTGGCCGCGCGCCTCATCGGCCATCCATGGCCGGAGCCGCTTGTCCGCATCCCTGCGGACAGACCAGATATATCAGCGGTTTCTGCGGCGGCCCCAGAGGCGCAGAAAACCATCACTGCAATGCCGCTTTTCAGATCAAACGTATTCTTTTAAATATCATGTCTCAAACACGGTTTCCTCTGGAATACGGCTGAGCGGATTACTAAAACCGGCGATCGTGCGGCGCCAGACAACCAGATGATTCTGCGGCCTTCAGAGCAAAACCCTGCCCCGGAACGATACAAATGTTTGGTGTTTTAAAGCGTCGTTCCGGGGCGAATTGTTTTGCGTGCCGCATAATCATTGCAGTTGGCTGGATGAAGCCGGACGCGCCGAAAAGAGAGGATCGTAAGGAGATACCTCTCCTTACAGGGGGCCAGGGGCTTGCCCCGGAAAGGCGTTCAGATTGAAAAATAGTAGTCGATGAATGCTGCAGTTTGGAGTGACACAATGTCACTCCAAACTGTGGGACGGCAGTGGCCCTATGGCTCGTTTTTTTGTTCTCTGCCCCGGCGGCCTTTACTCCGACAGCAACGAGTAATCCCAGTCAGCTTTCGCCATCGGCGCTTTGGTTTTAATTAATCCCATCGCATTAAACGCATCCTGTACCCGCTCATTCAGCACTTCCAGGCGATGTGGAAATTGCGGGTTACTGAAGAAATCAACATTGCCCTGCTTATCGACAAACTGCGCGTCGTAATACAGGTTTTCAATATCCGGTTGGGCGTTTTTATCACCCAGTAAAATATCTGCAGAGGCTTCCAGTAATTGCAGTTTCTGCGGATTGGACAGGTCACGCATCAGTTCCTGCAGCTGAGCTGAAGTGCTCATCAGCGTTTGCACAAAGCTCTGCACTTCCGCTTTATTTTTTTCAAAATAATCGGCACGCACCACATAAACATCGGCAATAATCCGGCGTGCAAACATAGTAGAAATTATCATCCGCGCACCGGGAATCGAACCGTTACTGCCGGTGCCGACCCGCCGGCCGGAGGTCAGCCCGTAAGCGTCAGAAATAATCATAAATGAGGCGTCGATTTCCGCCAGCTTCAGTGCTTCCGGTGGCGAGTTGGGCGATAACGTAAGATCCGGCATCCATTTCAGATTCACATCACTCATCTTCAGGCCGGCCTGGGTCAGCAAGGTGGTCATAAAATCCACATGCGGGCCATAAGCCTGAATAGCGATGGTTTTTCCTTTTAACTCACCAACGCGGACTATGCCGTTTTTAGCAACCAGGGTGTCGCCACCACGCGACCAGGTAAGCTGATATATAACCACCGGACGGGTACGCGGATCTTTATTAATCAGATCCAGAGCCTGATTGCACATACCGATGGTACAGCGCAGATAAGGGGAAGCTCCGGATAAATAATCCTGCAACTGTTTATCAAAGTTATCCTGCAAGACAAATTCGTAATTCAATCCGGCTCTGGCCATGGCGCTGCCAGGCTGGGTGCGGGTATTCATACCGTTGGCCAGAATGCTGATCATATCCCCGCCCCAGGTGATCATTGGCACCCGCAGTGGCTGGGTATTCTTTACCGGGCCCACTGCCGTATTAATACGCGCGGCCAGTGGTTCAGGCTCAATAAACTCGGGCTCCGCAAAGACACCCCGCGCAAACAGCAGGGCCAGAACGGCAGCAGAGAACAGCAATATTGAACGCACGATGGTATTTCCTATTGGTTGATGAACAGACAATGCTTACCGGGCTTTAGCAAACATAATGCCATCACCATTAACACGCCTCACATCAGCGCAAATTCGTGAGCAACTGCACAATTAAAAAGCAAACAGGAAAATAAAGGAGAAATATCCGTAAATAAAAGCACCAGTATGATGCTGTTATTTTTTACCGCGCACAGCAATAAGGCATGATTAATAATCTGACAAGGCAGAATAGGATTGCGGAAATGCGGCTGAAAAACCGCTATTCCGCCTGCATCAAAAACAGGCGCAGCGCCTGACTCGCATTCTGGCAATGATAGATCGTGGTTTTAAGCTGATATTCCCGGCACAGAATTTCACAACGACGACCGGGAACACTGAGCAAAAAATGACACTGATCCTGACCAAAACCTGCGCCTGAATTGATTAACCGAAAACAACCATGCTGCAGCATATTGCCTTCGGTATCGTAATCAATGCCGTCGTATTCCAGCACACTGTTCAGCTCCACGGCATCGGTCTCAGCAGCGCTCAGCGCCAGCACAACAAAGGCCCGGGGGGCCGATAAAAAATCCCGTGCCCGCTCATACACCAGAATATGCGGATCGGCTGCCGTGGCCGTTGCGTAAAAAAACGCATAAGCACCTCCCGGCCCGCTGATGGAATCATCAGCCGGGGGGGGTAAATCGCTTAACAGCCGCAGCTCAACAGAGTCGTTCATATATCCTTTACCGGTTAATGGCCTCAGGCCATCGGATCATAGGTCCAGAACGGGTAACGCAGACCGGCCATGGCACAGAGTACACGTAAAAATGCATCACAGGCTTCAACGCCCGCACTTTCGTCCATGGTGTGATAGCCCGTGGTCGGAATCTGCAATGTGGTGCCATCTACCAGACCGTTAGAAGCCGCAATAATACGCCCCATCTCGGTACTGCCCATGGATTTGGCAGCAATACCCTGACGGGCGTTTTCCTCGTTCTGACGGCGGATATAGTCGTCTTTAAAGCTGTAACGGATGCCCAGTCTTTTGCATTTTTCCGCCAGCCGGTTGGTTAACTCCACATTAAAGGAAGCGTTGGCATCGCAATGACGTAACACCAGCAACTGCTCATTAGCCGCCGGGACATCCGGATACGGGCTGGTATCCACCACCACCAGCTGGTTGGTTGAACCACCAAAGCGGCGGAACCATTCAAGCAGATAACGCCAGCTGCGTCCGGCTTCTTCCTGTGCGGTAAAAAAGGCGGTGCCCTGAAATCCCAGCTCAAATAAATACACCAGCATGGCGGCGGTCAGTACGTTATCGAGCTGGCCCAGATAACGGCCATTTTCGATACGCAGCTGATCGCGGAAAGCCACCGGCGTCCCCGCCACCAGATGTTCCATACCGGACAGCTCAAAAATCAGGTTATTGCGGTGCGGACAGATATAGGTCCGCTCGATTTTGCCACGCCCACGGTAAGCGCCGGACCAGGGCTCATAGGCAAACACCCCGACATCGCCGAAACGGTCGACGATCATTTTCATCAGTTCTTCCGACACCGAGTTACCCAGCAGATCGGAACGTCCGCCGGAGACAAAGGCCGCGTACTGAAATTCGTTCGGGCCGGTACAGACCAGACCGTGACGGTCGATGTGGGCCGAAAACATCAGGCTCATCGGATCTTTGCCCTGCGCGACCAGCACGCCTTCGTACCAGGTTACCTGCGCCCCGCGCTCTTCCAGTTCGCGCTGCAATACGCGGAAAAAGGAATGCTCCGCGCCGACCACCGAAGGGCTGCGCAGCAGACTTTTTAAAATATCGAGAAAGGCGGTACGGTCGCTCATGGATACCCCGCAGAGCTGCTACAGATTGAAAAGCCGATGAAAGCACGGTTAGAAAAAGGGGTGCAAGAGAAGTTACACCCCGGAGGAAGGAAATCGGCGCGTTGCGCGCTCAGTCCTGATAATCGATATCGAAGCCCAGCAAATCGCGCAGACGTGCCTGCTCCAGAATACGCTCGGCGCGACGACGTTTTTTATCGTAATCGACACTGCGTCCTTTGGGCTTGCTGCGGGATTGTGGCTGGTCGTCGAGATCGTCAAAATCTTCGTAGTCTTGTGGCTGACTCATACCCACCTCAGATGTTCAGATACTGCCCACCCCTTACCGGCAAAGGCACCGGGGCGAAAACGGCGGCATAATTTCACCAGTTCCGGCTGTGGTAAATTGAAAAAAATTATTCTTCTGGATCAGTTTTTTTTGTTGTTTTGACAAAGAACACCATAACGTCTTACGGGGTGACTTATGCCGCCTAAGCCGTTATAATCGCCGCGCTCTTGGGGGAGTAATCTGCCCTGACCCATAAAGTCAGCGGCGCCCGTGTCAACATAATTGAGCCTCATGCTCATGGCACCGGCGACCATCTCACGATGGTTTGATGAGACCTGAGACAAACAGCAGGATGACCAGGGCGGCATCGTGCCGTTTGTCTTTGGTTAACGATCTCCGCCCGGACTATAAACATGACTGATACCCTGATTAGCCTGCCGGCTCTGAACGACACCTTCGCTCACTCAGCCTTCCTGACCTCTTCCGTTGCTGTTGCCATTGCCGAAATCGGCGATAAAACCCAGCTTTTGTCTCTGCTGCTGGCAGCCCGTTTCCGCAACAAGAGTGCAATTGTGCTCGGCATTCTGCTGGCCACCCTGCTGAACCACGCGGCGTCGGCCTGGCTTGGCGCCTGGCTTGGCAATTCCCTGACCGAATGGCTGAACGGCAGTACCGGCCGCCTGCTGCTGGCCGCCGGCTTTGCTGCCATGGCCATCTGGGTGCTGGTGCCGGACAAAGAAGACGACAGCACTGACACCCATCAGGCCTGGGGCGCCTTTCTGGCCACCACAGTGCTGTTTTTCCTGGCTGAAATCGGCGACAAAACCCAGGTAGCCACCGTGTTGCTGGCCGCCGAGTTTAACTCGGTGCTTTGGGTAACCCTGGGTACGACCTGCGGAATGCTGCTGGCCAACGTACCGGTGGTGATTTATGGCGAGCGTCTGATGCGTCGTATGCCGCTGCATCTGGCCCGCTACGCCACCAGCCTGCTGTTTGCCATACTCGCGCTGTGGACATTGCTCAGCTGAGCCGCTGTGCTGTCAGGGCCGTACCCGGTGCGGCCGCTGGCACTAATCTCCAGCAATAAACGGGATCGAAACGATCTGTATTTTTTGTTTTTACTGCCGCCGGGCTTTGGGTAAAACGCCTGTCCCTTTGTGTTTTGCTCCGGAGTACGTCCTTGCAGTTTGCTGAAGCCAGCCATGATGATCTGTTTGAAAGCATTGCCGCCGATCTGCAGACCCAGGGCTATGCCATCACCCATGATGCACTGCCTCTGCTGATGTCTTCCGGCCTGCTGAACCGCGTGGTGAGACTGCAGCATGATGATTTCAGTGCCGCAGGCACTGGTCGCCAGCAACAGCATCAGCTCAACCAGTTTGTCCGCCGCGACAAAATCCGCTGGCTCAGCAATGACGATCCGGCCGAAGCCGCGTGGCTGGATTATATGGCCGAACTGCAGCGCTATATGAACCGCCGCCTGTATCTTGGCCTGTTCAGCTACGAAGGCCATTTTGCGCATTACCAGCCCGGTGATTTTTACAAAAAGCATATGGATGCCTTCAAAGGACAGGCTAACCGCGTACTGACTACCGTGCTCTATCTGAACCCTAACTGGGAAGTTCAGGATGGTGGTGAACTGGTGATCTATCAGGCTGAAAACCATGAGCAGGAACTGCTGCGCGTCAGTCCGCGTTTCGGCACACTGGTCACCTTCCTCAGCGAAGACTATCCACACGAAGTGCTGCCCGCCAAACGCGACCGCTACAGCATTGCCGGCTGGTTCCGTCTGAACAGCTCAACCACTGTCCGGGCCGACCCTCCGCGCTGAGCTTCCGCGTATTCGCTATACGATTAAAGAGCAACAGAAAGGCAAGAAAAAATACGCTATGCTCTGATTTCGGAGATGAGGAACCTCTGCGGTATAGCCACGGACATCCGGCTGCAAAATTAGCGGGAGCAACCGTGCTGATCAGGCATATTTTATTCATTATTTTTATTACTATCATTTACAGCCCGATATTACGGGCCGATACTCCGCGCGCGCAATTTTCTGATCAACCTCATATATTGATTATCCATTCGTACCATCTGCAGTTTCCCTGGACCCGCCTGCTTAACGATAAACTACTCAGCAATTTTGAGGCACTGCTGCCCGGCGAACAGATTCACATCGAATTTATGGACGAACGGCGCTATAGCGACAACCCGCAGATCCGTGCCGAATTACTGCGCCTGTACGATCTGAAATACGCAGAACAACCGCCCGATGTCGTTATGGTCAGCGATGATGCGGCACTGAATCTGGTGCTCACTGCTGATCTGCCCTGGCTGAAAAATGCACCACTGGTATTTTTAGGCATTAATGTCCCCGAAGGCCACGATCTCAGCCGCCACCCGCAACATACCGGAGTACTGGAAGGTATGGCGATTGAAGAAAATATCGGATTTATCCGCACGCTGTTGCCAGCCACCCGCGAAATTCTGTTAATTGCCGACCGTTCAGGGCTGGGCGCCCTGATGGGTAACGAAGCACGCCAGCTGATCCGCAACCAGCGCTTTCACGACATAAAATTATCGGTTTACGACGATTTTACCTTTGCTGAACTCGAACAACGTCTGGCGGCTTTGCCCGCTGACAGTGCCGTGTTATTCCTCGCGATTCATAACGACCGTAATGGCGACTATTTTTCTTACGCCAAACATTTGCCTGTGCTGAGCGCAAAAACACCGGTACCCATCTTCGGTATGTGGGGCGATCTGATGATGGGCCAGGGCAGCATTGGTGGCATGATGCACAACGCCAGCAGTCAGGCGGAAATGGCTGCACAGATGGTGCGTAAAATTCTGAGTGGAGTTCCTGCCGCGGATATTCCGGTATTACCCAAAACCCGCTTTACGCCACAATTAGATGAGCGCCAGCGCCTGCGTTTTAATATTCCGCTGAGCAATCTGCCCAGCGGAACCGAGCTGCATTTCCGGCCACAAAGTTTTCTCGCAACCCATGCCGTACTGATCAGTGTCAGCCTGAGTATTATTGCACTGCTGTCGCTGATTATTCTGGTGCTTAGCCTGAATATCCGCCGCCGTCAGCACGCCGAGCAACAATGGCAAAGCCTGCGTCTGACACTTGAACAGCGGGTATCACAACGCACCAATACCCTTAACCGTCAGAACCAGCAGCTGACCGAGCTCAGTCAGCAACTGGCCTTACAGGCCAACACCGATATTCTTACTGGTATAAGTAACCGCCGTCATGGTGATGAGCAGCTTCATAAAGCAATGAAAAACGCTTTGCAGCAAAAAATCCCGCTGAGTCTGGCCCTGATCGATGTGGATTATTTTAAGCGTATTAATGACCAGTTCGGGCATGAACGTGGCGATCAGATATTAATTGAACTGGCCGATTTACTGACTAAGCATATCCGCCCCCAGGATCTGCTTGTTCGCTGGGGCGGCGAAGAGTTTATGCTGTTGCTGAGTAACTGCACAGCAGAGCAGGCGACAGCGCTGTGTGAACGTCTGCGCCAACAGGCACGCAGCATCCGGGTTAGTGGTGACAATACCCTCAGCATCAGCATAGGAATCAGCAGCAGCACCAACGCCGACAATACCGCACAGCTGCTGCACCAGGCCGATAAAAATCTCTACGCGGCCAAGGCCGGAGGCCGAAACCGGGTTATCTGCGATAGTGATTAAACAACGCAGGCATGCTGAAAAGTTCACATAATGCGCCATCCTTCCGAACCCGTTGTTACTGACATGGTAGATAACTAACCCTGATCTACACTTCTCTGTAATAACGGCCAGAAATTCCGCCGGATAGCTGAGCCATTTCGCATCAGGGCCTGTTCTCATTAAACAGGGCCTAACAGGAGAACATTATGAACTGGTCCGACCTGGGTCTTGCTAAAAAACTGACATTACCCATTGCCGTTCTGGCGATTTTACTCGCCACACTGTCCGTTATTCAGATCTCGAATCTGAACACAATTACTGCCGAATACAGTCATATTAATGAGCAATATCTTCCGGCGCTGGAACTGACACTGAACGCTGACCGCGATTTATATCAGGCACAAATTGCTGAACGTTCTATCGCTCTTGGCCTGAGCAGCGATATATATCAGAAAATGCATAAAGAAAATCTCGATCAGGTTGCCACCCGCCTGAAAAAAATTCAGACACTGGATATTTCTGACGAGGCGAAAAACCTGGATAAAACCTTTATGGCCTCTTTCGAACTCTGGCGACCGAAAAGCGAAGCGATGGTTCAGCAGGTTATCAGCGGCAAACTCAGTACCCGTCAGGCAACGGAGATGAGTACCGGCTCACTGGATAATGAATTTGAAGGCATCCGCGAAACGCTGAACGTTCTCGGTGAAAAGCTTGGTGACGAAGCCAAATCCTTACAGCAAAAAGCCGAGCAGGCAAAGAGTGCCGCACTGCGCAGCATTTTTATTCTGGTCGGTGTGGCCCTGCTGATTGCATTGCTGGTTGCCGTCTATTTCCCACGACTGATTACCCGTCCGGTTAACGAGCTGGCCAGAGTGCTTGGCCAGATGGCCGATGGTAAAGGTGATCTGAGTAAACGCATGCCGGATCTCGGGCGCGATGAAATTGGTTTACTCAGCCATAACTTCAACCGTTTTCTTGGTGGCATGCAGCAAATGATCGGCACCATTCAACAGGTCGCGCTGGATGTTGCATCCACCACCAATACCCTGCAAAAAGGCGCCGGCGACAGCCAGCGTATCAGCGACGAATACGCCGGTTCGATGGAGCTGGTTGCCACTGCCAATCATGAGATGGGACTGGCGATTCAGGAAGTATCATCCAACACCCAGCAGGTATCTGAAGAAGCCAAGGCAGCAGACCAGTCGGCGCGGGCGGTCTCAACACAATTCCGTCAGGCCATGGAAGAGATTCAGGCACTGGCCGAAAATGTTGATAATTCAGGTGCCGTTATTCAGGAACTGGTCGCCGAAACCACCAATATCGCCTCGGTACTGGATGTGATTAAAGGCATTGCCGAGCAAACCAATCTGCTGGCACTGAACGCAGCCATTGAGGCCGCCCGTGCCGGTGAGCAAGGCCGGGGGTTTGCCGTGGTGGCCGATGAAGTACGGACTCTGGCCAGCAAAACCCAGCAGTCGACCGGCGATATTAATGTCATGATTGAGAAACTGCGCAGTGGCGTTAACCGTGCCGTCAGCAGTATGAAAGAGAGTCAGGAAAAAGCGGTCAGCACCGTCGAATATGCCGGCAAATCGGAAGAAAATATCCGCAATATTTCCGGCTCACTGCTCAGTATCAGTGACCGTATTCTGCAGGTTGCTTCCGCAATTGAAGAACAGACATCCGTTATCAATAACATTAATGAAAACCTCAGCAATGCCAAGCATCTGAGTGATCAGGGGATGCAGAGTGCCAGCAGTATCCGCCAGGCCGTTGACGGGCTGAACCATCAGGCATCCAGTCTGCGTGATGAGGTGTCCAGTTTTTCACTTTAACCCGCGTAAAACGGAAATAATAAAAGCCGGATGCTGTAGCAGCAGCCGGCTTTTATTTTATCGCGTTGATTAATTATGCGGTTTCACGCTTACGCCAGAGAAAATACAACACCGGAATCACCACCAGCGTCAGCAACAGAGCGCTGGCAGTACCACCGACCATAGGTGCAGCAATACGGCTCATAATTTCTGAGCCTGTGCCCTCTCCCAGCATGACCGGCAATAAGCCCACGGCAATAGTGGCTACCGTCATCGCTACCGGGCGCAGACGTAAACCGGCGCCATTGATAACCGCCTGACGTAACTCGCTTTCTGTAATTTTGCGCTGCTGCTCCTGCGCCAAAGCCAGAGCAGCCTGATATGACTGATTTAAATACACCAGCATAATCACACCGATTTCTACGGCGACACCGGCAAGAGCAATAAAGCCCACGCCCACAGCCACAGAAAAATTAAAGCCCAGCGCCCACATCAGCCACAAGCTACCCACCAATGCCAGAGGCAAGGTCAGTAAAATCATGGCGACCTCCGTCAAACGGTTAAAACTCAGGTACAGTAGCAGCGCAATAATGGCGATGGTTAACGGCACCACATACTGCAGTTTTTCTTTCGCGCGCTGCATATATTCATACTGCCCCGACCAGCGCAGCGAATAACCTGCCGGCAGCGTCAGTTCGCCGCTGTCCAGCGCCTGCTGTACCCGGCTCTGGGCAGAATCAACATAGTGGCCAACATCCACACCGTCGATATCAACAAACAGCCAGCCATTAATGCGGGCATTTTCGCTTTTAATGGCTGCAGGCCCGGCTTCACTGCGGATATCAACCACATCACCCAGCGTCACCAGCTGGCCATTCGGCGCGACAAAAAACAGCTGTTTTAAAGCTTCTGGGGAGTCGCGGTAGGCCTGTGGATAACGCAGATTGACGCCGTAACGCTCCAGCCCTTCGACGGTTTCAATAATATTTTTGCCGCCAATGGTGGTGGTAATAATCTGCTGCAGCTGCGCCACACTCAGACCATAACGCGCGGCCTGCTCACGGCGGATATCCAGCGTTAAATAACGGCCACCTGCGACCCGCTCAGCATAGGCCGATACCGTACCCGGTACCGTTTTAATAATGCCTTCAAGCTGCTGACCTATTGCCTGAATCTGCTGCAGATCCGGCCCCGCAATTTTTAACCCGACCGGGGTTTTAATACCGGTCGCCAGCATATCAATACGGGTTTTGATCGGCATAACCCAGGCATTACTCAGCCCCGGAAACTGCACTTTATTTTCCAGCTCCGCACGGATATCGGCGGTGGAAATTCCCTCGCGCCACTGATCTCTCGGCTTCAGCTGAATAAAGGTTTCGATCATGGTTAACGGCGCCGGGTCGGTCGCCGTTTCCGCACGGCCAATCTTGCCCAGCACCGTTTCCACTTCCGGCACACTGCGGATTAATTTATCGGTCTGCTGCAATAACTGCCGCGCTTCACCAATGGATAAACCAGGATAGGTGGTCGGCATATACATTAAATCGCCTTCATCCAGTGGCGGCATAAATTCGCTGCCGATATTTTTCAGCGGATAAAGGCTGGAAAGCGCCACCAGCAGCACCAGTACCAGCAGTGTTTTCGGACGCGCAAGAACCCGTTGCAACAGCGGCAGATACAGTGCCTGCAAAGCGCGGTTAAGCGGGTTTTTATGCTCAGGCTGAATCTGGCCGCGAACAAAATACCCCATTAATACCGGTACCAGGGTAATGGCCAGAATGGCCGCCGCGCCCATGGCATAGGTTTTGGTAAAGGCCAGCGGAGCAAACATCCGCCCTTCCTGCGCTTCGAGGGCAAACACCGGCAGAAAACTCAGGGTGATAATCAGCAGACTGAAAAACAGCGCCGGGCCAACTTCCTGCGCCGAGCGGCTGATCAGTGCCCAGCGTTCACTGCGTTCGGCGGCTGGCTTTTGTTCTTCGGCTTCCAGATGTTTATGCAGGTTCTCTATCATCACAATGGCACCATCGACCATGGCACCAATGGCAATGGCGATACCGCCAAGGGACATAATATTGGCGTTAATTCCCTGCCATTTCATCAGCACAAAGGCGGCCAGAATACCCACCGGCAAACTCAGTACAATGACCAGCGACGAACGCAGATGAAATAAAAACAACGCACAGACAATGGCAACCACAACGAACTCTTCGCTGAGTTTTTGCCATAAATTATCGATAGCGTTATCGATCAGGCGGGTACGGTCATACACTGTGGTAATTTCGATACCGGCCGGCAGCGAACTTTTTAAACTCTCAAGGCGCTGTTTAACGCCGGCAATGGTCGACTTGGCATTTTCGCCAAAGCGCATTACCACAATGCCGCCCACCACTTCGCCATCGCCGTTCAGTTCGGCAATACCGCGACGCATCTGCGGACCGGTGCTGATAGTGGCAACATCTTTCAGCAATAACGGCACGCCGGCACTGTCGATACCCAACGGAATATTTTCCAGATCAGTAATGCTGCGTATAAAGCCGGTCGCACGCAGCATTGTTTCCGCTTCAGCCATTTCAATCACCGAGGCTCCGCTTTCCTGATTCGATAACTGCAGCGCACTCACCACCAGCGACAGCGGGATTTTATATGCTGCCAGCGCCACCGGATCGAGCTGAATCTGGTATTGCTTCACCATGCCACCTAATGGCGCAATTTCGGCAACACCCGGCAGACTCTGTAATTCGAATTTTAAAAACCAGTCCTGATAAGCGCGCAGATCCGCCAATGAATGCTGACCAGAAGGGTCACTCAGGGCATAAATAAATACCCAGCCGACACCGGTCGCATCCGGGCCTAACTGCGGCCGCGCAGCCTCAGGCAGACTGGGCGCAATCTGGCTTAAATATTCCAGCACACGCGAGCGCGCCCAGTACAGATCGGTGTCGTCATTAAAAATAACGTACACATAGGAATCGCCGAAAAAGGAAAAACCGCGCACGGTTTCTGCACCCGGCACCGACATTAATGCTGAGGTCAGCGGATAAGTCACCTGCTCCTGCACCACCTCCGGTGCCTGGCCGGGGTAACTGGTTTTAACAATCACCTGCACGTCGGATAAATCGGGAATCGCATCCACCGGTGTACGCGATAAGGCGTAAAAACCGCCACCAACCAGCATCAGACTGAGCAGCAGCACCAGCAGGCGGTTGCGTACCGACCAATCAATGATGGCTGTGATCATGCATCACCTCCGCTGGCTGGTTATCGTTTTCCATCTGCTCATGATTCATTTGCGAATGATCCATATTCGAATGATCCATGTTCGAATGATCCATATTCGAGTGATCCATATTCGAGTGATCCATATTCGAGTGATCCATATTCGAGTGATCCATATTCGAGTGATCCATGTTCGAATGATCCATGTTCGAGTGATCCATGTTCGAGTGATCCATCTGCGAATGATCCATCTGTGAATGATCCATCTGCGAATGATCCATGTTCGAGTGATCCATATTCGAATGATCCATGTTCGAATGATCCATGTTCGAATGATCCATCTGCGAATGATCCATCTGTGAATGATCCATCTGCGAATGATCCATGTTCGAGTGATCCATGTTCGAGTGATCCATGTTCGAATGATCCATTTCATCGTCAAAGCGGCTCAGGTCGGCACCGATGGCCGATTCAGAATCCAGCATAAACTGCGCACTGGTCACCACCTGCTGGCCTTCTTTCAGGCCGCGCAGAATTTCGACGTTATCCTGTCCGCTGCGGCCAACCATAACCGCCTGAGAACGGAAGCGGCCATCACCCAACGCCAGTACAACCCGTGGCTGCACGCCGTCATCAATCAGGGCATTACGCGGCACCTGCAGCACCGGTTCACTCTGTTTCTGCAGTTGTGCCTGAGCAAAATCACCCGGGCGCCAGTGACCGCTCTGATTATCCAGCTGCAGGCGTATTGTCTGGCTGCGCAGCTCGCTGTTCAGCAGAGGATACACACTGTCGACGTCAAGCTCGGCCGACAGCCCGTCACGCCGTTGCAGCACAACCCGGTCACCAGCGCTGAGCCAGCCGGCCAGCGACCCCGGTAAACGCACATCCACCCACAGGCGGCTGAGATCCGCGATCCGTAATAACGCCTGCTCCGGCATTACCCGGGCACCCGGTGTCAGACTCAGCTGGGTAATCACACCATCCTGCGGCGCCACGATCGCCACCTGCTGGCGCACCTTGCGTTCACGGCGCAGCTGCTGCAGCCAGCCGGCATCCACACCCAGTGCTAACAGACGGCTCTCCGCCGCGCGGATCAGCGCCGGCTGACGGGCTTCCAGTGCACCCAAAAGTTCTTCCTGCGCGCTGATAATGCGCGGGCTGTAAAACTCAAACAGCGTCTGTCCGGCGCTGACCCGCTCGCCCACGGCAAACACCTGCTGGCGGCTGATCCAGCCTTCGCTGCGCACCTGAATCTGCTGTTCGTACTGCGGATTCACCTGAATTTCTGCCAGCGCCAGCGCCTGCTGCACCAGCGGCACCCGCTCTGCTGCAGCGCTCTGTACGCCCAGATTCTGCACCACCGCAGGACTGATACGAATGGTGCCCGGCGCATCTTCAGCGCCGCTGTTGTCATCGGCGTAGACCGGCACCAGCTCCATACCCATTGGTGACAGACCGGGTTCCGGGCGACGGTAGTTAGGGTCCATCGGCGCAACCCAGTACAGCGGCTGCGGTTCAGCGTCGGTCGGTGTTGCTGCCACTTCTGTTTGCTGTACCGACATCAGGCCGGCGCCGAGGCCGGTACCTACTGCCAGAGCCAGTAATAACGGCCATTGTTGTTTCATTGTCATAACGTTTATTCCTGTTCAGTGCCGTGGCCGAATTTCATGCTCAGCTGCGCCGCAGAGGCGGGTTCTGCAGGGGCGGCAGGTGGCAGTTCAGAAAATCCGGGGGCATAAAATTCAAGGCGGATTGCGGTTTTGTGCAGTTCACGCAAAAGGTTAAGGCGTTCGATATCGCCATTGAGACGCTCCATCAGCGCACGGATGACATCGTTAAAGTCATTCCGGTCCTGGCCGTAGCTGCTCTCCACGGCCTGCTGCTGACGGCTGATCTGTGGCAGCAACGTCTGATCGTAAAATTCCAGCCGCTGGCGCTGCAGCTGATACTGAGCCCATTCGTTGCGCACTGCGCTGAGCAGCTGGCGTAACAACAGTTGCTGGCGGGTCTGCTCGGCTTCGCGGCGGCGTACGCTGGCGGCCACTTTGCGCTCGTTGCGCTCGCCGTTAAACAACGGCAGGTCGACGCTGACACCCACGGAAACAAAATCCGCACGGTCGTTCCCCATCGCATCATCACCGCGATAGCCATAACTGGCCTGAATACCCCATTGTGCCTTGTTCTCCTGACGCGCCAGTTCGATATCGGCGGCGGCACTGGCAACGCGGTTTTCTGCCTGCGCCAACAGCGGGTGCTGCATAAGCAGTGCTGCCAGCGCCTGATCGTCGGCCATGATGCCGGCCAGCACCTCTGACGGTTCAAACGCCGGGGCATCCGACAGTGTCAGGGCACTCGCCGCCTCATTATCCGGCAGCCATTCATTCAGCCGCTGACGCGCAGCCTGATACTGCTGCTGCAGATTCAGCAGGCGCTCACGGATACGCTGGGTTTCCAGCTCAACGCGCAGCAAATCCTGTTGCTGCGGCCCGCTGTCGGCATTCAGTCCGCTGGCATTACGGTAACGGCGGTTCAGCACCGCAGCCTGCTGCTGCAAATGCTGCAGATGACCAGCGGTCAGCTGTTCCGCCGCCTGCGCACGGGCGGCTTCGAGCCACAGCAGTGACACTTCACGACGCAGCTCGCGGGCCCGCAGCGCCTGATTTTCGCGGCTGAGGCCGGCCATCAGACTTTGCTTCTGTGCCTGCAGGCCGAGGCTGTCACCGCGCGGCAGCATCTGGCTGATCCCCAGCTGGATCTGGGTCATGGGTTCCTGCTCAAACGACCAGGAGTCGGTAGGTAGATTCTGCGCATTCAGCGCGATTTTCGGATTAGGCCAGTAACGACTGGCGGCGCTGTCCTGGCGATAGGCCTGTTCCAGCTGACGCTGGCTGCGCAGTGCCGGGTCCGACTGCAACGCGTAACTGCGCGTCTGCTCCAGACTCAGGTCCGGCTCTGCGGCCTGCATACTGAGCGCTGGCCAGCACAGCAGCGCAAACATAATGGCCTGCGCGGCGGGGTGGCGGCCGGTAAAAAACGACATCATGGAAATACTCCACTTTCAGCAAATCAAAAAAACACACAGATCAGCGGCGGTTGTCGCCAATATCCATGCGGTTCTGTAGCGATGATTCAGCTGAAAATGGGGGGACGTTGCGGCAGGGCCAGCACCACGGCCGCAGCCGGGCGTGGGTCATAGCGGGAAAAACTCTGCTGTTTGCTGCGTATGGCACGCGGCATATCCAGCGTCATGGCAAAAGAAGAACAGGCACCGGCACAGCAGGGGCAGGATGCATCACAGTCGGTCATCGTGACGCTACTATGTTCACCGGCGCTGTGCATATTGCTGTTGTATGAGACGTGCTGAGCACCGCTCATATCATCCATAGCCATCATGCTGTGACAGGCAGGCATATCAGCAGGCATCTGAGAATCGCCGCCCGCCTTCATCTGTACCAGCTCATTCTGCGCTGTCATTTGCCAGAGCATCAGCGCCTGGCTGTTGGCACTCAGCACCACTGCAAACACCAACGACAGTACCAGCAGCCCATAAAAAGGGCCGCGCAGCCGGCGGTTGATGGATGAGAGGCTCAGTGTCTGCAAGTTTCTGTCCTGTTATTGATCAGAAATACGAAAACCAGGATACAACATTATGCGTTTTTGCTACGCCAAGAACATAGGCATAACTCAATAACGCCATAAAAAAGGCACTGCGGCTGGCGCGCTTGATCGCGGCGGTGCCAAAACCGATGTACAGCAACAAGCCAATGACTTTAGCGGTCAGCCAGGCATCGGTCAGCGGGTACTGGGCAATGCGGATACACAGCATAATGGCAAACACCAGCAGCAGGGTATCGAGCACATGAGGCAGTATTTTCAGCAGTTTGTTCCGGCGCCAGACCGGTGCGAAATAAAACAGCATAAAGCGGCCGGCAAACAGCAGGACGGTTAAATAGGCAAAGCCCGCATGTGAGTGTTTCAGTACAGAGTAATCCACGATGTTCTCCGCTATACACGCCGTTGTTAACTACAGCTCAGCACAAGCTGACAACGGTCGGATAAAAATGGGTCGCGAGCATAGCAAGAAGTGCGCGCCGATTCACCCGCCAACACAAAGAGCACGCCAAGCTGGCCTGTGTGGAGACATGTCAGACTTCGAGCCAGAAGGTCACCGGGCCATCGTTGGTCAGAGATACTTTCATGTCCGCACCAAAGCGACCGCTGGCGGTGGTTACCTGCAACGCCGCCTGCTGCAGAAAATAGCGGTATAACTCATCGGCCAGCTCCGGCGCTGCTGCGCGGGAAAAACCCGGGCGGGTGCCTTTGCCGGTATCAGCCGCCAGCGTGAACTGCGACACCACCAGCAACTCATAACCGCAATCAAGCAGGCTGCGGTTCATGCGCCCCTGCTCATCGGCAAAAATACGGTAGTTCAGTACTTTATTCAGCAGCTTATCGGCGCTGGCCGGCGTATCATCGCGCTGCACACCCAGTAATAACAGAATGCCGTCGCCAATGGCTCCTGTGGTTTCGCCATCCACCACCACGCTGGCATTGCTGACGCGCTGAATCAATCCGATCATAGATACTCTGCCCAGAACACAAAAGCGCAGAGAATAACCGCTCAGCACACAGGCGCAAGCCTCTGGTCATATACCGCCAAAGATAGCCATCCGGCTGGCGGATTCGTCTGCCATAACGGATCATCAGCCGATAAATGCTGTCTCAGTGATAACCGGGTCGCGCCCGCGGCTCCGCCTTGCTGATATAACCTCCGGGCGGCAATATAGCAGATACGGAAACAGCCCAACGGGTGTACGCTGGAGTTCTGCGGCCATACTTCTTCCGGACAACCGACTTAAATATGCAGGATTATCATGACTAAAAAGACACTGATGTCACTCATTCTCTTACTAACAGCCTGCACCAGTCTGGCGACCGAGGTGTACATCAGCCGCGATGCCAACGGCAACGTTATCTTCAGTGATAAGCCGGGGAAAAACTCTGAAAAGCACGCGGTGAAAGAGCTGCCTTCCATTCCGGCCTATGTCGCCCCTCCCACTGCTCACCAGCCAGCGAAGGTGAATGAACCCAGCTTTAACTACACCAGCCTGACCATTATCACGCCAACCAATGGCCAGGATATTCCCACCGGCTTTGCCGGTAATGTCGAGGTCTCCGGCGTCCTCAGCCCGGCTCTGCGTGAAGCTGACACCCTCTATCTGCTGGATAACGGCGAAGTGTTGCGACAGGGACGACAAACGGCCTTTCAGCTCACCAATCTCAGCCGTGGCGAACACGCCCTGCAACTGGTCGTGCGTGATAAAGCCGGCAACACCATTACCAGCAGCAATGTGGTAACCATCTATGTGCAGCGCGCTTCGGTACTGAACCGTTCAGGTCGCTGACACAAGGCACCAATTTCGCGCACCAAAATAATCAAAGGCACTGTTTTTGTGCGCGAAAATCTCCTGTATGTTCCCTCATGTTCGACTTAGCAACATGAACCGCCCACTCTGGCGCTAATATTGTGCACCCAGGTAATAACCTTTTATATATGGCTCAGTTTTTGCTGAAAGCCATGTGCACAATGTTTCAGCGGCCTGACAGATGGCCACGACTGCCCTCTGGTATTCCTGCAGATGGAGTGGTCTGACCCACGCCTGACACGGCGTTAATACAGGCAGCAAACGGAGATAAGCATGCTGGCCAGCCCGATCATCAATCAACGTCTACTGGAGCACCTCAATACCGGGGTTCTGCTGCTGGATGCCGACCTGACGGTTCTTTATATGAACCCGGCGGCCGAAGCCCTGCTGGAAATGAGCGGCAAACGCTGTCTCGGCGTACCCTTTTTTGAACTCGCCATCGAATCTGAAGAGGCGACCAGCGCACTGGAACAGGCCATTATTACCGGCCACTCCTACACCAAACGTGAAGCCACTATTCAGCTGCACAATCAGCAACAGATGACTCTGGATTACAGCGTCAGCCCGGTGTCCCATCCGGAAAGCCGCCTGCCATCGCTGCTGATCGAACTGCAGGGCCGTGACCGGCTGATGCGTATCAGCCGTGAAGAACAGCTGATCGCCAAACAGGAAACCACCCGCTCGCTGGTGCGCGGTCTGGCCCACGAAATCAAGAATCCTCTCGGTGGTATCCGCGGCGCGGCGCAATTGCTGGAGCGTGAACTGCCTTCGGCCGACCTGAAGGAATACACCAACATTATTATTGAAGAGGCCGACCGCCTGCGTGACCTGGTCGACCGTCTGCTTGGCCCGCGTCAGATTCCGAAACAGGAACAGGTTAATATTCACGAAGTGCTGGAACGAGTCTGCCAGCTGATTGATGTTGAATCTGGCGGACGCATCAATATCGAACGCGATTACGATCCATCCATTCCGGAGCTTGAGGCCGACAAAGGTCAGCTGATTCAGGCGCTGCTGAATATCTGCCGCAACGCCATGCAGGCAATGCTCGAAGCCCAGCCACCACTGGCACAGCCACAGCTGAGTTTGCGCACCCGCACCGTGCGCCAGTTTACCATTGGCCATCAGCGTCACCGTCTGGTCGCACAAATCGACATCAGCGACAACGGCCCGGGCATCCCCGAAGAATTACGTGAAAATCTTTTCTACCCGATGGTCAGCGGCCGCGCCGACGGCACCGGACTGGGATTATCGATCTCACAATCCATTATCAATCAGAAGAACGGCATCATTGAATTTGTCAGTGACGCCAGTAAAACCGTCTTCTCTATTTATTTACCTCTGGAATAACTATGAGCACTGTCTGGATTATCGACGACGACAAATCAATCCGCTGGGTTCTGGAAAAAGCTCTGGAACAGGCCAATATCACCACCCGCGTGTTTGAACAGGCGGAACCGGCACTGGCAGCATTAAAGCGCGAACATCCGGATGCCATTATTTCCGATATCCGTATGCCCGGCATGGATGGTCTGGCGTTATTACGCCATGCGCACGAAGCTCACCCGGATTTACCGGTGATTATTATGACCGCCCATTCCGACCTGGAAAGCGCGGTATCGTCCTATCAGCAGGGTGCGTTTGAATATTTACCCAAGCCATTCGACGTGGATGAAGCCGTTAGTCTGATTCACCGTGCGATTGCCCACTTCGCCGAATTAAACGCCAATGCGCCACAGAGCGCGGAAGAAACCGAAGAGCATGAAATTATTGGCGAAGCGCCGGCTATGCAGGAAGTTTTCCGTGCTATCGGCCGCTTGTCGCAATCCAATATTACCGTATTAATTAACGGTGAATCCGGTACCGGTAAAGAACTGGTTGCCCATGCCCTGCACAAACACAGCCCGCGTTCAGCGCAGCCATTTATTGCCCTGAATATGGCGGCTATTCCCAAAGACCTGATCGAGTCAGAATTATTCGGCCACGAAAAAGGCTCCTTCACCGGTGCCGGCGGTCAGCGCCGCGGTCGTTTTGAACAGGCCAATGGCGGTACGTTATTTCTCGACGAAATCGGTGATATGCCGGCCGATACCCAGACCCGTTTATTGCGTGTTCTGGCCGATGGTGAATTTTACCGCGTAGGTGGTACCACGCCGGTCAAAGTGAATGTACGGATTATTGCCGCAACTCACCAGAACCTTGAAGGTCTGGTTAAAGAAGGACGTTTCCGCGAGGATTTATTCCACCGTCTTAACGTTATCCGTATTCATCTGCCACGTCTGGCGGATCGCCGCGAAGATATTCCGAAATTATTGTCACACTTTTTAAAGCGTGCCGCCGAAGAGCTGGAAGTCGAAGCCAAAACCCTGCGCAGCGAAACCGAAGATTATTTAAGCTCGCTCGACTGGCCGGGCAACGTCCGTCAGCTGGAAAATACCTGCCGCTGGATTACCGTCATGGCGTCCGGCCGTGAAGTATTGATCAGTGACCTGCCACCGGAACTTTTGGAACAGCAGGGCAGCATTCATACCTCCGGCAACTGGGAGCAGACGCTGCGCTACTGGGCAGACCAGCAACTGGCCAATGGTGTTACCAATCTGCTGGATACCGCCGTACCGGTGTTTGAACGCATTATGATTGAAACGGCACTCAAGCATACCGCCGGGCGCCGCCGTGATGCCGCCAACCTGCTGGGCTGGGGACGTAATACGCTGACCCGTAAAATCAAAGAACTGAATATGGATGGCCACGGTTCTGATGATGACGATGACAGCGACGAGTAAGTCCTTTTATAAGTCAGGCCTCAGGGCCTGACTTCACGCCAGTAAATCACCCGGTCATGACCACGGTAAATACCAAAGGTGGCCATCGCCTCAGGCTCGTCCAGCGAGCCGTTATTATCAAAATCATCCTGCAGCCATACAGGCACAGAAAAACTAACCGTCGCCGTACCGGTATCCGGTGTGCCGCTGTGTAAAACCGGAGCCTGCAGTAACACCGCATCCGTATTGCGGCCACTGGCCAATGTCCGGCTGTTACCCAGCACACTGGTCAGGGTTGACGGTAACACGCTGGCATTAATGATGCTGTTATAATTCCAGCAGCTGTCGTCGTTATTTTGCCAGAAGCGGCCATCAGAAAAATATTCCGTTCGCGCTGGCATCTGTAAAGGTTGCGTCTCCGGACCATAACTGTCTTCCAGCCATAAGCGCCCATAACGCAGCTCAAAAGCGGCGGCCGGATTCAACGCCAGAGGTGCACTGATATCGGTATTATCGGCATCGGCAAAACGGCTCAGGATTAACGTAATATCCGGTGAAAATGGATTGATTTTCGCCCTCGTTTCTTTCGTATAGGTAAAACTATCCTGCAAAACGTTGAGGGTGTAATTCAGAACACCGGCGTCGGCACTGACCGCCAGATTACCGCTTTGCAGTACGGTGCTGAGTGTGATTGGCAACCCGTCATTTGCCAAGGCACTATTGTCTTCTGCCGGAACCATAAACTGGGCATTACCAGCCAGCAACTTCATAAATCCGCTTTGCGTGTAATTAAGAGTCGTGACATTGGCAGCATTCTGCGCTTCGAGTCTGAGCACCGGCGCAAGCTCCCAGCGAATATCCTGGCCGCTGTAAGCAAATGGAGCACTGACAGAACAGAACGGCTTCAGCTGTCCACCACTCTGTTCGCTGACGGCAAAATGATGCGGATAAAAACGGCCGATTGCCGTACTGACTGCGGCAGGCAGGGTCACGCCATGATAATTACTGCCCGCTGTTAAACGGATATTAAATACTCCGACTTCAGAGACATTCGCGGCCAGAATATTTTTATTATCCACAGCAGCATTGTGATTATATTGTGCCGGTGTGAGTACGGCATTAACTCCACCGGATGGGGCAACCAGCTCCGTACTCAGAGCCATATCTGTCAGTGCAAAACCGGGGGTTGGCGTGTTATCGCAAAAATCAGTATCGGCAGCACTCTGCCAGCCGACGGCAGAAATATTCAGATTAAAATTATCGCCGGCTTTAGCAAAGGCCGGACAACCGGCATAGTTTGCAGCACTGGCCGGGTTGCATTCGCCGGCATTGGCATCGGTCTGAATACAGAAACCGGCCGGATAACTGACAAAGCGGTCGTTACCACTCATAACCAGCCCGGCTTCACTGCCACTGCCCTCATAGCGGACATTCAGCTGCATCAGCCCTGCATCCGCATAATTTATCTGCAGCGGGGTCTGGCCATTGGCATCAAAATTCAGTGTGAGTGTCACCGGTGATGCGGAAATATCAGCGATGTTATTGCCATTAACCGTTACCGGCCAGGACACTACCCGGGAAGAATTACCAGGGTCGATATATTGTGAATTAAGCACAACATCGCGACTGACATTAGCAAACCCCGGTACGCAGGCCTGTGTCGAGTCATCTTTTTTAACGGCTTTCAGCAGTACATCACTGGTGCCCAGCCCTGCAGGAAAATCCGGAATATCCAGCACAAAACCAGAGTCTGCAAAGGTCATGCTGCAGTTGGTCGATAATGCGCCACCGTCACGCGAGCAAAGATTAGACGTAAACGCCTGCGATACCGGAACCGACGACAACACCTGCAGATTCACACTGCCTGCAATGTTCTGACGCAAAGCCAGCGTCGCCGAACCACCACTGAAAGTTTGTACATTTCCTCCCTGCCAGCCGGAAGGCGCCAGTGTCACCGTGACCGGATCAGTATACAGACTGGAACAGCTGGCATTGGCACAGGCACGAATAAGTACTTCCTGCGGCGAACAGGTCAGGCCACTGCTGGCGTAATCCATTTCGAAATGATGAACAATCGGCCCGATCGGATTAATCGTATTGGCGCAGACCCGTAACCGATCTATCTCATGATTATTACTGGAGGCGCCGGTAGAGCCGGTCAGTGACAACAGTAAATTCTGTGGAATAGCCGCCTGCCCATTAATATTGGCAATATTTACCGGCGCCACCAGCGTGGCATAACCTGAGCCGGTATCGCGCTGTACGCTGACAAGCGATTGTCCGGCAACACGGGAATCAATAACAAAACGATAACGGTGAGCCGGGCCACCCGCAGAGGATGTTGGCCGTTGATCCACCCCCGGAGATAAGCTGTTGGTGCCTGTCAGATAACGATAGCCACTGCTGCCACTGCCCGAACCACGGATGGTTACGCTGTCGGATCTGGCGCCCGGCCCCCCAATCCGGCCTTCGGTCGGATTGGAAAAGTTTCCGTACTCATCCAAACCAATTCCCAGCCAACCGCCGGCAAAGCCAGGATCACCATTGTCCCGTTGCGCATAACCCAGTGAGCCACCAAAGCTGCCGGACTGCGGGGTAATCGTGGCATCAGAGAAGACCACCGAGATACCGTCAGCACCGGTACCAAAAAAGGAAGTTGACCAGGCGTAATGGGTGAATTCAATCACCACAATATTATTGGCCGCAGGGAATAAACGCTGCAGTGTCGAAGCCGTGGATTGATAGGTAACATCCTGTGTCAGGCGCAAACGGTTATTTACCAGCGAGGGCGTAAAGCTGCCGGACACCGCTGAAGTAACCCAGTCATTACCCGCTGACGAGCGGTTAAAATCATCGGTAAAACAGGTCAGTGGCGCGCTGTCGGCTTTAATACGCAGATCGTCCAGGTGGAAGTAATCATTACCGCCACTGTTGCCCCCGGTCTGACGGAAGCGGAACTGAAAATTGCTGCTCAGCGCACTGGCAGGCAGGGTAAAAGAACTGTTTCCGGTATCGCCGGTCAGGCCATTTCCCAGAATGGTTTGCAGTACAATCCAGCTGCCATTATCAGTGCGGTATTCAGCCACCAGATCTTCACCGGGATCCGGATCTTCACTGAAAGCATCGTCTCCGCGCCGCCACCAGTATTCAACAGTCACTTCTGAATAAAAGCTTAAATCCAGGGTTTTCAGCTGCACACCGACAATACCGCTGTTGGTATTTAATGAACGAGTCGGGCTTCTGGAAGTGGCACTGGAAATTCCGGCATTGCCTCCAGCAGACGTTACGGACCAATCAGCCCCCAGACTGCTGCGCTCAAAATCATCGCAAAAAATAACAAAATCATCGCCACAGTAACCGCGACTCTCGGTCAGTTTGACGTCATCAACATGCCAATAATCATTATCAGGGCCATTACCACGATCAAGCTGAAAACGGATACGCAAACCGGTGTACATTGCAGCCGCCGGTAATTCGTATTCAGCCAGTCCGGATTCTCCAGCCGTACCATTACCAGCAAAACGGTCCAGCTCTACCCAGGTTGTATTATTCAATAAGATATAAATGATCAGATCTTCATTACCATCCGGATCTTCACTGAAACTGTCATCGCCGCGCCGCCACCAGAACGATAATGTCGCACCGTTTTTTCCCGTCATATCAAATACTGGTGTATCAACGCTAACGGTATCCCAGCGTAAAAATAAACTGCGTGATTGGGAATTTGCTGTCGCATTACTGATCCCGGCATTGCTGCCGCTGCTGACGGCCCAGTTTGGACCAAGTGTGTTACGTTCAAAATCATCGCTGAAAATAATATCGCCGGGAGCTGCGAAAGCAGCGATATTGCTCAATAGAAGCCACAACAGAAAACAGTTAGATAAGAGTAAACGGAGCGCAATACGCATTATTTAACCCTCACTTCGGTTGTACGCCGGGCGTTATCAGTGCCGCTGCCACAACTGCCTGTTGAGGTAAGTGTAAAATACAGTTCACTGCTGACCGTAAGCGACTGACATTCAACGCGGACGCTGCAGCCTCTTAAGCCATAAGAAGAAGATAACGATGAAAAGTCGCGGGCATAAAAAGGTGAAATACTGCAGTTTTTCCCGGTACTGCCATCCGGCGGCAATAATAAATTCAGACTAAGCTGCAGCCCCGATTCAGCCGCATAAAAAGCCCGCTGCGATTGCAGCTGCAAACTGCTGCCTTCACTGCTGCTTTGCTGCAGCTGTGACATCGCCGCAATCACCAGTGCCAGAACAACCACCACAAAGATAGCAACTGGCAAACCAAATCCGGACTGACGGCCGACAGAGCGTTTACTCAGCATGTTTTCAGGGAACATTGCGTATCTGTACCTCCTGAGTCTGCTGCAACTGATCCGCGCTGGCCGGGCTTTCCAGAACATAAGAAAAGGTAACCAAACCATTACGCTGCAAGGTCTGCGGCTGATAGCTGAAATTCAGCGAATTATTCTGCAGGGGAAAGGCCAGAACATCGCGCCCGTCAGCCTGCGACGAAGGCAAAAAATCAGCTAAAGCATTAACATTGGCAATAAAGCCATAATCCCGGAAATGATAGAGAAAATTTCCCTGTTGGCAGATCGCCTGCGGCGAGCCGACCAGATAAAAACGCCGGAGCGGCGAATCGGCTGAAAATTCATGGGCGGAGGATAAACTGACAACAACCTCGGCGTTACCGGCAGGCAAAACCGCCGTCGCCTGAGTCAGTGCACCTCTTGCCGCCGGCTGATACAGCTCATTCTGATTAACAGGATAAATCACCGCATAGCCACTGTGGTTCTGAGACGCCGATACCGGCACCACAGAGAAACTGCTGACCGGTGTATTAAGGGCAAGATCGGTATAAACCGAGGCAGCTGTTACCGGAATATATTCGACACAACGGCCATCGGCCGTGACCCGGATACTGCCCGGCAGCGCCGGACGTAACTGACGGCTGATTTTCTCACTGATAATCGCCGCCGTGGCAGCCAACTGCTGACGTGCACCACTGTCGAGTAACATGCGGCCGCTTTCACTGACAAAGCGCACAGACACAATGGCAATAATGCTGCCCACGACCAGGGCAATCAGTAATTCAATCAGGGTAAAACCGCACGAAAGGCGTTGATAGTATGAGCTGCGCAGGCCTGACATCAGAAATTGCCTTTGTAAGCCGTAAAGTGGCTTGCCTGACCATTGGGAGCGAGAATAGCCAGGTCAATGCGTTTCGCACCGCCCGGATTAACACCAACGGAATCATCGCAATGCACTTCAACACTGACCTGATAACCGCTGTACAGTGCAGCCAGATCCTGATCCATTAATGCCGGACTTTCATTAAGACCATTGTAATCATCCACATCATCGTATTGTTCGCGGTTTTCGCCATCGTCGGTGATGCGGCATACGCCGGTATAAGGCGGAACGCCGGCGGGACCCGTGTTTTCATCAAACTGGCGGGCCAGTATTTCATCCAGATAAATCTGTGCCAGGCTGGTGACCCTGCTTTGTAACAAAGCATCTGCACTACGGCCTGACAACAACGAAAATGCCCGCAGACTGGCTACCAGAGCAATACTGATAATAACCATCATGATCACCAGCTCGACCAGGGTCAGTCCATGCTGCCTGTTCATAATATTGCGCCTGAAATATCAGAGCCTGCCACTGCCTGGCAGACGAGAATCATAAATACCTTTTAAGTCTAGCCGATCAGGGCTGACACGTTGCCGGATATGCAAAACCCGTTGCAGCCAGACACAGGGAGTGATTACTGTCGGAAGAAAAAATAAACTGATAATTTCTGCCCACTGCCGCATCGCTGGCAAAGGTAAAGGTGCTGACCTGGCCATTACTGAATACTGAGCCATCCAAAGTAAGGTTTGCGTTATGCCGGGGGGATTTTCGTTCGCTGAACACATCGGCGCCCTGACGAAGTCCGAACAGCCAGTGTTTGTTATCCTGCCCCACGCTGAGCACGACCGGAGAATTACCGGTATTGGCCAGTGCGCGTTGCTGAGCAAGCAGAGTAATCGCCTGCAACTGATCACGGGCGGTAAGAGCGGAAAAACTATCAGGGCGGGAAAAAAGACTGCCGCCTATCGCACTCAGAACCCCCAGCAGAACCAGCACCATCACCAGTTCTACCAGGGTGAAGCCCGACAGGCGTGTTTTCATAGCAGCAGCGGGTTAACAGCCACTGGTGGTAACGGCAACCACAGGAGAAGCCGAGGTTGTGGCGGCGGTATAAACAACCTGGCAACTCGCACGCAGTGAATAAGTTACCGACACGGTTGTGCTGACGGCTTCAACATAATCGACCTCGCCATCATCAAACTGTGTTTGTGTACCGGAAGAAACCTGAGCGGCAACCTTAATACCCGTTACGCTCGGGTAGCCATTCAGCATATCGATAGACGTACCTTCCAGGGTAACGGCGGTATTGGCTGTCGAACCATTAGCCAGTTGCTGTGCGTGGGCTATATTCGCCGCTGAACGTAATGCACCAGCCAGAGCATTAACACTGGCTGTACGCGCATCACCACCAAAATCTGCAAAACGGGGCAAAGCAAAAGCCGACAGTACGCCGAGAATTACAATTACCATGATCAGTTCGATCAGTGTAAAACCTGCTTGCTTCTTCATATTCCGACTCCTGCTGCTTATCGGATAAACCATGTGACCCGGCCATTAGCCGCGTTATATTCAATGTAAAACGCCTTCCCTTGATCATGCCCGCCGATATCCTGACCGACGGTTTTTCCGTGGTTATCTGCCGTTACCTGAGTGTAGCGGCAGACACCGGAAATCCAGCTCGCGCGATAGCTGCCTGCCACCGCAAATTCATACCCGGTATATAACGCCGGGGCCGTATCCTGCAGTAATGCCTGCCATAACCTCATACAGCGGGCAGTGGCTGCGATGGTATTTTCAGGGGCCAGACCGGTATTCTGTCCGGAAACATTACCGCCGGCAGATGCCACATCCAGTGGCCAGCCTGATGCTGATACCAGAATATCCTGACGGCCAAAAACACTTAGCGGAGCTACAGTTTCTGGCTGCCCATTCAGATACCAGCGTTCATGTACCGCCAGTACTGCTGACTTAAGGCTGCTGCCCTGCGCCACCACTTCAGCCTTACGGGCCTCGTTCAGCAGATCCAGATAGCGCGGTAACAGCAGCGCCAGCATGGCAGCAAGCAGAGCGATGGCCGCTGCAAATTCCAGCTTGGTGTAAGCACGGGTCCAGCAAAAGCGGATACCATCCATAAGCCTACTCAAACCTTAGCTCAGTGATTTTTTTTTGCCGTTTGTATTTACGAAATTAAACACAAATCTGTCTTTAGCTGGTGAATTACTGAGCCTGATCAAAGATTGCTAACGCCCTGTCGCCACACGGCTGAGATCCCAGATTGGCAAAAACACGCCCAGCGCCAGAATCAGTACCATGATGCCGAGAAATACCAGCAGAATGGGCTCAATTGCGTCGGCCAGACGCTTCAGGTCATAGTCAATTTCCTGTTCATAGAAATCGGCAACCTCATCCAGCAAACGGTCAACAGAACCGGTTTCTTCGCCAACCGACATCATCTGTAAAACCAGCGGGGTAAACAGCCCGGTGGCAATGGCGGTATTGGTCAGACGATCTCCGCGCTCAATGCCGTGCTGCATACTTTTGACCGCAACACCAATAAAGCGGTTACCGACACTGTCAGCGACAATAGAGAGCCCCTGCAGGATAGGAACGCCTGCAGCCATCAGCATGGCAAACGAACGCGAAAAACGCGCCAGAGCAATGCGCTCGAAAATACTGCCTAATAAGGGAATTTTCAGTTTCTTTTCATCCCAGAACAGCGCACCTTCAGCTGTTTTTATGTAGCGCCGGAAAGCGAAAAATGCGAGTCCCATAAACACCGTCAACAGCATCCAGTAATCCTGCATAAACTGTGAGGTCCCCATAAGCACACGGGTAGCCCAGGGCAACTGCGCGCCCAGGTTATTAAAAACACTGCTGAAACTGGGAATAACAAACATGGTGATAACAATCAGTGCAATGCTGATACTGCCAACCACCATCGTCGGGTAACGCAATGCCGTTTTAATCCGCTTACGTGTTTCACGTTCCATTTCCAGATGCGCCACCAGCTTCAGTAGTGCATCGGATAAATTACCGGTGGTTTCACCGATATGAACCATGCTGATAAAAATCGGGGAAAAATATTGTGGATACTGGCGGAATGCGGTTACCAGATCAGAGCCTGATATCAGTGAATGGCTGATGCCATTCAGGGTATTTTTTACCGCCGGATTCACCGACGATTCGGCCAGACCGGTAAGCGCCCGGATAATAGGCACACCGGCCTTAGTCAAAGAATATAATTGCCGGGTGAACAGGATAAGTTCATCGGGGCTGATACGTTCTCTGCCCCATAAGGTGATATTAAAGCCAGCCGACTCTTTAACTTCTTCCGCCTCATCCAGCGCCAGTACAATAATCTGTTGTTGCTGTAACTGCTCCAGCGCCGACTGACTGCTGCCTGCGGCAATCACACCCGTCACTGCCTGGCCACGCTGATCACGGCCGCGGTAGGTAAACTCAGTCAAGGGACAGCTCCTCCTCCAGAGTCGCCGACACCCGGAATACCTCTTCCAGCGAGGTCACACCTGCACGGGCATAATCCAGTGCGCACAGTGCCAGAGAGCGGAATCCAGGCTGAGCCAGCGCCTGCTCAGCAAATAACTGAGTGTCATCCCGACGCAATGAAGCAACCAGCTCCGGTGTCATTTCCAACAACTCGTAAATACCGATACGTCCCTGATAACCGGTATTGTGGCAATGGTGGCAACCACGTCCACTGAGATAATTCTGCTCACTGGCACCGCGTTCAAGCACATCAAGCCAGGATTTTTCCTGTGCATCCATCACGTGCGGCTGCTGACAGTGCTGACAGAGTTTCTTAACAAGACGCTGAGCTACAACCGCCCGCAATGAAGATGCCACCAGATAGCGGTCGACCCCCATATCCATTAACCGCGCAACGGTCGATACCGCATCGTTGGTGTGCAGCGTCGACAACACCATATGGCCCGTCATGGCTGCGCGCAGACCAATTTCGGCCGTTTCGTGATCGCGGATTTCCCCGACCAGTACGATATCCGGGTCCTGACGCAGTGCCGCCCGTAATACCGTCGAAAATTCCAGCCCGACTTTACTGTTAACCTGCACCTGATTAACCCTTGGCAAGCGGTATTCGATCGGATCTTCTGCGGTAATAATTTTCTTTTCCGGCTGATTCAGCAGACTGAGCGCAGCGTACAGCGTCGTGGTTTTACCGCTACCGGTCGGGCCAGTAACCAGAATAAGGCCGTGTGGGCGATGAATCAGATATTCAAAACGCTTCTGCAGTTTTGCCGGCATACCCAGAATTTCCATACTGAGAATTCCAGCGCTCTGATCGAGCAGACGCATCACCACCGATTCGCCAAACTGCACCGGCATGGTCGACACACGCACATCAATATTTTTATTCGATACGCGGATATTAAAGCGGCCGTCCTGCGGCAAACGTTTCTCTGAAATATCCAGGCCAGACATAATTTTCAGGCGGGATACCAGAGCCGATGCCACCCGTTTTTCTTTCATAACCTGTTCCTGCAATTCGCCATCAACACGCAGACGAATACGCAGCTGGCTTTCTTCAGGCTCAATATGAATATCCGATGCTTTAATCTGCACCGCATCTTCAAACAGGCTCTGCAGCAAGCGTACAACCGGAGCTTCATTAACATCAGATGACTGTGCCATCTGATCAATATCGAATTCACTGCCACGTAACTCGCCTTCCAGTTCGCCGGCGATACTCGCCATCTGCTCCTGACGGCGATAAACAGTATCCAGAATAGAAAGCAGTTCCTGCTCGCGGATAAAAGCCGGAAATACCGGCGTTTTCAGAATTCGTTGCAGATCGTCGATCACCATCAGATCGGTAGGATCTGCCATGCCAACCAGAAGACCACCGTTTTCTTCCGATAACACCAGGCAGCGATAACGCCGTGCATGGGTTTCCGGCAGTCGCTGAACAAGGTGATTATGAATACGGAAACGGGCCAGATCGATAAACGGATAATTAAAAAAGTCTGCCAGAGTACGCAGCAGTTCATCTTCTTTGACGAAACCCAGATCGGTAATGGCCCGGCCCAGCTTTTTGCCGGTTTTTTTCTGCTCCGCCAGAGCCTGATTCAGTTGTTCATCACTGATCAGGTTCTTCTCCAGCAGAAGATCCCCGACACGGACACGTTTACGGCTTGGCGTTTCCATAGATTACCTTAGATTTTTCAGTCGTTGCTCAACCCAGCGCTTCTGCTCCGGGGTCAGGCGATTCTGCTGATACAGATTTTCCAGCACACTGCGCGCCTGTTGATTACGTCCGGCCGAATGCAGCGCCTGCGCCAGTGCCAGCGGCCAGTTGACAATTTCAGGCTGCGCGAGAATCAACTGCTGATAAACACGTGCGGCATCGTCATAACGTCCGAACAGGTGTAAACCCGGTGCGGCTACGGCCAGCCAGTAAGGATGAAGAACGGAGGCGTGCGTGGCATACAACTGCAGAAATTTTTCCTGCTCCTTCTGTTCCAGATAAATACGCAATTTTATCGCCAGATAATCATCGCGAACTGTTAAGGCCAGCGCCTGATCAATATGCTCCAGCGCCGGTGAAAATTGCTTACGGCTCAGCTCATCCATTGCCTGCAGGTAGTATTCCTGTGCCTGCTGGTCGCTGCGCACAACCGACACATTACGATTTAACTCCGGTTCTTTTGCTGGCGCTTTTTGGCCGGAGGCTTCGGCTGGTGTTGATTGCTCTGGCAGCGTTCTTTCTGCAGGCATGGTTTTCTCGGTAAGCACCGGGGGAACTGAAGACACTGGTTGCTCAGACGACAAGGGCTTTTCCGGGTTTAAATCCGCCGTACTTTGTTTGCTATTTGCCGGCGCACTGTTTTTCAGCGAAATACTGGCAGAATCAGACTGAGCCTGACGGTCAATAAAGCCCGGTAAATCCGAAGAATTTTCCGGATTTCCGGAGAAATCATCCGATAAAAAAAAGATTCCCAGCGTTAACACTAACAATAACCAAAACAGTGGCTGATAGCGGCGGTAACGCGGATGTGCGGGAAAAACCGCAGAGGAGTACTCTGTCGCCGGGTTGAGGCCGGAAGCCGAATCGTCCAGTTGCAGAGACGGCGGCAACATAAGTCTGTCAGCGTCGCGCTTATCAATATCCTGCAGAACCTGATGCAACAGACTCATATCAGCACCAGAAGCACAGCCGCAAACAGAGTGGTAAAACGCAACCAGGACCAATCAGGAGGTGCCGGATAAGCACCTTCGGTATCAGCCACGGCACGGGCAACATGGTGTGACTCCAGCTGACGGCTGCCATTGCCGTACCCCACCAGCAATGTTTTGGCCGCAAGAATATTAACCAGTCGCGGAATACCACGGCTGGCCTGCCATAAATGCTTAAGTGCCGATGTCTGAAACAGTGGCATACCGCGGTAACCGGCGATGCTCAGACGCTGCTGCAGATAAACCGCTAAGGCTTCACTGTTATTCAGTGGGCCTAAATCAGCGCTGTAGGTAATGCGCTGCAACAACTGACGGAAGCGAGGCTTGGCCAGAGTGACATTCAGTTCTGGCTGACCGAACAACACAATCTGCACCAGTTTCTGACGCTCGGTTTCCAGATTAGAAATCAGCCGCAGCGCTTCCAGCGTGTCGTCCGGCATACACTGAGCTTCGTCAATAATCAGCGTCACTGGCTGCCCGGTCAGGGCAAACTGCAACAGTCGCTGCTGAATATCTTCCTGCACCTGAAGTTCGCTTTTATCGTCGCTGTTTAAGCCGAGTTCGCGCGCAATCGCCCGCCACAGCCCCTCAGCACTCAGCGCCGGATTGGGAATATACGCACTGCAGATATTGTCAGCCGCGAGGGAGTTGAGTAAACGCCGGCAGAGTAATGTCTTTCCGGTTCCCACTTCGCCGGTAATTTTAATAAAGCCTTCACCGGATGACAGCGCAAACAGCAACAACTCAAACGCCTGCTGCTGGCTGGGCAATTCAACATAAAATTCGGTGTTGGGAGTCAGACCAAAAGGAGACTGTTGCAGACCATAATATTGCTCGCAGGCACGACTAAGCCGGGTCATCTCCATCATTTACCTCCGGGCTGGCATCAGCCGCGAATAGCGCCTGTTAAGCTCATCTACCTGTTCACGGCTCAGCGCAGAATCAATTACTTTGGGCTGAATCAGAATAACCAGCTCACTCTGTACCATTTCTTCCCGGGTCTGACGGAAGAACCAGCCTAACAGGGGAATATTTCCCAACCAGGGAACGCTGGCATCGGTACGCACTTTACGGTTCTGCATCAGACCGCCAATCACCACCACCTGACCTGAGCGGGCACGGACAATCGAATCCGTTTCACGCACGGTGCTATAGGCAAGCGGCAGGGTGTAGTCATCGTTATTCAGCTGTACGGTTTTAATTTTTTCTTCCACTTCCGTCACCGTCGGGTGTACATGCAATGTCACTTCCTGATCGGAACCAATCTGTGGCGTCACATCAAGAGCAATACCGGAGAAAAATGGCGTTAATTCGATATCCGGGGTATTCGAACTGCCGGTGGTCGTGGAGGTGGTTGTATTGGTGACATTGGTCACAAAGAATTCGTCTGAGCCGACTTTGATTACTGCTTTCTGATTATTCACTGTAGCAATACGCGGGCTGGATAAAACTTTTACATCCCCCTGCGTACGCAATAACTGCAGGGCGCCAGTGAAATCACCTAACGCAAAATTGGCGGTAAAAATACCTTCTATCAGGTCGGTATTTTCCAGCGCAGCGGAACTCAGGCTGTTATCGGATGAATAGGTTGTGCCGCGGTAATTTTTTCCGCCAAATGCTGACCAGTTAATGCCTGACTGAAAACCATCACTCAGGGTTACTTCAACGATTTTCGCCTCGATTAATACTTGTTTCTGCACGCTTAATTCGGCTTTTTCCAGATAACTGGCAATATGATTGAGCGTCCCCGGCATGGCTTTTACCACCACAATACCGGCGTGAGCATCCACCACCACCTGCGCATCCGTTTCCTGGGCCAGCATCAGTTGCAGGGTATTTTTCAGCCCCTGCCAGAAATCGGTACTGGACTCGGTTCCCACCTCACTGCTGTTAATGGTCTGCGAGCTGCTGCCAGAGGTCGTGGTATTGGTCTGGGTACTGCTCTGGCGCGAGTCGGTCGATGTCACCTGACCGCTGCTGACATGCATACCGGAGCGGCCGGCGCGTTTTACGTTGAGATAATTAATCGGGAAAATCCGCGTCTGCTGCTGACGCGGTAAAATCTGTACGCCATAAGCGGACTGCACAAAATCAAAACCATAAATATCGCGTACCGCCTGCAATGTTTGCAGCAGGGTAACGTCTTTTAAATTCAGGCTGATTTCACCACTGACACCCGGGTGAACCACCAGGTTATAACCGGTTCCGTCAATCAGACTGTTGAAAAATGCGGTCGCCGGGGTGCGATCAGCCAATACATCAAAACGCTGTGGCGCAGCCTCTGGTGGCTGATCCAGTGGCGGCAATAATTGCTGCAGATCCAGACTGTCCGGCACAGACACATTTTCGGTTTGCAGCAGCAGCGCATTATCTGTCTCTTGCTCGCGCTGCTCTTTCGCAGCCGGCGCAGCACAACCACTTAACCCCGGCAGTAAAGATGCCAGAGTCAGCAGAGAGAATATGCGCCAAAAGGCAGAGCAACGTGCAATAACAGCTGACAAAATAAGCACCTATTCAGAAATACGTCGTGTATTAACAAGTAAAGACAGTTCGCGCCGTTTTTGCCGGATTTTCACCACGACTTTATCCGCAGAAATCGTCATAACCTGAGCCCCGTCAACAACATCGCCGCTTCGCACCAACTGGCCATTGATCACCGCACGGTTATCACCCTCGCGGATCAGGATCTGCTGCACCACTAAAGGAGTCTCAACCGTCTCCGTTCTGACCGGAGCCTGTTGCAGCCAGGGTGGTGGCTGCGTCGGGTCGGCGGCCAGCACCAGCGCCGGAGACTGCATGGCAAACACCGCCAGCAGTAACCGTAAGCGGTAAAAACCCTTTATCAGAACAACAGTATCAGCCACCCAGAACCTCCTCGCGCATGCTCAGGGTGTACACCTCAAGTGTCAGTTCCCCCTGCGGATGCTGCTCCACGGTAAAATCAAGCTCCTGCCAGAACAGCCGCCATGGCATGGCATCCAGTCGTTGCAGATACCTCAGCAGACCGTCGTAACTGGCGCTCAGAGTCAGGCGCAGTCCGTGACGGTAGAGCTGCACATCGGCAAACTCTTCGCCCAGACCGAGCCGTTCGCGCGGCAGATTCACCAGGCTTTTCAGCTGCAGACGTTTATCCTGCTTCAGCATCTGCTCCAGTAAAGGCACCATCTGCGCCGGTGACACCAGGGCATCCGTCAGTCTGGAGATACGCAGATTCATATCACCCTGCTGTACCTGCAGACGCGCCAGCTCATCGCGTAATGGTTGGTTGGGATCGTTAACCGCCTGTTGTTGCAGTTGTTGCAGCTGCCCTTCTGACTGGCGGATCTGTTGCTGCTGGCCGGAAATCGCCTGCTGCAGAATTTCACTGCGCTGCCAGACAGGCTCCAGCAGCAGTAGGGCAAACAATGCAACGACGACACTGTGCAGAATGATCTGCAGCAGAATCTGTTCGCGTGGTAACAGTTTGTTGTACGCCCTGATCAGTTTCTCTGCGGACGGGTGACGCCACCACGCTTGCTGATTACGCAGGCTCATAAGCCATCTCCGCTACCGGCCTGTGACTGCAGACGGGAAAGTTTTTTCTGCAACGGGGTAACAGCCGTTTCTTCATCCGGCGCCGGCGCTGCGGTGTCCAGTACAAAACTGAGCCAGCGCTGACCGCTGCGCCGTACATCAATCTGACTGAATGATTTACCGCTATAAGCGCTGCGCTGCAGCAACTCTGTGACATAGCGCGACAACTTTTCCGGCTCATCAACAAAACCTTCAAGCCTGACCTGCTGCCCGGCGTCGCTCACACGGAACCCCTGCAGCCATACCCCCCGCACCTGCTGTTCGCCCAGCTGAGCAATCAGCGGTGTAAAAGACTGGCTCTGCTGCAACTGCTCACGGCCGAGATAAAAGAGAATTTTCTGGCTGGCTGCCAACTGCATCCGCGCCTGTTCCAGCTGTTGCTGCAAGCCACTATCGGCCACCAGCGGCGGATGGCGGGCAATTTCTTCCTGCAGCTGGCTGCTCAGTAATTCAAAGCGCTGGTTTTCCTGCTGCTGTTGGTAGTGCAGCCATTGCAGATACCCCAAAAGCAGCAGCGTCAGCAGCAACATCAGCGCAGCACTGGCGGCCAGCTGCAGTAACAGACGGCGGATATTCTGCGGTAAAGCGGGAGGGCGGAACTCCTCGATATAAAAGTTAACCCGCTGCTGAATCTGCCAGGTCATCAGGCCACCTTCCCGGCGGCGGTTGCCGCCCTGCCCTGTTCAATTAACAGGGCATTGCCCAGAGCAATGGCGAGAGATGCAGTCAGATCTTCACCTCCCTGCTGGCGGGCAACGGAGTCCAGCAGCAGACTGCGGACCGGAATATTCACACTGCGCTCCAGCTCAGGTAACAGCTCACTGACATCCGCATTGTCCGGCACCAGAACCCAGATTTGTCCGACCATGCCCATCCCCAGCTGGCTGTCGAAATAATCCAGCGAGCGCTGAATATCC
Source organism: Thalassolituus hydrocarboniclasticus (assembly GCF_025345565.1). Lineage (NCBI taxonomy): Bacteria > Pseudomonadati > Pseudomonadota > Gammaproteobacteria > Oceanospirillales > Oceanospirillaceae > Thalassolituus > Thalassolituus hydrocarboniclasticus. The sequence goes on along the minus strand of NZ_CP054475.1, from coordinate 801,152 downwards.
AGCGCCAGAGCATCAATACGACTGTCGCTTTCCAGGCTGAATCCCCCCTCAGCGACGGCATGTCCCCCCAGACTCTGAGTACCGGTATTCAGGCGGCGCGAAAGATAAAGACCGCCATCACGGTAGAGGTAAATCATGCCGTCTTCGGCATCCAGCCGCAGCACGCCAACGGCGGTTTCCGGAGCGACCTCCGCAACCAGATGCAACAGACTGAGCTCGGGAATGGTGATGCTGTGCAAAGCCAGCTCCTGCTGTTCACACCAGCGCACAAGATCTTTAACTCGGCGGTGATCAATAACCGCCGCAAAGGCCATTTCCAGTCGCCGGCGATAAGCATCCGCCGGCAGACGAAAGCCCTGAATAACTTTCTTCTCCGCGCCCTGTGGCAGCAGATCACGCATACGGAAACGCAGCGCATCCGCGAGTTCGTCATCACTCACCGCCGGTGCCTCAACCAGATGTAACTCATAGTCCAGCGCATCCAGTGACAATACGGTGCTGACACCCCGCAACTGCTGTGCGGCAATCCAGGTCGCCAGACCATCCAGCCCCTGATCGGTTTCCGCCGGACGGTAACATTCCCGCACCACCCCGGCTTCACGCAACACAGCAAAGCCCTTACCCTGATGCAGTTCGATGCCCAGACAGCGTGAATCCTGAAGACTTTTTTTCTGCCAGGGCCAGCGCATTGCCACCTCTTTAAAACAAAATAATCTAAAGAGAGTGTAGACCATGATTCTGGCGCAGGATGGCCAGCGGTCGGTATTCACACCTATAATGCGCGCCTGCTTTTAAGGCCAGGCACTATGTTTAATATCGTTCTGTTCGAACCCGAAATTCCGCCCAATACCGGCAATATCATCCGCCTGTGCGCCAACACCGGCTGCCGGCTGCATCTGATTGAACCCCTGGGCTTCAATATGGAAGAAAAGAGCCTGCGCCGCGCCGGACTGGACTACAGCGAATGGGCCAGCGTAAAAATCCACCCCAACTATGACGCCTTTCTCGCAGCCGAACAGCCACAGCGCCTGTTTGCCCTGACCACCAAGGGCCGCCGCACCCATTCCGACGTCGCCTTCAGCGCTGGCGACTACCTGATGTTTGGCCCGGAAACCCGTGGCTTACCGGAAGATGTGCGCATGAGTCTGCCGTTTGAACACTGGCTGCGATTACCGATGATGCCCGACAGCCGCAGTATGAACCTGTCCAATGCGGTGGCGGTGATGGTTTATGAAGCCTGGCGGCAACTTGGGTATACTGGCGGCTCCTGATCCGGGAGTACCGCCATGAAATTCCTGCTGCTGATCGCTACCCTTCTCACTCCGCTGCTGCATGCAGCAAGCACCCACGAAGTACTCACTGATAAGCTCAGCCGCCCCTGGGGTATGGCTTTTGTCGCTCCCGGCCAGCTGTTGATCAGTGAGCGCAGCGGCCAGCTTAAATTGTTCGACGCCGGACAACGGCAATTACACAGGGTACAGGGAGCACCAAAGGTATGGTCCGATGGTCAGGGAGGTCTGCTGGATGTTGCCGTGGCCGCCGACTATCAGCCGGGCGGCTGGATTTATTTCACCTGGAGTGCGCCCCTGCCAGAGGGGCGGGCCGCCACCGCTCTGGGGCGGGCCCGTCTTGATGTCAGCCAGCGCCCTCTGCACCTTACAGACTGGCAGACACTGCTGATCAGCCAGTCGGCAAGTAACAGTGGTCAGCATTTTGGCAGCCGCATTGCCTTCGATGAACAACACGTATTTTTCAGCATCGGCGACAGAGGCGAGCGTGACAACGGCCAGCGCCTGACGACCCACGCCGGAAAAATTCTGCGCCTGACCCGTAACGGCAATATCCCCGCCGACAATCCCTTTATCAATAAACCCGGAGCCCTGGCAGAGATCTGGAGTTACGGACACCGCAATCCGCAGGGCCTGGCCTACGATGCAGCTAACCAGCGTCTGTGGGCGATTGAGCATGGGCCGCGCGGCGGAGATGAAATCAATCTCATCATAAAAGGCCATAACTACGGCTGGCCGGTTGTATCGTGGGGCAAGGAATACTGGAACCCGATGTATGTCGGCGAAGCCCGCAGCCGCCCGGATATGACCGATCCGGTCAAGATGTACGACCCGTCAATCGCGCCCGGTTCATTGCTGTTTTATCAGGGAAAAGCCCACCCGCAATGGCAGGGCAACCTGTTAGCCGGGGCGCTTAAATTAACCCACCTGAATCGCATCACACTGGGCGGAACCCCGAGCCAGCCACAGGCCGTGGCAGAAGAACGGCTGCTGACCGACCTGAACGAACGCATGAGAGCACTGGCAACCGACAGCAGCGGCAAACTCTATATCGCTACCGACAGCGGCCGCCTGCTGCGCTATTAAAGCGGCCGCGTCCATAAACAACAAAGGCCGCACCCTGACGGGTTGCGGCCTTTATTTATGCTGCGCAGAATCATCTGCGCAAGGGAAGCCACTCAGCTCAGTGAGTGGTTTCCTGCTCGGCAGGTTCTGCCTGAGCCTGCTGAGCTTCCTGCTGCATACGCTGCTGGAACAGGGCATCGAAGTTAATCGGTGCCAGCATCAGTGCCGGGAAGCCACCTTTCACCACCAGGCTGTCGATGCTTTCACGCAGGTAAGGGAACAGGATGTTCGGGCACATAGCACCCAGCATCGGCTTCAGCTGCTGCTCAGGGATGTTCACCATGGCAAACAGTCCGGCCTGCACCAGCTCAACCAGAAAAGCGGTTTCGCCGTCATTGGTCGCAGTAACAGTGACCTTAACAGACACTTCGTAATGGTTATCGTCGAGCTTACGCGCACCGCTGTTCAGATCCAGTTTGATCTCCGGCTTCCACTCTTTGGTGAACGCCTGCGGTGAGTTTGGCGCTTCAAATGAAGCATCCTTAATGTAGATACGTTGCAGCGCAAACTGCGGCTGTTGATTGTCGGCCATGTCGTAATGTCCTTCTGATTATTATGCGCCGGAGCAGCCTCAGCTGCGTACCACCGGCAGGTTCTGATTGGTCCACTCCATCATGCCGCCACTCAGGCGCACAGCGTTGAAGCCCTTTTCGCGCAGCATCTTGCCTGCCACACCGACAGTCTGGCCGGTCTTGCACACCAGAATGATCGGCCGCTCTTTATGAGCATCCAGTTCATTCAGGCGGCTGGCCAGATTGCTGTACGGAATGTTCATGGCATTGGCCAGATGGCCAGCGCTGAAATCTTTCTTGTCGCGGATATCCAGCACGACAGCGTTTTCTTTATTGATCATTAACGTGGCCTGAGCAGTCGAAACCGTCTGGCCGCTGCGGCGGCTGTTGTCCCACAGCAGAGCAGCCAGAAACACACCCCAGATAGCCACCAGCTCAAGGTGGTTGCCCACAAATTCAAACAGACGATCCATAACTACTCATCATCAGTGGAAAAAAGAAGGCGGCAGTATAACGCCTGCCTGCCTGCGGAACCACCGGACTGTTTACCTCAGCAAAGAAGGCCAGAACACAACGCCTGCCACCTGCACAACCACCGGACTGTTTACCTCAGCAAAGAAGGCCAGAACACAACGCCTGCCACCTGCGCAACCACCGGACTGTTTACCTCAGCAAAGAAGGCCAGAACACAACGCCTGCCACCTGCACAACCACCGGACTGTTTACCTCAGCAAAGAAGGCCAGAACACAACGCCTGCCACCTGCACAACCACCGGACTGTTTACCTCAGCAAAGAAGGCCAGAACACAACGCCTGCCACCTGCGCAACCACCGGACTGTTTACCTCAGCAAAGAAGGCCAGAAAACAAGACCTGCCGCCGGCACTATCGCGGCAAGAGATAAAATCAATGGCTGAGCACGATTTTTGCCTGCTCAGCAGGGCGACGAACGCCGTGTTTTTTAGGTACAATGGCGGACTTTCGTGGCAACGTAACCGAGTCTGTTTTAATGAAATCGCGTCCTGTACCTACTGCTCTGATCATTCTCGATGGCTGGGGCTATCGTGAAGAAACCGCCAACAACGCCATTGCCAACGCCAATACCCCTACCTGGGACCGTCTGCTCAAGCAGTACCCTAACGTACTGATCCAGACCTCCGGCGAAGCCGTGGGCCTGCCCGACGGCCAGATGGGTAACTCCGAAGTGGGCCATATGAATCTGGGTGCCGGACGCATCGTTTACCAGAATTTCACCCGCATCAACAAAGCCATCAAAGACAACGAGCTGGCGCAGAACGAAGCGCTCTGTGCCGCCATCGACAAAGCCGTTGCCAAAGGCGGTGCCGTACACTTTACCGGTCTGCTGTCACCGGGCGGTGTGCACAGCCATGAAGACCATCTGGTGGCGCTGCTGGAAATGGCCAAAGCCCGTGGCGCTGAGCGCGCCTATGTGCACGCCATTCTTGATGGCCGCGATATGCCACCACGCTCTGCCGCACCTTCCATCAAAAAAATTGAAGACACCTTTGCCCGTCTGGGTAATGGCCAGATCGCAACGGTGATCGGCCGCTTCTTCTCAATGGACCGCGATAACCGCTGGGAACGGGTACAGGCCGGCTACGATGCCATGACGCTGGGCAGCGCCGAATTCCGCGCCGCCTCCGCCAGCGAAGCTCTGGCCAATGCTTATAGCCGTGACGAAAACGACGAGTTCGTGAAAGCCACCGTCATTGAAGGTGCCGACGGCCGTGTGCAGGATAACGATTCCGTTATCTTCTTTAATTTCCGCCCTGACCGCGCCCGCGAACTGACCCGCGCCTTTGTCTCCGGCGATGAGTTCAAAGGCTTTGCACGCGCTGCCCGTCCGCAGTTAGCCGACTTTGTCATGCTGACCGAATACGCCGCCGATATTAAAGCCAGCTGTGCCTTCCCGCCGGCCACGCTGAGCAACGGCATTGGCGAATACGTATCCAATCTGGGCCTGACCCAGCTGCGCATTGCCGAAACCGAAAAATACGCCCACGTTACCTTCTTCTTCTCCGGTGGCCGCGAAGAAGAATACGCCGGCGAAACCCGCATTCTGGTGAAATCCCCGGATGTAGCCACCTATGATCTGCAGCCTGAGATGAGCGCCCCGGAAGTGACCGACAAACTGGTCGCTGCCATTAAAAACCGCGAATTCGATCTGATCGTCTGCAACTACGCCAACGGCGATATGGTTGGTCATACCGGCGTTTACGACGCCGCGGTAAAAGCCGCCGAGTGCATCGATGAATGCATTAAGCGCGTGACCGATGCCCTGCTGGAAGTGGGTGGCGAATGCCTGATCACCGCCGACCACGGCAACGCTGAGCAGATGCTGGATGACAATGGCGAAGCCATGACCCAGCACACCACAGGTCCGGTTAACCTGATCTACGTGCACGACCGCGCCGAAGCCGTACAGCTGAATCCGGGTCGTCTGTGTGACGTGTCACCAACCCTGCTGAGCATGATGGGTCTGGAGCAGCCGGCAGAAATGGACGGCAACAGTCTGGTCAGCTACGGCAACTGATATGAAATCACTGTTGCTGAGCGGCTTCTGCCTGGCGCTGTTGTGTTTGCCGGCTCACGCCGACGACGAAGCGAAACTGGATGCGCTGAAAACCGAAATTGCCAAGCTCGAACAATGGCTGAACTCAGCAAAAGATGAGTACAGCCAGCTGAACGACGCGCTGCGTAAATCGGATAAAGACATTGCTGAGCTGAGCAAGCAGATCGAGCAGACCCGTGCCCGCCTGCAGGAGGAGAAAGACCGCCTAAAAAAGCTCAGACAGGAGCAGGGACAGCTCCGTCAGTTACAGGACAAACATCGCCTGCACCTCGCTGAGCAGCTGCGCGCCGCGCAGCGTATCGGCTCAGAAGGGCCGCTTAAGCTGCTGCTTAATCAGGACGATCCGCAACAGGCGCAGCGAATGCTGCGCTACTTCAGTTATTTCAATAACGCCCGCATTGAGCATATCAACCAGATTCTGGCCGAACTTGAACGGCTGGATAACCTCGCCGAGCTGATTGCACAGCAGGAACAGCAACTGCTGGAGACCGAGAAAAAGCTGCTGGGTAAAAACCGCGAAATCGCCGCACGTAAGCAGGAACAGCAACAGTTACTGGCTAAACTCGCCGGGCAGATGAAAACCGAACAACAGCGTCTGAGCCAGAAACAGGCCGACCGCAAGCGTCTGGAAGCCCTGCTTAACGAAGTACAGACCCTGCTGGTTAACAGCCCGCGTAAAGAAGATGCCCGGCCGATTACGGCGCTGAGAGGCAAACTGCCACGCCCGGTTGATGGCCGTGTACTGTATGCCTTCGGCAACCGTAACAACGACAGCATGACACGCTGGGAAGGCTGGGTGATGAGCGCCCCGGAAGGACTGCCGGTGCGTGCTATTCACCATGGCCGGGTGGTGTATTCCGACTGGCTGCGCGGTTTTGGTTTAATCACCATTATTGATCACGGCCAGGGCTATCTCAGTCTGTACGCCCATAATCAGACCCTGCTGCGCGATGTCGGCGCCTGGGTCAATCAGGGTGACAGTATTGCCACTATCGGTCGCAGTGGTGGCAATGCGGAACCGGGGCTGTATTTTGAGATCCGTTATAAAGGTAAACCACAGGACCCGGCCGCCTGGCTGAGACGCTGATGCCAGCGGCGCTGCGGCTGCCTTAACAGGTTCTGACTTTTGTGCCATTCTTCAACGCATTGACCTGAATTGAGTATTCCCATGTCGTTATTTGCTGTTCCGTCCCCGCGTCTTGTTTCCCGCTTTGCCTGTACTGCGGTCTGCGTGCTGTCGCTGGGCCTGACTCAGGTGAATGCCCAGCCTGCAGAAGACACTGCCGCAGCCAGTGATGCCGCCGAACAGGCAGCCCGCCTGCAAGGCCAGCTGCCATTACAGGAACTGCGTAATTTCACCGAGATTTTTGAGCGCATCCGCACCGCCTATGTTGAAGAGGTGGATGATAAAACCCTGCTCGAATATGCCATTAACGGCATGCTTACCTCCCTTGATCCGCATTCCGCGTACCTGCAGCCGGAGGCATTTTCGGATCTGCAGGAAAATACCTCAGGTAAATTCGGCGGTCTCGGCATTGAAGTCGGCCAGGAAGATGGCCTGATTCTGGTCGTTACCCCGATTGATGACACGCCCGCACAAAAAGCCGGTATCCGCGCCGGCGACTTAATTGTTTCGCTGGATGGCGAAGCGGTGATGGGCATGAGCCTGAACGATGCCGTTGAACGTATGCGCGGTGCTCCGGGTTCTGAGATTACCCTGGAAATCCGCCGTAAAAATGAAAAAGAACTGCTGACCTTTACCCTCGCCCGCGCCGAAATCAAAGTCGCCAGTGTGCGCACCGATATGCTCAGCGGTAACGTTGGTTATGTGCGCATTACCCAGTTTCAGGAACACACCGGCAGCGAGCTGGCCGCTGCCATTGAAGACTGGCGCGCTAAAGACAATCTGAACGGCATTATTCTCGATCTGCGCAATAATCCGGGTGGCGTTCTCGATGCCGCCGTTGACGTGGTCGACAGCTTTATCAGTCAGGGCCTGATTGTGTACACCAAGGGCCGCACAGCAAGCGCCGAAGTCAGTTATTCTGCCACCAACCACACGGCCGCCGGCGACGTACCTGTAGTGGTACTGATTAACGGCGGATCGGCTTCAGCATCAGAAATTGTCGCCGGTGCGCTGCAGGATCATCAGCGTGCTGTGATCGTCGGTACTCAGTCGTTTGGCAAAGGCTCGGTACAGAGTGTGCTGCCAATCACCGAAGAACGTGCCATTAAGCTCACCACCGCGCGTTATTTCACCCCCAATGGCCGCTCTATTCAGGCGCAGGGCATCAAGCCGGATATCTGGGTTGAACAAAGCGAAGTAACGCCTTACGAACAGCGCTTTTATAAAGAGGCCGATCTTCCCGGCCACCTGAGCAACCCGACCCGCAAAGACGGTAAAGCCAAGTCAGACAACGACAACAAAGATCCAAACAGCGAATTACTGAAAAAAGACTTCCAGCTGTATGAAGCCCACACCCTGCTGCGTGGCGTAACCATCCTCAGCCCTCGTCCGGAGGCCTGATTGCTGTCTGTGTTCCCGCGGCTGGCCATGGCCAGCCTGTTTACCCTGTTCAGTCTGATAGCTGCAGCTGCCTCCCCGACCGGTGATGCAGCACCCATTCAAAAGCGCGCCCCGGAAACTGCAGCAACAACAGCAGGCTATGCCGAGTTATTGCTTATCCTCGATGATATCGGTAACAACCAGCGGCTCGGGCAACGCGCCGTCGAACTGCCTGGCCCGCTGAATCTGGCCTTTCTGCCACACACGCCCCATGCCGCTCATCTCGCTGCAGCCGCTTTCAGCCGGCAACACGGCATTCTGCTGCACGCGCCGATGGCCAATGAAAAAGGCGCCCGCCTCGGTCCCGGCGCCCTGACCGGCGAGATGGATCAGGCCAGCCTGCAGCAGACATTAACCAGCAGTCTGGCGGCCATCCCCCATGTACAGGGGCTGAATAATCATATGGGCAGCCTGCTGACCCAAAAGCCCGATGCCATGCGCTGGGTGATGCAGGTCGCGCAGCAACAGGGACTGTTCTTTGTCGACAGCCTCACCAGTCCGAAAAGCGTAGCGCTGCAGCAGGCCAGAGCCGCTGGCATTCCCGCTCTGGAGCGCGATGTGTTTCTCGATAATGACACCCGTCCAGAGGCGCTGGAGCGTCAGTTCCGTCAGGCGGTGCAGCTGGCCAAACGCCGTGGTTATGCGGTTCTGATTGGCCACCCTTATCCCGAGACGCTGGATTTTCTTGCCCGCGAGTTGCCCAACCTGAACGCCCGGCAGGTACGCCTCAGCCGTATTGACCACTTTTTGCAGCAGCGCTTATGGCTGCCTCTGCAACCCCCGGCGCTGGCACCGTCACGCTACCTGCTGCGCACCTCCGGAGCCAGCCTGCAGCCCTGAAATCAGATCTGAACGGATGCTGCAAAAGCGCCGTTATATCGGGTCAGGACACAAATGATCATGACTGACCGTAAAAGACTGTAAATAGCCGTGTTTTGGTACGCCCCGATACTTGTACGGTCGTTTTGTTTTGGATACTCTGAACGGGATTTTATGAGGGGCAAATAATGATAAAAAAATTCAGCGCAGGTCTGCTTCTGGTAATCGCCAGCAGTGCCAATGCCACCGATGACTACAGCAAAGAACTGTACGAACTCTACTGTACCGCCTGTCACGCTGTCGCCGCCTCCGGCGCACCACAATCTTTTACTTCGGAATGGGAAGACCGGCTCGACAAGGGCATCACCACCCTGGTCAACAACGCTATTAATGGTATCGGCAATATGCCGCCCATGGGCACCTGTGCAGAATGCAGCGCCGAAGATCTGGAAGACATCATTCTTTATATGGCACAGGAGCAATAGCCGTGAATTTCGACCGTATTCAACTTAACCGCCGTAATCTGTTAAAAGCCGCCGGTGCCGGCCTGGTTGCCGCCGGTACTGCTGGCTGCAGTTCCAGCGTCAAACCCCAGGAAAGCCCGGGTATCATTGGTAAAGATGGCAAGCGGGTGCTGCCGTGGAGCAACTGGTCCGGAAACCAGTCCTGCCAGCCGAATGAGCGCCTGGTACCGCGCAACGAAGATGAATTACTGAACATTCTGCGCAATGCCACCCAGCCAATCCGCAGCGTTGGCTCCGGCCACAGTTTCAGCGCGCTGGTGCCAACCAATCAGACCCTGCTGTCGCTGGCGCGTCTGCGCGGTGTCGAGAACATCGACAGCGACGCGATGGAAGCCGATGTCTGGGCCGGTACCCGCCTGTCGCAGATCGGCGACAAGCTGTGGGAGCACGGTTTATCCACCATCAATATGTCCGACATCGACACCCAGGCCTTTGGCGGCGCGCTGGCGACCTCGACCCATGGTACAGGTAAAGACCTTGGCACCCTGTCGACCCACGTTAAAACCCTGCGCATTGCCAATGCCGCCGGCGATATTCTGGAGTGCAGTGCCAGCCAGAACGCCGATCTGTTCAATGCTGCCCGTAACAACCTGGGCGCACTGGGTGTGGTAACCAAAGCCCGTATTAATGCCGATAAAGCCTACTATCTGAAAGAACACAGCTGGATGATGTCGGAAGACGAAGGTCTGGAACGTGCCGAAGAATTACGCGATGCTCACCGCCATTACGAAATGTATGCGCTGCCACACAGTGACTACATGCTCGGTATCGCCATCGATAAAATTGATCCGTCTGAAATTCCGGCCGATCAGCCTGAGCCAAGCGGCGATGCGTATGAAGCCTTCCGCATGATGTCGAACCTGATCGACTATATGCCGTTCGCCCGCAGCTGGCTGGTGAACTTTGGTGCCGGTGGCGTCGAACCGGAAACCCGCTACGGCAGATCACATGATATTTTCGGTAATCTGCGTGATATCCGTTTTAACGAAATGGAATACACCGTGCCGGCTGAAGTGGGCCCGCAATGTCTGCGTGAAATTCTGCAGACCATTAAAAAGCAGAATATTCCGGTGATTTTCCCGATCGAAGCCCGCTACATTAAAGGCGACGATGTCTGGCTGAGCCCGTTTTATAAGCGCGATGGCTTTGCCATCAGCTGCCATAACTTCCACGACAAAGACTATAAAAAGTACTTTGCCGCAATCGAGCCGATTTTCTGGAAGTACGACGGCCGTCCGCACTGGGGTAAAATTCATACGCTGAAAGCCGCTGAATTTGCCGCCCGTTATGAGCGCTTTAATGACTTCCTGCGCGTACGCAAAGAAATGGACCCACAAGGACTGTTTCTGAATGACCATCTGCGTTCAACGCTGGGCGTCAGCTGAACTTAACTGCAGTAAATAATCGCGCGATAAACAATAAAGCCGGCAACCGCCGGCTTTATTGTTTATGCAGGGAAATACGCCGCTACGGATTAACACTCTCTGCTGACACCCTATGTACAGACTGTTGCCGCTGGCTACTTCTTATCGCCGCCACTCTTCTGGTAAGCTTGGCCGATGAAATTCATGCTATTCCGTTTATTATCAAAAAGCTTTTTTCCGGCATTCGGAATATTATTCCCCGCCGCGCTTTTATTCGCCCTGCCGCCATCAACACCCGCGGCCGGAGAAAATCCGGAGATAGTGCGTAGCACGCCGCTGGTTGTGACCTCGACAGTTAAACCCTGGGGGTTTTCTGATTCTGACAAAGCCAATAAAGGCATTCTGATCGATTTTCAGAATACTCTGTTTGCCCGCGCCAATATTGAATTCAACAACCTGCTGGAACCTTATCCGCGGGTAATTCAGGATATTGAAAAAGGCGACGCTGACATCGCTGTTATGTTTGTCAGCCCACAGGCTGAACGCATTGCCCACTCGCTGGGATTTGTCCTCAACGAACGCATCGTTATCGTGGTAAAAGCCGGCAGTAAAGAATACCGCTCACTGGATGATTTCAGCGGGCAGATTATTGGGCAGGTGCGTGGTTCGAAATACGGCCAGGCCTTTGATACCCATCCCGGTATTACCCGCGTGGCGCTGACGGATGTTGAGCAAGGGCTGAAAATGCTGCTGGCCGGACGTCTGGATGCGATGGCCAGCACCGAACATTCGCTGCTGTTTGCCATGTACAGCGCAGGGATAAACAGCAAAGATATCCAGCTGGCGTTGCCATTATTTACCGCCCGCGCCGACCTCTATGTCGCCCGCCATGCATTACAGGCGGAATGGGTAAAACCGTTACAGCAGACACTGGCAGCGATGCGCCGTGATGGCAGCCTGAACAAAGCGTTATATCAGAATAAATACTGGCCGTATGACAGCTATTGCTTCAACGGCGGTGACTGCCTCAGCGGCAAACAGGCCGGTAGCAACTGAATACACTCCGGCCCTTCAGCGGCCATCGTATTCCGCACCAAACAACGTGCTCATCTGCCGTTGTGGTTTCTCATTGATATTGGCTTTACCGGCTAAATAACGCTCACGGAAAACCGCAAAATAGTCTGCCAGTGCCTGCGCAGCCGCGTGGTCTTCGGCCAGTTTTAATACCTCCACACCCACCTCAGCCGTGCATAACTGATGCAGGTGTGCGGCTTCGCGCAGCTGATATTCTGAGCCTTTTTCCGGCTGAATGCCGAGCACCGGCAGAGTCTGCAGATAGGGGCTGCGGAACATTTTTTTTGCTTCACGCCAGGTGCCGTCGAGCATCACAAACAGCGGAATTTTGTCCTGCTGCACGGCTGGCAACTGCGCCGGAGAGTGAATACAGCGTTCAGGCTCCGCATACTGATGCGGAAATACCACAATGGGGGCATAACGCTCATCCTGCAGCAGCGCCAGCAGTTCCGGATCATGCACGGTACGCTGCCACTGATAAGCGTAATTATCGGCCACCACATCGGCAATCAGCCGCCCGGTATTGCTCGGTTTAAAGACTTCACCGTGATACATGATAAAAACAAACGCGCTGCGGCTGCTGACCTCCGGCCGCTCGGCACAGATGCAATTGCTGACGCCCAGCAGACACTGCGGACAACGCACGGTTTTGCTGCCACGCGCCAGGAAAGCACGGCGGGATTTCGCCAGTTCCTGCAGGCGCAGATCAGCGACAGAGTTACGATGCATTGGCGTTGTTACCCACAGGTGAATAAAGAAAAGGCGCGCATTCTACCCTGCACAGGGGCTAACGCGAAGACGGCTATAAGCTGCGCCAGAGCTCTGGTAAAGCAGCGACAGAATCCAGCAGGTATTGCGGCTGCAATCCGGCACTGTCGGCGTCTTCATCACCCGGCCGGTATTTGCCGGTACGCACCAGTGCGCCATGAATGCCACAGGCCTGAGCGCCCAGCACATCACCGAGGCGGTCATCACCGATCATCAGGGTTTGCGCTGCCGTAACATTCAGTGCCGCTAAGGCCTGCTGAAAAAATGAGGCCGCCGGCTTGCCCATCACCAGCGCCTCACGCCCAGTCGCGTATTCCAGCGCTTTCACAAAGGGACCGACATCCAGCTGCAGCCCATCGGCGGCAGCGAAATAGCGCGTCATACCTAACGCCAGCAAGGGAATATCAGGATCAGCCATCAGCACCCGGAACGCCTGATTCAGCACCTCAAAGGTAAAACCCGTCCCCATATCACCGATTACCAGCGCCTCGGCCTCCTCACCGCCGTTCAGTTCAAACATGCCGAATTCGCTGTACACCGCCTGCGGTAACAGCACATGCAGACGCTGCTTGCGCTGTTGCTGCAGCCACAGCCGCGCGGCAATCGGCGGGGTCAGAACATCGGCTTCGTGCGCAGCAATACCGGCGGCCTGCAGATCGGCCGCAATACGGCTGGCGGGTTTGGAGGTGGTATTGGTTAAAAACCGGTAAGGAATGCCCTGCTGCTGCACCCAACTCAGGGTTTGCGCAGCACCGGGCAGTGCTGCGCCTTTAAATAACAGCACACCATCGATATCAAAGAGAACCGCCTGCATAACGCTTCCTCCGCCTGTCGCTCAATCCGGTCACAGACAGCCTACAACAGCTGGCGCAGAATTGCGTTTATCTGCTCAGTGGTTCTCAGTCACACAAGCCATCGTCCGGTAACAAAGGCTCATAGCGGGCGTCGGTCAGGGTGCGCAGGAAACAGACCAGTGCGGTGACTTCTGTCTCCGATAAAGTCCGTGCCTGCTGCAAATCGTCGTTACTCATGTTGGCGCTGATTTCCGGCTCGGCCCAGGGCAGCCCGGTTTCCGGATTTTCCGCAAAATCCGACCCGGTCTTAAAGTGATCGTAAAACTGTACCACCGTCGCCAGATCGGCAAACACGCCGTTATGCATATAGGGGCCGGTGACCGCGACGTTACGCAGTGTCGGAACTTTAAATTTACCGCGCTGCATCTCATCCGTGACGTCCGGATTCGCCAGCAGGCCATCATCGCTGTCGCTTACTCCGCTCAGCGCACGGGCAGCGGCATTCACCGGTACGCCAATGTTGTGGTACTCGTAATTACTGAAGGTTTCCCCGCGCATCCCCTTGGCTTTTAACTGATGACAGGCGCCACAGTTAGTGAACTGACTGAAAAACAGTGACTTGCCCAGCGTGGCTTTATCCAGCGCATCGTAAACATAGCGATTAGCATCCCCCACTGGCAGTAACGAGCGGTCGTATTTCGAATCGAAAGGGGCAAAGGTATTACTGCGCTCAAAAGCCGCAATGGCATCGGTCATTGCTGCATAGGCGGCATCAGCATCAGCGGTCAGATCCAGTCCATACAACTGACTGAAAGCCTCAGCGTAGTCATTATTTTCCAGCAACCGGTTAACCACGGCTGTTTTGTTTTCCATGCCCATTTCTATCGGGTTCAGTGGTGGCCCGGCAGCCTGCTGTGCCAGACCACTGGCGCGGCCATCGTGAAACTGACCACCAATATAACCGCTGTATTCTTTCAGGCTGCCCGGCACGGTTTCCGCTGCGCGGGTATGGCTGCCCTGACTGAACGCCGGACTGAAGCGCGCATAGGCTGCAGTCGGAGCATTGCGATCACCAAACGACGTGCCGTTATCGCCACGGGAAACCGGGCTCACCTTGCCGTCTGCGCCACTGCGGTTATCAACAAAACCATGCTCGGGGTTGTGGCAGGTCGCACAGGACTGAGTGCGGTTGGCAGACAAACGGGTGTCATGAAACAGGCTTTCACCCAACGCTTCTTTGCTGGCAAAGGCCGGACTGTCAGAGCCGCCACTGCTGCCACCGCAGCCGCTAACGGCCACTACAGCCACCGCCAGAGCGACATACAACGGAAAAAACAACCCTTTATTCATAACCCAATCCGCCTGACAGCAACAATTCAGGCGGCAATGCTACTACACAGAGTGTGGATATAAAATACGAATCAACAACATTAACCTATGCAGTTGCAAACTATTTGCATTTGCACTAGATTGCGCATCCTGACACTTTTTTACAGATGTACGACAGCCAGTCCAGCCTGCATTACCCGGCTTACAACTGTCACCGCCATTCATTTCTGCCCAAACAGGATCCGATCATGAAACTGACACAGCTTGCAGCCTGTATCACCACCGCCACACTGCTGACCGCTTGCGGTGGATCATCCAGCGACTCAGACTCCTCCGTTATCAACCTGCCGAATGTGCAGAAGGTTCTGAATACCAATGCCGATATCGCCCTGGCCGTTTACAGTGATGCCGTCGATACCGCCATCGACCTGAAAACTGCACTGGCAACCTTCCGTGCAGATCCGACTGAAGCCAACCTGGAAGCAGCGAAGAAAGCCTGGCTGGTTGCGCGCGAACCTTACGGCCAGAGCGAAGTTTATCGTTTCCGTAACAGCCCGATTGACTCAACAGACTACAGCAGCGAAAACGGCCCGGAAGGCGATATCAACGCCTGGCCATTGGGTGAAGCCCTGATCGATTACGTCAAAACCAACAGCAGCGACTTTGGTACCGACCAGATTGGTGTGACCGCCAACAGCGCCGGCATTAACGGCAACGGCGCCATTGATGCGACCCACGCCACCAACAACGATGCTGACAACATCATTGGCAACACCAATGTGATCATTAACGCTGATTTGCTGGCCAATACCGCCACCGCCGATGATGAGCACGATGTGATTGCCGGCTACCACGCCATCGAATTTATGCTGTGGGGTCAGGATCTGAACACCACCGGCAACACGACTGACGGTACAGACCGTGACAGCGCCGTGAAATCTTATGTGTTTAACCACGGTGGCCAGCGTCCGCTGAGCGATTTCGTTCCGGGTTTTGATGGCACAACCACAGACTACAACGCCAATACCCTCTCCCATCGTCGTCACCAGTTTATGGCCGTTGCGGTGGATAAACTGATTGCCGATCTCGAAGCCGTACGCGATGGCTGGAAAGCCGGTGCGGCTTACCGCACCGCCTTCACCACGGTGACCAGCGAAGCACAGGCCAAACAAAAACTGGCAGAAATTCTGACCGGTATGGGCACGCTGTCCGAAGGCGAACTGGCCGGTGAGCGTATGCAGATTGCCTTCAGCGCCAACTCTCAGGAAGACGAACACAGCTGCTTCTCCGATAACACCCACCGTGATATCTGGCTGGATGCAGAAGGCGTAGCCAACAGTTACTACGGTGCTTATGCCGGTTACGACAGCACACTGGACGGTACCGACAACGTCACCACCCGTGCCATTACCAATGGCTATGGTATCGACGATTACCTGCGCGATGCCGGTAAAGCAGAACTGGCCACCCGTGTCGAAACAGCGCTGACCACCACCGCAACCCACTACACGGCCATTGATGCTAAGGCCCGTGCCGGCGAACCCTTTGACGTGCTGATTATGGCCGCCAATCAGACCGCCAATAACCCGGTCTATAAAACCATCACTGCGCTCAATACTCAGTCGGCACTGATTGCAGAAATTGCCACCACCCTCGGCATCAGTGGTTCTGTTGTTGATCCTGACGCATCCGCCTGTGATACAAAGGACCCGCTGGTATCCTGTGACGAATAATCACCCGCCAATGAACGCATTATCGATACTCAGCCAGCCGGGTTTTACCCGGCTGGCTTTTGTCTTTTCT
This sequence comes from Thalassolituus hydrocarboniclasticus, assembly GCF_025345565.1. Taxonomy (NCBI): domain Bacteria; kingdom Pseudomonadati; phylum Pseudomonadota; class Gammaproteobacteria; order Oceanospirillales; family Oceanospirillaceae; genus Thalassolituus; species Thalassolituus hydrocarboniclasticus. The sequence continues at coordinate 784,593 of NZ_CP054475.1, read as the reverse complement.
GCCGTACTGAGCCTGAGTGCCTGCCAGCCTGATGTAGCATCAGAAAATGCAGAAGCGGGGCCAGTTATACCCGCATTAAGCGACAGTGAACGCCTGCCCGGTGGCACGGGCAGCAGTGCCATCATGCCCTTTGCCAGCTACGAAAAACCCGTCACCAATTTACCCGTCAGTGCCAAAGCCGACTTTTTTGCTGGTAAAGCACTGGCGCACCAACCCTGGGTAAAGGCGCCGACCGCCACCACCGCACGCGATGGTCTGGGCCCGCTGTATAACGCCCGCACCTGCCTGGCCTGCCACATTAACGGCGGCCGTGGTTCGGTTCCGGCCGATAACAACAGCCCGCTGTTTAATGCCTTCCTGCGGCTGAGTCTGCCGGGGTCTGATCCGGTTGCCGGTGTCATTCCCGAACCTGTGTATGGCGATCAGCTGCAAAGCCAGTCAACCGCACTGTCCCATCAGCTGCGCAGCAGTCAGAACGATCTGGCCAGAACCGATGAAGTCGCACCGGAAGCCTACGTTTATCTCAATTGGCAGACCCGCTGGTTTACTTACCCCGACGGCCAGCAGATTGAATTGCGCTGGCCCGAAGCCGATATCCGCAAGCTGGGTTATGGTCCGCTGCACGAGCACACACTGTTCAGTCTCAGGGTCGCGCCGCCGATTCATGGCATGGGTTTGCTGGAGTTAATTGCTCAGGCCGATATTGATGCTTTGGCCGATGAACACGACCGCAATCAGGACGGTATTTCCGGCCGGGTCAATCAGGTCTGGGATGTCGAGCAACACAAAACCGTCCCCGGTCGTTTTGGCCTGAAAGCCAACCGCCCAACCATGGCGATGGTGGTCGCCGGTGCCTTTGCCAACGACGTTGGCATCAGTAACCCACTGTTTCCGGCTCAGCCCTGCACCGACGCGCAAACCATCTGTTTGCAGCAAGCTACTGGCAATGATGAGCAGGGCAATGATCAACAGGGAACGGAGCTGCCGCAAAAACTGCTGCAGCTGGTGATCAATTTCAACCGCAATCTGGCAGTGCCACAACGCCGGGATGCCGATCATGCAGACGTTATTGCCGGGCGCTCACTGTTTTATCGGAGCGGCTGTGCGGGCTGCCATCAGCCATCCTTTGTCACCGGCGAAAGCCGCGAATTCCCTCATCTGAGTAAGCAGATTATCTGGCCATACAGTGATCTGCTGTTGCACGACATGGGCGAAGAACTGGCCGACCAGCGCCCGGACTACGCCGCCGATGGCCGCGAATGGCGGACGCCACCACTGTGGGGACTGGGCCTGAGCCAACAGATCAATGGCAGCACCACTCTGCTGCACGATGGCCGCGCCCGCTCAGTCGAAGAAGCCATTGTCTGGCACGGCGGTGAAGCCCTTGGTGCACGCCAGGCCTTTGTTAATCTGCCGGCCGATGAGCGCAAGGCTCTGATCCGCTTTGTCCAATCGCTGTAAGTGGAATGAATATGAAATCCAGATCTTCAGCTTCAACGGCGACTGACCTGCATAAACAGGGTCAGCAACGCCGCCAGACCTTAAAAACACTGCTGGCTCTGGGCCTTGCACCGGCAACCGCCGGCTTGCTCAGCGCCTGCAATAAAGCACCCGACTCATCCTCCGCAGCGCAGGAATTCTGGGTCTCCGCTCAGGGCCGTGATGCCAGCCAGTTCGGCCTGGGCTGGGTGCAGCCCGCGGCAGGCTCTGCAGGCCAGAGCGCCCATGCCGCAGTCAGTGGTTTCCGCGGCCATGGCGCAGTACAGCATCCATTGCGCCCGGATTCCGTGCTGATGGTCTCGCGCCAGCCCGGCACCGAGTGCGTGGAGGTTAATCTGCTCAGTGGCGACATAACGGCCCGTTTTGCCTGTCAGCCCGGACGCCATCTGCACGGTCATGCCTGCTTCAGCGCCGATGGCCGGCAGCTGTTTACCACAGAGTCTGATTTTGTCTCCGGCCGGGGAAAAATCGTGGTACGCGATGCCAGCACCTATCAATGGCTGGGGGAGTTCGACAGCCACGGTATTGGTCCGCACGAATTAAAAATGATGCCCGATGGAAAAACACTGGTCGTCGCCAACGGCGGTCTGCGCACCCACCCGGACAGCGGACGTAAAATTCTTAACCTCGACACCATGCGTTCCAGCCTGAGCTACCTGCGCGCCAGCGATGGTGTATTGCTCGACGAACAGACCCTGACCGAAGCCAAAGCCAGCATCCGCCATCTGGATATTGCCGCCGACGGCACCGTCGCCGTGGCCACTCAGGTGCAGCGGGCCGCGATGGCAGACAACCATATTGTCGCCCCCGGAGCCGTGCACACACCGGGTAAAACACTGCAGCCGCTGCCAGCCCCTGTGCCGCTGCTCAGTCAGTTTAACGACTACATGGGCAGTGTTGCCGTGCATAACGGCGAGCGCATTGCCGGTTTCAGCAGCCCGCGTGGCAATCTGGTCGCTTTCTGGCATCTCGACCGCTATGAACTGCTCGGCTATCACGCCTTTCACGATGTCTGCGGCCTGACCGTAAGCCATGATCAGCGCTGTTTTGTATTGTCCAATTCCGCCGGCCAGCTGCGCCGTATCGATGCAAAAACCCTGCAGGAACAGCCCGGTCTGCGGCTGCAGATTCCTGCAATGCACTGGGACAATCACATGATTTCTTTAACCCTGAACACCATCAGTTGAGCAACCCATGAATTTTTTATTGTTTCGTTCACTCCTGTTTTCTGCTGCCGGATTGTTATTAACCGCCTGCGGTGGAGAACGCGTTAATGATCCGGTCACCGTCACGCAATCATCACTGGATAAGGCGCTGCAGGAACTGACCGACAACAGCATTATTCCGGCGGTTAATGATTTCGCCAGCCAAAGCGCTGCATTAACCAATCAGGCTGAAGCGTTCTGCAGCGCTCCGGATGCCGCCGGACTGACGGCTGTGCAACAACAATGGCGAACACTGGCCGACAGCTGGTATCGCTTATTGCCGTTAAATTTCGGCCCGGCCGACGACGACCTGGTATTTCCGCCATACATTTATATCGACTCCCTGCGCCAGCGCGGTAATAACTACAGCGCCACGGTAAGAAGTGAAATCAATACCCTGCTGGGCAACACTACAGAATTAAACAGCAGCTACTTTGATAACCGTAATTTTCAGTACGTGGGATTATTGGCACTGGAAATTGCTGTATTTGAACGCGCTGCCGATGCCAGCACAAACGCCGCCGATATTGTTGCGGAATATCAGGCCCAGCCGCGCAAATGCGGCATTCTCACCGGCCTCAGCAACGCCCTGCAGGTGAAAGCCGATTACATCCACAATGGCTGGACGCTGAATCACAAAGCCACCGGCAAACCTTACCGTGAGTTATTTCTCAGTAATCAACTGGATGATGGCACCCCCGCCCTGACCCAGCTGCTGACCAGCGCGCAGGAATTTCTCGATTATTTACAACAACGCAATGTTGCCACCGTTGCCGCACAAAGCAGTGGTTACAACTGGCCGTTAATGGCCACCGCTATCGACAGCATTGAAGAAATTTTACAGGGCAACAGCGCCAGCACCCTGAGCCTGTTCTCACTGATGACGGCCGCCGGTTACGACGCGGCGGTCAGTGCTGTGCGCTCGAATATTACAGCCGCACGGGACAACATCAGCAATCAGGATGCCCTGTTATTTAAATCCTCGGCGGCGCAGTTGGATGGCAATTTTAAACGTGAAATTCCGGACGGGCTGGAAGTTGATCTGGGCATCAACTTTACCGACGGCGATTAATTTTTTAATTATTTTATAAGGGCAGATAGTCAATGAAAGCCAACCTGAAAAAACACGCCGCCCTGTTAGCCGGTGCGGTATTACTGGCCAATACACAACTGGCTCAGGCTGATGATCAGCAAACCATTATCGAGCTGCAGAAACGTATCGAACAGCTTGAACAGAGCATGAACGAACGCCTGAATGCGATGGCCGACAGCATGGACAGCGTGGCCGCTCAGCAATCTTCCGGGACAAATAAAAACGTGCATATCGGCGGTTATGGCGAAATGCATTACAACCATCTGGATGTCGATGGCACCGATACCCGCCAGATTGATTTACACCGTATGGTGCTGTTTTTTGGCTACGACTTCAGTGACCGCGCACGCTTTGTGTCTGAATTTGAAGTGGAACACACGCTGGTCAGCGATGGCGCCCGTGGCGCGGTAGAAATTGAACAGGCCTACGTTGAACTCGACCTGATGAGCAATATGCAGTTCCGCAGCGGTGTGATGCTGATGCCGGTAGGCATGATTAATGAAACCCACGAGCCACCGACATTTTACGGTGTTGAGCGACCGGTGATTGAAACCACCATTATCCCGACCACCTGGTATTCGGCCGGTATCAGCCTGACCCACCAGCTGGATAATGGCATCAGTTACGACCTGATGATTTCTGAAGGTCTGAAAACCGATGATCCAACCTACGACAGCAGTGCCGATCCGTTTGATCTGAAATCCGGTAAGCAGAAAGGTTCTTTTGCCGATGCCTTCGATCTGGCCGTAACCGGGCGCGTTGTTTATCGCGGCACCGCCGGTCTGGAACTGGCGGCTTACGCGCAGTATCAGCCGGATCTGGATCAGAGCGCAGAAATCTCTTATGCCGACGATGCGACACTGGTTGGCGCCCATATGATTTATCAGCTGGGTGATATCACCACCAAAGCGCTTTACGCACGCTGGGATCTGGGTGGCAATGCCGCCGATGCTGCCGGTAAAGCGCTGCAGGATGGTGGTTATGTTGAAGTGAATTACCGCCTGAACGAACAATGGGGATTTTTTGCCCGCCAGAGCGCCTGGTCACAGAAGGATGATATGAACGCCAGTCAGAGCGATGCCGGTGTTAATTATTATCCGGTTGAGGGCATTGTATTTAAAGCCGATATCCAGCAACAGAATCAAGACGCCGGTAACGCCGATGGCTTTAATCTGGGGATGGGTTATATGTTCTGATCGGGACTGCTATTTAAAGAGAGTTCTGAGACTTGTCATAAAAAAATGCCGGTGCGTTTCCACCCCGGCATTTTTTATGCCTGCCTGTTGCTGTGACGTGAAACCGGCCTCAGAGCCAGCGCATACGCCGGAACAGCCAGAGTAATCCAACCGCCAGAAATCCCATAAAACCGAGCAGGATAAAATAGCCATGCTGAAATTTAAGCTCAGGAATATACTCAAAGTTCATACCGTAAAGCCCGGCGAGAAAACTCAGTGGCACAAAGATCGCGGTAATTACCGTCAGTACGCGCATGGTACTGTTCAGCTGATGCGAGGTAATGGAAATATAACCATCCACCAGATCACCGCAAAGATCATAAAACATCTGAGTCAGACTGTGCAGACGCTCAAAACGATCGTGCAGATCGTTAATCACATGGCGCATGTTTTCATCGTCCGGGAAAAAGGCATATTCCCCGGTGCGTAACTCGTCGGTGATGTTTTTATGATAATTAAAGGTACGGCGTAACTTCACCAGCCGTGATTTATAATTCATCAGCTCACGCATATGCTCGTCACTGCCCGCTTCTGACAGTTCATCTTCGAGCTCACCCAGACGTTCTTCAAAGGCCAGAATATTATCCAGATAGATCCCGGCCGAGGTATGCATAATTTTCAATGCCAGCTGTGCCGGACTGCGCTGCAGATAAATACCGCCATTATCGGCCAGCAAACGATCGATACTCTGGGCGGCCTGCGGATGACGGGTCAGCAGAAAACGTTCGCCGACAAAAAACGACAGCGACTGACCGGTATAATTCAGCCCGGCATCAAAACCTGCAATACCACGGTAGAGAATAAAAATATGATCGGAAAACTCTTCCAGTTTCGGCGGGTGACGGTCACGCAGGGCGTCTTTGATGGCCAGCGGATGACAACCAAAGGTCTGTAATATATCGCGCTCCTGTTCGGCATCGGCCTGCTGACTGTCAACCCAGATACGGCTTTCAGGCTGCGTCCGCCAGAGCTCAATCAGCTCGGCTCCGCCACTGCTGATCTGCCCCTGTGCGTTAATTAATATTGTCCTGATCACAGGTTTCTCCTTGCCGATAGGGCGATACATAAACGTCAGAGACAAAGGTCGGGGAAAACCTCTGCTCAGTCAATGCTGTTACTGCTAATGCCTTGTCAGAACAAAGCCATCTGCTGTCCGGCCAGGGCGGTAAAATCATCGTCGATGTAATGAAAAATAGCATCCGCCGTGGGTTTCAGCTGTTTTTCCAGATAATGATGATAATCCGCCGCGGCACCTGCACTGCCATCCGGCCAGACCGGTTCCGGGCCGTTCACCGTCCAGCGATAGGTAATCCAGCCGCCACGCTCGGCAAAACGCGAAGGTAACCCTTTTAATGCCAGCCATTGCTCCAGCTTGGCCGCGGCCTGGGCATGGGGCGGAATATTTTTCTGATACGCGGGTAACGGCCGGCGCAGACGCCGGCGATAAGTCAGCAAATGATCCAGCTTGCCGGTTAACAGGCTCTGCACCTGTTCGCGCAGCCAGTCCTGATAAGGTTCCTGCAAAAAAATACGGCGGTATAATTCCGTCTGAAACTGGCGCGCCAGCGGTGTCCAGTCGGAACGGACCGCTTCCAGTCCTTTAAACACCAGTTCGCTTTCACCACTGCTATTTTTTATCAGACCGGCATAGCGCTTTTTGCTGCCGGTTTCTTCCCCGCGGATAGAGGGCATAAAAAAGCGCCGGTAATGGGTTTCGTATTCCATTTCCAGAAAACTTTCGATGCCAAATTCCTGCGGTAAACGTTCAGCCCACCACTGGTTCAGTTCGCGTACCAGGCGCTGACCAAGGCTGTCCGCTTCAGCATCGCTGACACTGCGCTTGAGCCAGACAAAGACCGAATCGGTATCGCCATAAATCACATCAAAGCCCTGCTCTTCAATCCAGGCTGAGCTCTGCTGAATAATCTGATGGCCGCGCAGGGTAATGGAACTGGCCAGACGGGTATCGTAAAACCGGCAACCGTCGGAGCCCAGTACGCCATAACAGGAAGCCATAATCACTTTAATCGCCTGACTCAGGGCTTTATTACCGGCTTTTTTCGCCTGCTCGCGTTTATCACCCAGTACCCGGATAAGTTCCGGCAGGATATGTTGCTCTTGATGAAACTGCGCGCCAAAAAAGCCAGGCACAATATCGCGGGCTTCGGTGCTTTTTTCCGCCAGACGCAGGCCTTCAGCCAGGCCCATCGGATCAATTTTAAAGGTGCGGATAATCGACGGGTACAGACTCTTAAAATCCAGTACCAGCACATGCTCAAATAATCCGGGGCGTGAATCCATCACATAACCACCGGGGCTTTTCTGCGCGTGATAACCTTCACCAATATTAGGCGCCACAAAACCTGCGCGGTGCAGGCGCGGCAGATACATATTTTCAAAGGCTGCAACCGAACCGCCCATACGGTCCATGCTGAGGCCAGTCATATGGGCACGTTCGATGGTAAAGTTCAGCAGGTCGGCCTTTTCAAAAATCCGCCAGACCAGTTCGCAGTCTTTCAGGTTATAAGCCGCCAAAGCGGCTTTATCATGAATAAATAAATATTCAATATCACCGCCGCGGTCATCGCTCTGCAGCAGCTTGCTGTCACCGAGAAAATACTGGGCAACATCATTCAGGGCAAAACTCTCAAACTGCCAGGTGGCATTACGCAGCAGGTCGATGCCGTCAAGCACGACACGGCCGGCAATATGCAGAAAAATCCGGTCGGGATTATTGGCACTGACCCGCCAGCTTAACTCGCTGCCGTCACGGCCAATAGTGAATGGAATGCTGTGCTCAACGCATTTGCGCCGTAAAAAATCAAAATCGAACTGAATAACGTTCCAGCCCATGATTACGTCCGGATCGTAGTCGGCTATTAATTGCAGAAAACGCCGCAGTAACGCCGCCTCATCGGCCACCAGCTCCAGTCCGTCATGCTTTTCCTGATCCTCACCAGCCTGATCCTCAACAGTCTGCCCTTCGTCAACCATCACCACCTGTTGCCAGTCATCGGCATAAAAGCCAATGGAAAACAGCCGGTCAGGCTCTCCGCGGCGCGGAAAAGAGGTTTCGATATCCAGTGATACGCAGCGGAAAGGTGGCAGTGCGGGAAACGCCGACTGTCCGGCCGGCAGCGCCCGCAAACGTCCGCTCTGCTCATGTGAAAACGGCCGTTGCTCATCTGCGACCAGTCTGTCGGGCAGCTGTGCTGCGCCATAAATAAAGCGTTCCATCAGATAACGGTCGGTCGGTCGGATATCCACCTCGCGGCAAATAATGCCCTGCTCAAGTAAAACATCGCGCCAGCGGTAGGTGTAAGACGAGGGCAGATAACAGGCACTGGCCGGCTGTGCGGCAAAACTGTGCAGCGGCACATCGGCGATGCGCACCGGCCAGTTGAGGGTGCGGGCAATATCGGCGGCCCGGGCAGCATGTTCACGGTCAATAAAACACACCGCCGGCTGGCGGATCTGCTGGCGCACAGGTCCGTGCGCGGTATGCCACCAGAACGTCAGCACAGTGTGCAGGCCGTCATTTTCCTGAAGGTCGGTCCAGCTGCTGGTCAGCAGAAAAGCGTTGTTCATAGGGCGATCTATACTTGAAAGAACGGAGTTTACCGTAATTAAGGAATAACCTATGCCTACTCCCATCATAAGTCAGGATCCCATGTACCAAATGCTGCGCAACGACGATGTGCAGGGCTTTAATAAAGCGCGGGAAAGCGGCAAAACCTGTGACCTGCGGGCCTGTGATCTGCGCGGCCTGGACCTGCGCAATATCAACCTGAAGGACATTGACCTGACCGACGCCTATTTCCGCGGCGCCGACCTGCGCGGCATTGATTTCCGCGGCTGCCGTATGGATGGTGTCAGCCTTGCCAACGCCAAAATCAGTGGCTGTTACTTTCCGCCCAGTATTCCGGCCGAAGAGATTCTGCTGTCGGTCAGCCACGGCACCCGGCTGCGCGACCAGGCACAATAAAGACATTACAGCGCCACCACTGCTGGCATTTATGTCAGTTATAAAGCACTGATTGATCTGATCGTACCTTTTGCGCAAATTCCGTTATGGCAGGTTCAAGCCTTCGGGGTTTTGCTGTACATTCCTGTGATCAATGACAGGATTGCCCGAAGAGGCAAAATGTGGGGGATAGCATGTTTCTGGTTGGCAAACCATCAGACACCATCGAACAGTTAATTAACCGGATTTCTCATCTGGTACGGCTGCTGCTCGAAGGGTTTGAACTGAGTAATACGCCCATCACACTGGAAAGCGTCGACGATCTTTACGAGCACTTCGACCGTGACCAGTTTTTTCTGATTCAGGATGGCATGCTGCACCTGAGTAAAAACGGCCAGAATCTGGTCAGTTTTGACGAAGGTGACCTGATTGGCATCATCCACTCCTTTGATCTGCCTTTACCGGTACTGCGTACCGATGAATACGTTGAACTGATCCCGATTGACCGCGACCGCTTCCTGCGCCACGTCTATTCCGACAAACGCCGCCAGCATTACTGGAGCCACTTTCTGGTGTGCCAGAATGCCCTGTTGCTGAACTATCTGGCTGACACCTTCAAAACCCAGGTAAGGCCAACCGCCGGCTTCCAGAACATTCAGCCCGGCGATGTCATTATCCAGCAGGGTGACCCGGCGGAGCATGTGTACACCATTATCAGTGGTGAAGCGGATGTCTTTGTTGATGGCGTCAAAGTCGGCGATATCGGCGAAGAAGAAGTCTTCGGTGCCATGGCGGTATTTACCGGCGAGCCACGCAGCGCTACTGTGATTGCCCGCACGCCGTGCACCATTATGGCTGTGCCACAGCATGACTTTATCCTGCTGATCGAAGCTCAGCCGAAAGCGGCGGTGAATCTGATTGAAAACCTGGCGCGCCGCATCACACTGATGAATCAGCAACTGATCGACAAAGAATAAACGCCGCACCCTGTGGGAAACAAAAAAGCCGTGACAGTTTTCTGCCACGGCTTTTTTGTGCTCTGAATATGCTCAGGAATGCCTCAAATATAAATGAGAATTATTATTGACAATGTTTTTGAGAATCATTATTGTTTACCCATCGACGTCAGAGATGGCGCCGGTGTTCAACACCTCATTTTGTTGTCGGGGTGGAGATCTCTCTCATCAAGCTAATCACGGTTGCTTTGCCCCTCTCTCTTTCAGAGTCGAGGGGCGTTTTTTTATCGGCTATCCGCGTCGGCTTATTCACACCCAGTGCAGGTAATCCCCCTCGAGCACCGTCTCAACGCGGAAGGTGTCACTGACCTGCTCCGCCGTTAATACCTCCCGCGCCGGCCCGTCCGCGACCAGACGACCACAACAGAGCAGCAGCACACGATCGGCATAGCGCCGCGCCAGATTCAGATCGTGCACCACCATCAGCACACTCTTACCCGTGGCCGTCAGCTGGCGGATATGGCTCATACACTGCTGCTGATGGCGCAGATCGAGCGCACTCAGAGGCTCATCCAGCAGCCACAGCTGACTGTCAGCCTGATTCACCTGAATCCAGCTGCGCGCCAGCTGACAACGCTGTTGCTCACCACCCGACAACAGACGTACATCGCGCCCGGCCAGATAAGCGATATCCCAGGCCTGTAACGCGTCCTGCACCTGAGTGCGCAGCGCCACCACCGAGTCACTGTGCGCCAGACCACCCAGCTGCACCACCTCACTCACCGACAGCGGAAAATTCATCGGACTCAGCTGTGGCACCAGGGTGACCCGTTGCGCCCAGTCACGACGCTGCCAGTTACAGGTATCCTGCTGACTAAACTGCAGCATGCCACGATCAGGCTGCAGCATACCGGCCAGCATATTCATCAGCGTCGATTTACCCGCGCCGTTGGGCCCCACCAGCATCACCAGCTCACCGCGAGCCAGCTGAAAACCGACATCATCCACAATGGCAGCGCCGGCGCGGCTTAAGCCCAGCCCGGAAGCCTGAATCAGAGTGTCAGGGCTCACCATGCCAACCTCTTCTTCTCGCGAATCATCAGCGCAATAAACAGTGGCGCGCCCAGCAATGTGGTAACGATACCGATCGGCAGTTCCGCCGGCGCCACAATCACCCGTGACAACATATCAGCCGCCACCAGCAAACAGCCGCCCAGCACCACCGCCAGCGGCAGTACCCGCTGGTGTGCAGCACCGGTTAACAGACGAGCAATATGCGGGCTGATCAGGCCAATAAAGCCGATCACACCACTGGCCGATACCGCCAGTGCCACACAGAGCGCAACCCAGATAACGACCTGCCACTGCAGACGACTGACCGAAACGCCCAGCGAGCGGGCTTCCACTTCGCCCAGCAACAGCGCATCCAGATTGCGTAAACGTTTGGGCCAGAAGATCACCGCGCCCAGCAGCACCGCGCTCATCGCCCCGACCCAACCCCAGTTGGCGCCGGATAAACTGCCCAGCGACCAGAAGGTAATCTGGCGCAGTGCATCGTCACTGGCCATATACGACAACAAACCAATCAAAGCTCCGGCCAGAACATTCACCGCAATCCCGGCCAGAATCAGAAAGCTCATGGCGTGCAGGGAATTACCCTGCAGGCCGAGGCGCAACACCAGCAGCAGCGCCACCACACCACCGGCAAAGGCGGCGATGGGCTGCGCCCAGTAAGGCAAGGCCAGACCCGCAGCCTGCAGCACCACAAACACGGCCGCCGCCACCGCCGCACCACCGGATACACCGATCAGCCCCGGATCGGCCAGTGGATTGCGCACCATGCCCTGAATCAGTACCCCGGCCCAGGCCAGCAGAGCCCCCACCAGAAAGGCCATCAGCACCCGTGGCAGGCGGATCTGCCAGAGAATGGTCTGGCCAACATCGGTATGCAGCAGCCAGTCCAGACTCTGGCTGCCACTGGCCAGGCCCAGCAGAATAAAGATCAGTGGTAGCAGCAGGCATAACAGCAGGATATGCTTGCGCCGCTTCAGGGCGGTGTTCATCGCAGGAATTAACTCAGGCTGCAGGAAAGAATATGCGGGCATTGTGCCACACAGACACAATTGCGGAAGGACAGAGTAAAGGTTTTGAACTCGAAGGCCAGTCGGTCTTTGTTGTGCACAAACAGGGACAGTTCTTCGTCTATCACAATCAGTGCCCGCATCTGGGCATTAATCTGGAATGGTTACCGGACCAGTTTCTCGACAGCGATGGTTGCCTGATTCAGTGCGCCATGCACGGTGCATTGTTTCTGATTGAAGATGGTCAGTGCATCGCCGGCCCCTGTCAGGGCCAGCGTTTAACCGCCGTTGCGCACGAAATCCGCGATGGACGGATCTGGGTCGATCTGTAACACCGCAAGCGGCCGTTACTTTTTCAGCTTATCGATACCGTCCTGCAGCACGTCCTTACCGCCTTCCAGAAGATCCGATCCACCGTCTTTCAGACGATCAATCAGCGCATCCGATTTAAACGGATTAGCGAACGGATCGCGGTCACGGATCAGATTGGAACCAATCCAGGCGCCCAGTAAAAGACCAATAATGAGAATAATAAGATTGCGTTTCATCGTACTTACCTTGTTTTTGTAATCAGTTGTGCCATTTGTTCCAGTATCAGCCAGCAATATCCACCGGCAAACACTGCCCCAGCTCCAGACCGCTGGCATTCGCATAAAACTGCGCCTGATAAGCCAGCACCTCAACGCCCTGTTCCATCACCTCAGCCAGTGCCGCAGCATACGCCGGATCAATGGCCCGCGCCGGGCGCACCCGGGTAATGCCCTCATGCGGTACACAGAATAACAGCAGGGTACGATACCCCTGCTGGCGCAACTCGGCCAGACGGCGCAGGTGCTTCAGGCCGCGAGCGGTCACCGCATCCGGAAAACTGCCCCAGCCATCACTGGCCTGCGGCTGATCAAGCCGGGGTAGGGGCTGAGGGTTATCGAGAAGAGTAACGCTCTTGACCTCAACATACACCTCGGGTTCTTGCAGCTGCTGTGGCTGCAGCAGAAAATCCAGCCGCCCGTCTTCAACTTTAGGTTCCGGCAGAATCTGATAATCCCCCGCCAGCTCAGCAATGCGCCCGGCGGCCAGAGCCTCGGCCACCAGCTGATTCGGGCGGGCGGTATTGATGCAGGCTTTATAACGCCCGGCGATTTCCACCCATTCCCAGCTGTAACGGTATTTGCGTTTGGCCGCCGCGCCGGATGGCAGGGAGTCCCACAACCACACGCGACTGCCGGGTTCGGCGCAGTGTTTCATCGAGCCGGTGTTCGGGCAGTGGGCGGTAATTTCCTCACCGCTGTCGAGCACGATATCGGCCAGAAAACGTTTATAGCGTTTGATTAAACGCCCGCCGACCAGCGGCGCATCGTAACGCATCAGCGTACTCCGCCAACGGCTGTCAGCCAGTTCTGCAGGCGGGCAACCGCTTCCTGTAAACGCTCAAGGCGGGTGGTAAAGGCAAAACGTACATGACTGCCGGCTTCGTGTTCGCCAAAGTCGACGCCCGGCGTAATGGCCACGCCGGTTTCACGCAGTACCTGCGAGCAGAAGCTCAGACTGTCGCTGGTAAAGCGGCTGGCATCGGCATAGATATAAAACGCACCGTCGGGTGCGACCGGCACGCCAAAACCCAGTTGCGGCAGAGCTTCAAGCAGATAGTCACGGCGTTCGGCCAGCTCCGCCCGGCGCTCCTCAAGAATCGCCATCGTCTCTGGCTCAAAGGCCGCCAGCGCAGCGTATTGCGCCGGTGTTGGTGGCGCCAGAAAGAGGTTCTGCGCCAGGGTATCCAGATCCGGCACCCAGGACTCCGGCACCACCGCCCAGCCCAGACGCCAGCCGGTCATACCAAAAAATTTGGAAAAGCTGTTCAGCACCACTGCATCATCCGCCACTGACAGGACCGTCTGCGGCGCACTGGTGTAATTCAGCCCCTGATAGATTTCATCCACCCAGAGTTCGCCCTGCTGTTCCCGTACAGCCGCCGCCAGTGCACTGAGTTCATCCGGCGACAACACGGTGCCGGTCGGGTTGGCCGGTGACGCCACCAGCGCCACTTTGGTATCTGCCGACCAGTGCTGACGAATATCGGCCGCCGTCAGCTGAAACTTCTGCGCCGCACCACAGGGCAGCAGCTGCCCGCGGCCTTCAAACACCCGGGCAAAGTGACGGTTACAGGGATACCCCGGATCGGCCAGCAACATCTTCTGCCCCGGATTCAACCGTGCCGCCGTTAACAGCAGTAAGGCGCCTGAGGCTCCCGGTGCCAGCACAATACGCTTCGGGCTGATGCTGACACCAAAACGGCTGTGGTAATAATCCGCCAGTTTCTGACGCAACCCGGGCAGGCCCAGCGCCGGGGTGTAGCCGGTTTTACCGGCATTCATCGCCTTGATGGCGGCATCAATCATCGGTTGTGGCGTCGGGAAGTCGGGCTCGCCGACCTCCAGATGAATAATGTCCTGCCCCTGCGCCTGCAGCGCCTGAGCTTCGGCCAGAATGGCCATTACCTGAAAGGGTTTGATATCCGCACAACGGCGGGCAGAAGCAGATGAGGCCTGAGCCTGTTCGGTAGACATAACAACTCAACTATCAATAAATACAGACGAAAACCGATAAAGAAGACAACAAAATAACCGGCCTATTGTGCCAGATGGCTGACCGGCAGCAACCAAAGCCAACAAAACCCTGCGGAAATAGTTGGCGCTTGGCAGGTTATCTGATAGTTTCCCCGCCTTATCATTTGGAGCCCGGGGAAGAGAAGTGTTATTTCCCGGGGCGCATGGACCCGATGTCCGGTTAAACCGGTTTACCAGGTGAGGCAGTAACGCAATGCCGCAAGATAAAAAAGAATTTGCCCTGTCCGATTTCACTCCTTACGAAATTGGCAAAGATGAAGAATACATGAGTGATGCTCAGCTGGCGCACTTTGAAACCATCCTGCGCAACTGGAAACAGGAGCTGATGGAAGAAGTGGACCGCACCAAAGAGCACATGCAAACCGAGCTGAACAACTACGCCGATCCTAACGATCGTGCCAGTCAGGAAGAAGAGTTCAACCTGGAACTGCGCACCCGTGACCGTGAGCGTAAGCTGATCAAGAAGATCGAGAAAACCATCGATCTGATCGGCAAAGGCGACTATGGCTACTGCAGCGCCTGTGGCGTGGAAATCGGTATCCGCCGTCTGGAAGCCCGTCCTACCGCCGATCTGTGCATCGACTGCAAGACGCTGGCGGAAATCAAAGAAAGACAGCTGGGCGTCTGATCCGGCTGAACGCGCGGCTGCCAATGGCATCCGCGCTTTCTTTTTCCTCCGATGACTGACCCTTTCATGTCAGACACTGCCGTCATGGCCAATCCCTCTTTATCTGTTCCCTATACCGGCCGCTTCGCGCCCTCTCCCACCGGACCCTTGCACTTCGGCTCACTGCTTGCCGCGCTGGCCAGCTATGTCGATGCCCGTGCTAATAACGGTCGCTGGCTGGTGCGTATCGAAGATCTCGACCCGCCCCGTGAAGACCCCTCTGCCGCCAGCGCCATTCTGCATATTCTCGACGCCTACGGCCTGCACTGGGATGGCGAGGTGCGTTACCAGAGTGAACGTCATGACGCCTACCAACAGGTACTGCAGCAGCTGATCAGTAACGACCTGGCCTTTCCCTGTCAGTGTTCGCGCAAACAGCTTGGCGGTTTGCCGCATCAGGGTAATTGCCACTGTCAGGCAACAACGGATATCGCCTGGCGTTTTCTCTGCCCGGCCGGTGAGCTGTGTTTTGATGATGGTTTACAGGGCCGCTGGTGCAGCGACCTGACACAGGAGATTGGCGATTTTGTTATCAAACGCCGCGATGGCCCCTGGTCCTATCAGCTGGCGGTGGTTACCGACGATATTGATCAGGGCATTACCCATATCGTGCGTGGTATCGACCTGATCGACTCCACCGCACGCCAGATCCTGCTCTACCAGGCACTGCAGCATCCCTTGCCCTGCTACAGCCATATCCCGGTAGCGCTGGAGGCTAATGGGCAGAAGCTGAGCAAACAGAATCTGGCACAGCCGCTGACCACAGAAAATATCAGCCAGACCCTGTGGCTGGCACTGAGCTGGCTCGGCCAGCAGCCCCCGCCGCCACTGCAGTCATGCTCGCCCGGCGAACTGCTGCAGTGGGCAGTTCAGCACTGGCAGCCACTGGCTCTGGCCGGCCAGCGCGAGCGCCCGGCACCACAGGGCTTTCAACGTGAAGCGTCTGCCGGCTGACAACTTTGTGGTACGCTTGCCGCTTTCATTTCGCGACGACGTGGTTATGTACGATTACCGCCTTGGATTGGCGCTGTTGGTGGGGATTTATCTGTTTTCCCCCATAATGATGGACTGGTGGCTCGATGATCGCGGCGCCTGGTATCGCCCCTTTGCTATCTGGCTGTTACTGATCGGCTTTTATATCTGGCTGAATCATAAGCGGGGTGACGATGAGCTTTAGTCTGGGTCAGCTGGGGCTGATCGTTTTAGGCTACCTCGGCGCACTGTTTACCACCGCTTATGCGGTTGAACGCGGCTGGGTTCCGCGCCGCTGGGTGCGTCACCCGCTGGTGTATATTTTCTCGCTTGGCGTGTATGCCAGCGCCTGGGCTTTTTATGGCTCGGTGGGCATGGCCAGCCAGTACGGCTATGGCTTCCTCGCCTATTACCTTGGCATCTCCGGCGCCTTTGTTATGTCGCCGATCCTGCTGCGCCCTATTATGCATATTGCCCGGATTTATCAGCTGGGATCATTGGCCGATCTGCTCGCTTTCCGTTACCGCTCGCGTCTGGCCGGTATGCTGGTGTCAGTATTTACCCTCGCCGTTGTGATTCCGATGCTGACGCTGCAGATCAGCGCCATCGCCGACACCCTGCATTTGCTCAACAGCGAGTGGCCGGCGACCACGCTGGCCTTCGGCTTTTGTGTCACCATGATTATCTTTGCCGTACTGTTCGGTGCGCGTCATGTTTCGCCGCGGGAAAAGCACGAAGGGCTGGTATTTGCCCTGGCCTTTGAATCACTGCTGAAACTGACCGCCATTCTGGTACTGGCCGGCGTGGCGTTGTTTGGTATTTTCGATCAGGTCGGCGGGCTGGAACAGTGGCTGATCGATAATCAGGACCGTCTGTCCAACCAGCAGATTACCCTGCAGGAAGGGCCGTGGCGTACGCTGTTGCTGGTGTTTTTTGCCGCGGCCATCGTTATGCCACATATGTTCCATGTGACCTTTACTGAAAACCTGAACAACGATGCACTGAAGCCCGCCAGCTGGGGCTTTCCGTTGTTTCTGCTGGCCATGAGCATGGCCGTACCGCCGATTCTGTGGGCCGGGGTCTACCTCAATGTGCAAACGCCGGCGGAGTACTTTGCCATTGGCATTGGCCTGAAACTGGAGTCGCCGTTTCTGGTGATACTGACCTTTGTCGGCGGTCTGGCCGCCGCCTCAGGCATCATGATTGTGATAACCCTGGCCACCGCCGCCATGTTCCTCAATCATCTGGTGCTGCCTTTCCACAAGCCCAGTCCGCGCCACGATTTTTATCGCTGGCTGCTGTGGATGCGGCGCTCGCTGATCGCCGGCATTCTGCTGCTGGCCTACGGTTTCTACCGCTCTGTCGGCGCCGATCTGGATCTTAACCGCCTGGGGATTCTTGCCTTTGTTGCCGCTCTGCAGTTTTTACCCGGCGTACTGGGGTTGCTGTACTGGCCCAAATCCAACCGCAAAGGTTTTTTATCAGGCCTGATCGCCGGTATTCTGGTGTGGACTTATGGCATGCTGCTGCCGTTTTCTGAACTGGCACTGGGCTGGCAAGTACCACTGCCGCTGGCCGCCGTGGATGAAAGCAACTGGCATCTGGCCGCACTGTCAGCTTTTGCCATCAACCTGTTGCTGTTTGTCTTGGTGAGTCTCAGCAGCAAGCAGAAGGCTTCGGAAATGTCCGCTGCCGAAGCCTGTTCCATTGATACCGTCTCACGCCCCAGCCGCCGCCCTTTGATTGCCGGTAACTCCAATGATGTGATTATGTCGCTGAGTAAACCGCTGGGACGCTACGTCGCCGAACGCGAGGTCTATCAGGCGCTGAGTGACCTCGATCTGCCCTCCTATGAAGACCGCCCCTACGCCCTGCGCCGTCTGCGCGCCAGACTGGAGGCCAATCTATCCGGCCTGATGGGACCGACGGTAGCGCACGATATCGTCAGCCGTTACCTGCCGTTTCAGGAAAATGCCGAACTCAGTGAAGATATCTACCAGATTGAGCAGCGTCTGGAAGGCTTCCATGACCGCCTCAGCGGTCTGGCCGGCGAGCTGGATAACCTGCGCCGTTATCACCGCCAGACACTGGAGCGCCTGCCGATGGGGGTATGCTCTCTGGCCGATGACGGTGAGATTCTGATGTGGAATCAGGCAATGACTGAGCTGACCCAGATCGATGCCGCTCAGGTCACCGGCTCACATCTCAGCCGTCTGCCACCACCGTGGAATACGCTGCTGCAGGATTTCGTTCTTAACGAACCCATGCACGAACACAAAAAGCGTGTCGATATCGGCGCCCGTCCGCGCTGGTACAGTCTGCATAAATCGGTAATCAAGCCCAGCGGCGGCCAGCCCGGCGGGATTGTCGTGCTGATGGAAGATCAGACTGAAACCCAATTGCTGGAAGACGAGCTGATGCACAGCGAGCGCTTGGCCTCTATTGGCCGTCTGGCGGCCGGTGTGGCACACGAGATCGGCAACCCCATTACCGGTATCGACTGTCTGGCGCAGACCATCCGCTATGAAACCGACAATCCTGAGCTGCTGGAAATGGCCAACCAGATTCAGGAGCAGACCAAGCGGGTTACCCGCATCGTGCAGTCGCTGATGAACTTTGCCCACGCCGGCCATCACTCCACCGAACATGAACCGGTCAATCTGGCACACATTATCGATGAAGCCATGCAGCTGCTGCGCCTGAGTAAACGCAGTCAGGACATCGCCTTTATCAACGAATGTGCCGCTGACGTTATGGTGCTTGGTGATGCCCAGCGTCTGGTGCAGGTATTCGTTAACCTGCTGAGTAATGCGCGGGATGCCAGCGAACCCGGACAAAACATCCGGGTTACTGCCGATACCGACGAGCATCAGGTGATAGTGCGCATTATCGACCAGGGTCACGGCATTCCAGCCGACAAAGTCGACCGCATTTTTGAACCTTTTTTCACCACCAAAGAAGTCGGTAAAGGCACCGGACTGGGACTGTCACTGGTGTATTCGATCATCGAAGAACATTACGGCCACATCGCTATTGAAAGTCCGGTCGCCGACGGCCGCGGCACTTGTGTTAAAGTCAGCCTGCCACGCTATCATCACACTGAAGAATCGGAACCCGTTGCATGAGTCACATCCTGGTTGTTGAAGACGAAGCCATTATCCGTCAGTCCGTGCGCCGCCTGTTGCAGCGCCACGACTACGAAGTTACCGATGTGGATTCCCTTGATGCCGCCAAAAATGAAGACCTGAGCCGCTACAGCCTGATCATCAGCGATCTGCGCCTGCCCGGCGGTATGGGCACCGAACTGGTCGAGCTGGCCGGAGACACTCCGGTCCTGATCATGACCAGCTACGCCAGCCTGCGCTCGGCGGTTGACGCCATGAAGATGGGGGCTGTGGATTACATCGCCAAACCTTTCGACCATGACGAAATGATTCAGGCGGTAAAACGCATCCTGAAAGAATCCAGCCTCAGTCATAAACCAACCAATACCGATCTGCGCAAGGAAGTCAGCAAAGAGTATCCGGTCAGCGGCATCATCGGCAGCTGCGAACCCATGCTGTTGCTGTTCAAAAAAATCAGCAAAGTCGCCCCCACCGACGCCACCGTCCTGATTCAGGGCGAATCCGGCACCGGTAAAGAGCTGGTCGCACGGGCGCTGCACAATCAGAGCCGGCGCCGCGATGCGGAAATGATCTCGGTAAACTGCGCTGCCATTCCGGAAACCCTGATCGAATCGGAATTGTTTGGCCATGAAAAAGGCGCCTTTACCGGCGCCAACGCCATGCGTCAGGGACTGGTCGAAGCCGCTGATGGCGGCACCCTGTTTCTTGATGAGATCGGTGAACTGCCACTCGAGGCTCAGGCACGCCTGCTGCGCGTACTGCAGGAAGGCGAAATCCGCCGCGTAGGCTCAGTACAAAGCAGAAAGGTCGATGTCCGCCTGGTAGCAGCAACCCACCGCAACCTGAAAGATCTGGCCAGTCGCGGCGAGTTCCGTGAAGACCTTTACTACCGTCTGAATGTGGTTGAACTGCATCTGCCGCCACTGCGCGAGCGGGGCGACGATGTGGTTGAAATTGCCAATGCCATGCTCACCCGCGCCTGCGAAAAAATGCAGCAACCGCCAATGCACTTTACCGCCGAAGCTACCCAGGCCATCCGCCAGTACAACTGGCCGGGTAACGTGCGCGAGCTGGAAAACGCAGTAGAGCGTGCCGTTATTCTTGCCGATGACGAAAGTATCGGCGCTGATCTGCTGGGGATCGATCTCTCACCGGACCGCTATGTCAGCCCGGCGATGCGTGAAAACCTGCTGCAGAATGAACAATACGGGCCAGTTGATGGTCAACCCCAGCAGGGCGATCTATCTTTGGACGACTACTTTGTGCACTTCGTGCTGGAAAACGAACACAACATGACCGAGACCGACCTGGCCCGTAAGCTGGGCATCTCACGTAAAAGTCTGTGGGAACGTCGCCAGCGACTGGGAATTCCGCGCAAGAAAAGCAGTAAGTAACAACCAGCCATTCTTCAGGCGATCCCTGACGGGAACGCCACGATACCGGGAAACCCCGCCGCATGCCGGGGAACCCCGCCGCATGCCGGGGAACCCCGCCGCATGCCGGGGAACCCCACGCAAAAGAAAGTAGTCAGTAACAATCACAGCCTCAGACAGGTTACTGAGGCCAGCCAGACCGCCAAAGTGTAACCGTTCGGTTACACCCACTCCTAAATATCAGTCATTTGCCGCCAAGCAGCGTAACACTTTAGTGGAACGCAATTTGAGCCACCACCAAAGAAAAATCATAACCCATTGATAAATAATGATTTTTTACAAACCATCAGAATTGGCACGGCATTAGCTATATAGTTAGCAAAGCAATAAAAAATGCGCCTCATAAAATAAAAATAAGAAAACGAGCGCGACAGGCCAGACAATAAAAATAAAAACGGCCACTGAGTTCAGAACAATAATAACAAGCCCCGACTCACTGAAAGACGATTGCTTTGCCCGCGACACAGCTGGCAAAGCAATCATCTCTCTTATCTGCAAGACCCAGTCAGCAATCCTTGCTTCCCGCAAACCACACCTCAAGCGTCATCCAGACCAAAGAACCTGTTGGCGACCACAACATTCTGTTACCACCAGCGCTGTGCTTTCGCCATCTGCGTGAATCAGGTTCTGCTGCAGGCTTAACAGAATATTTCGCACAACGGCCAACAGGCAGTACTTTGTTCTGACAGAAAAAGCGCCATCCCCGGTCAGACAGACACCGATCCGCCCCTCGTTACACAATGTTACCCACGAAACACTGACTGTTACCTCAGACCCCGTCCGCAGTAACACTTTAGTCGAACACAAGGGTAACAATTCCTCCGAAAAACAACTAAGCCATTGATTTAAAAGGATTTTTAAAAACTGGCACGGCTAGTGCTTTATACATAGCAGAACACTGAGGCGAACAATAAAAATAACAAACGTCCTGAGTGTAAAACCGGCGACTTATAAAAATAACAAAGCGCCGGGCAAAACGGTCTTCGATAACAACAACAATAAAAGACCGGTGTTATGAACACGCTGTTTTGAATGCACAGCTCTTTGCTGTGAAGAATAAGAAAAATAAAGGGCAGGAACCTGTCCATTCAAAACAGTCGGTTCGCCTGGTTGAAAAATAACAATAATAAAAGAGAAGACTCACAAAGCCGCTGATGCGGCTTTTTGTTTATCTGCTCCCCGGAAACACAGACTCAGCGGCCATTGCAGGCGGACGAGGCTATTCAGAGGTTCCTTAAATTCAGGTGAACCGTTACACTCGCCTGCTTATCTGCAAGATCAGGGCCTGTTAACACTAAGTGAACAGGGCCTGCTGAGAACCAGTTTTTCTCAGAACAAGGAGAGAGGAGTGATATTAGCGGGCTAAATGAATGACGAACGACGACGTTAATGGGGAACACTGGCCTCAGCCCGCAGGGTTATGGCTAAAATTCCCTCATACTGCGTTACTGTTCGTTCGCTTAACCCGTTAGGCCACACTCTCAGCGCCTTGCCTGAGGAAATTTTAGCCAATAACAGGCCTGTTTAATTAGTGTTAACAGGCCCTAAGACTTCTGAATCCGTGAAACGGCCAACCAATTTGATCAAATCTGTTATCCGCCTGTTCGGCAAAAAGAAACCACGTACCGATGTGCAGCTGACCATCGTGCCACGTGACGAGCACAGCATCAGTCGCAGCAACATCAGCGAAAATGCCCTCAAAGTACTGTACCGGCTGAACAAAGCCGGACACCAGGCATTGCTGGTTGGCGGTGGCGTTCGTGACACCCTGCTGGGCCTGCATCCAAAAGATTTCGACGTAGCAACCGACGCCACCCCTGAACAGGTTAATCAGCTGTTCCGTAATTCCCGTCTGATCGGCCGTCGTTTCAAGCTGGTGCACGTGGTCTTTGGCCGCGACGTAATTGAAGTAGCCACATTCCGCGCCCCGCCCACTGAGGAACACTCCAGTAAGATTGCCGCCAAGGGCGATCAGGGCATGATTCTGCGTGATAACGTTTACGGCAACAAAGACGAAGACGCCGTACGCCGCGATTTCACCATCAACGCTCTCTATTACGATATTGCCGACTACAGCGTGCATGCTTATGCCGGCGGTTGGGATGACCTGCAAAACCGTCGTCTGCGCCTGATCGGCGACCCGGAAACCCGTTACCGCGAAGATCCAGTGCGGATGCTGCGCGCCATCCGTTTTGCCGCCAAACTGGATTTCAGCATTGAGGCGCATACCGCCGAGCCAATCCCGGTGATGGCCCCATTGCTGGAACAGATTCCGGCCGCACGTTTATTTGAAGAGATTCTCAAACTGTTTCTGCACGGCAAGGCGCTGGATACCCTGCGCCTGCTGCGTGAGTATCAGCTGTTTGGCCCGCTGTTCCCGGCTACTGAGCAATGCCTGCGCGATGACCCGCAGGCACTGACCATGGCAGAGAACACCATGCGTAACACCGATGAGCGCATCCGTGCGGGTAAATCGGTAACACCTTACTTCTTCCTCGCAGCCCTGCTCTGGCCACCACTGGTGCGTATCCAGAAAGAATTCGAGGCCAAAGGCATGCCACCGCATCCGGCACTGCAGAAAGCAGCCGACCGGGTTCTGGCGCAGCAGATTCAGAGCACCGCCATTCCCAAGCGCTTTTCTATCCCGATGCGTGAAATCTGGGAGATGCAGTTACGTCTGGCCCGCACCCAGAGCCGCAAGGCTGAAGATCTGTTAACCCACCCGCGCTTCCGTGCCGCCTACGATTTTGTGCTGCTGCGCGAGCAGTCCGGTGAAAACCTGAATGGTATCGGTGGTTTCTGGACGCGCCTGCAGCAGGAGCATCCGGATCTGGTACAGAGCCGTCCGCCACGCGATTTCGAGCGCACAGGCGATGCTGACGGTCAGGGCGAGTACAAAAAACGCCGCCGCCGTTCACCGCGCAACCGCAATCGCCGTCCTCCCCAGGCGAACTGACGACGGCCGTTCATCCTTATGATTCGCTGCTTTATTGGCCTCGGTGCCAACCTTGACGATCCTGCCGCGCAGATCACTATCGCTCTGCGCGCGCTGGCTGCATTACCGCACAGCCGCCTGCTGCGTTGCTCCTCACTGTACGGCAGCAAACCATTAGGGCCGCAGGATCAGCCGGATTACGTGAATGCTGTTGCCGAACTGGAAACCAGCCTCGAACCGCTGGCCCTGCTGGATGCCCTGCAGGCTCAGGAGCGCGAACAGGGCCGCATCAAACGCCGCCACTGGGGTGAGCGCTGTATCGATCTCGATCTGCTGCTGTATGGCGATCTGACAATGCGCAGCGAACGCCTGAATATTCCCCATCACGAGATGCACAAACGCAGTTTTGTACTGCTGCCGCTGACTGAAATTGCCGCCGATCTGCACCTGCCCGATGGCCGCGCCATTGCTGAGCTGACGCCGGAATTCGGTGGCGATCTGCAACGCATCGGGCCACCGCCACAGGTTTGTTGACTGCTCTGACAGTTGACTTATAAGCGCCAATCCGCACCATACGCCCCAGATTTGTTTCTAAACGAAACGCTGTAACCGGAGAATGACCATGAGTCCCATCAGTATCCGCTCACTGCAGGCAATGAAAGCCGGGCAGGAAAAATTTTCGGTCCTGACCGCCTACGACGCGACCTTTGCCCAACTGGCAGCCGATGCCGGTGTCGAAGTGCTGCTGGTCGGCGACTCCCTCGGCAATGTGATTCAGGGCCAGGACAGCACACTGCCGGTCACGGTTGAACATATGGTTTATCACACTGAGGCTGTTGCCCGTGGTAACCGCCGCGCCAAGCGCCCGGCATTCATTATGACCGACCTGCCGTTTATGAGTTACGGCACGCTGGAACAGGGGCTGGAAAGCGCCCGTAAAGTGATGCAGGCCGGTGCGCATATGGTCAAGCTGGAAGGTGATGACTGGCTGATCCCGCTGGTTGAGTCTCTGGGCCGTCAGGGTGTGCCGGTGTGCGTACACCTCGGCCTGACACCGCAATCGGTCAACAAATTCGGCGGTTACCGCGTACAGGGCCGTGAAGACGATAAAGCCGAAGCTATGCTGGCCCACTGCATCGCGCTGGAAAAAGCCGGTACCGACCTGCTGCTGCTCGAATGTGTCCCCAGCGCCCTTGCTGCGCGTATCAGTGCCGCGGTATCCATTCCGGTGATTGGTATCGGCGCCGGTGCTGATACCGATGCGCAGGTTCTGGTGATGCACGATATGCTGGGCCTGAATTCCGGTTTTACTCCTAAGTTTGTGAAAAATTTCCTCACCGATGGCCGTAACGTGCAGCAGGCCTTTGCCGCCTATGTGGAAGAAGTGAAATCCGGCCAGTTCCCGGCCGCCGAACACGGATTCAGCGCATGATTACCGTTCATACCATCCGCGAGCTGCGTGAACATGTGCGCAATGCCCGCAACAGCGGCCGCCGTATCGGGTTTGTGCCAACCATGGGCAATCTGCACGAAGGCCATATCAGCCTGATCGAGCGCTCGCTGGCGGCAGACTGCTTTACCGTCTCATCCATTTTCGTTAACCCACTGCAGTTCAACGATAAGAGCGATCTGGCACGCTACCCGCGCACCCTGCCTGCCGATCAGGAAAAGCTCGCCGCCGCCGGCTGTGATCTGCTGTTTGCGCCCGATGTCGATGAAATGTACCCCAACGGCCAGGACGCACAGAGCATTGTGCATGTACCGGTCGTATCTGAGGGGCTGTGCGGCGGCAGTCGTCCTGGCCACTTTGACGGCGTATCGACGGTGGTCAGCAAACTGTTCAATCAGGTACTGCCGGATATGGCCTTTTTTGGTGAAAAAGATTTTCAGCAGGTAGCGGTAATCCGCAAAATGGTGAACGACCTGTGCATGCCGCTGGAAATCGTCCCGGTACCGACCAAACGCGCAGCTGATGGCCTCGCCTTAAGCTCCCGTAACGGTTATCTGAGCGCCGAAGAACGGGCGCTGGCCCCGGGCCTGTATCAGACCCTGAGCGAGATCGCTGACGACTTCAAAGCCGGAAAAGACCTTTCCGACAGCCTGAAAAATGCAGAAGAACGCCTGAATCAGCGGGGTTTCCGTACCGATTATCTGGAAATCCGCCGTACTTCAGACCTGGCTCCGGCAACACTGAATGACCACTCTGTAGTCGTTTTGGGCGCCGCTTTCCTTGGCTCAGCACGCTTAATTGATAATCTTCAGGTGACATTGAATCAGGCGAATGATTGAGGCATACTTCGCCGCCTTGTGCCCATATGGGTGATAAGTGAACAATTCCGGCGCTGCAGGACCTGCTCCCACAGTGAAGAATCGTCCGAATAGTAAAGAAAGGGTTTACCATGCAATCCATCATGCTCAAAGCCAAGCTTCATCAGGCTCGGGTTACGCACTCGGTGCTGAACTATGAAGGCTCTTGTGCCATTGACGGCAAATTGCTGGATCTCGCGGGTATGCGTGAGTTTGAACAGATCCAGATCTATAACATCAATAATGGCAAACGCTTCACCACCTATATTATTCGTGGCGAAGATGGTTCAGGTATCATTTCCGTAAATGGTGCTGCAGCGCATATGGCTGATGTGGGCGACCGCATTATTATCTGTGCTTACGCTAACTATGACGAAAAAGAGCTGGCCACGTTCAAGCCTAAGATGGTGTACCTGAACGCTGATAACAGCGTCAGCCATACCAGCTTCGATATTCCGGTCCAGGTAGCCTGAGCCCTGCTCACTGCCAGACCAATAAACGCCGCTTTATGCGGCGTTTTTTTATGGGCCTCTGTCAGCCCTGAGCGCAGGCTTTGCCCGTTGTTGTTGCCTTCCGTATACTCGCCGCATCTGACCTGTCGTTGTTATCCGACCCATTTAAGGAAAGTTCATGGCCGTAACAGGAAGCCTGACCCAGTCCGAAAGCTGGAAGTTGCTGCAGCAACATTATGCCGGACTCAAAGACCAGCATATGCGTGACTGGTTTGCCGCAGACCCATACCGCTTCGAACGTTTTCATCTGCAGGCTGCCGGCCTGAATCTGGATTACTCCAAAAACCGCATTACTGAAGAGACCATGCGTCTGCTGGTGCAGCTGGCCCACGAGCGCGAGTTGCCGCTGCATATCGACAGCATGTTCAGCGGCGAAGCCATTAACCGCAGTGAAAAGCGGCCGGCCCTGCACACCGCTTTACGCAATTTCAGCGACCGCCCGGTGCTGGTTAACGGCCAGGACATCATGCCGGAAATCAAAGATACCGTGCATCGTATGGAGGAGTTCTGCTGGAAGATCCGCCGTAATCAATGGCGCGGCTACACCAACAAAGCTTTTACCGATGTGGTCTCCATCGGCATCGGCGGTTCATTCCTTGGCCCCAAGCTGGCATCCGGCGCATTAAAACCCTACTGGGACAGCCGCCTGACCATTCACTATCTGGCCAATATCGATGGCTCCCATATCACCGAGATTCTGAAGCGCCTCGACCCGGCCACCACGCTGTTTATTATTCAGTCGAAGTCGTTCAGTACCCAGGAAACCCTGAAGAATGCCATGGCCTGTCGCCAGTGGTTCCTGGATAACGGCGGTAACGAAAGTGACCTGGCCAAACACTTTACCGCGGTGTCATCCAATGTTGAGAAAGCCGTTGAGTTTGGTATCGCCGAAGAGAATATTTTCCCGATGTGGGACTGGGTCGGCGGCCGCTATTCGCTCTGGTCGGCCATTGGTTTACCGCTGGCACTGGCAATCGGCATCGACAACTTCCGCGATCTGCTGCGCGGCGCTTTCGAAATGGACGAGCATTTCCGCACCGCACCGCTGGAGCAGAATATGCCGGTCATCATGGCATTGCTCGGCGTCTGGTATGTAAACTTCTTCGGTGTGAACTCCCACGCCATCCTGCCGTACGACCACTATCTGCGTACCCTGCCGGCTCACCTGCAGCAGCTCGATATGGAAAGTAACGGCAAGTCGGTCACCGCCGATGGTTATCAGGTCGACTACCAGACCGGCCCGATCATCTGGGGTGGCGTCGGCACCAACGGCCAGCATGCATTTCACCAGCTGCTGCATCAGGGCACCCACTTCTCGCCCTGTGACTTCATCATGCCGATGTGCAGCCACAATCCGATCGATAACTTCCACGCCATGCTGGTCTCCAACTGTCTGAGCCAGAGTCAGGCGCTGCTGCAGGGTAAATCGGAAGAAGAAGCCATCGAAGAACTGATTGCCGCCGGCATGAGCAAGGCCGAAGCCATCGTACTGGCGCCGCAGAAGGTCATTCCCGGTAACCGTCCGAGTAATACCCTGTACTATCCGAAATCCAAGCCACAGACCATTGGCGCACTGATCGCTCTGTACGAGCATAAGGTCGCAGCGCAGGGCATGCTCTGGGGCGTAAACTCCTTCGACCAGTGGGGCGTGGAACTGGGTAAACAGCTTGGTAATAAAGTACTGGAAGCGCTGGAATCACAGCGTATTCCGCAACATTTTGACGGATCTACCAACGGCCTGGTACGCGCTTACCAGCAAATGCAGGATATGCTCTGATCCTGTCTGATGCCGGAGTATGAGCAACAGCCTCATACTCCGGCATGACTATAACCATTGAGTTTTTGTGACTTCAGTTATTCCTTAAAGGACATTCTGACTATCTGGTCACCCTCCTTGTCGCATCCCGCCCTGTCAGCTATTCCTAATCCTGAGCTTTCAATCAGGATGATGCTGCATGATGCTGTTTAACGGACTATCCCTGCGCTACAAAATTTTTGCTATTGCCCTGACCGGTGCCGCCGGTTTTCTCATCTATCTGGGCTATTCCCTGCTCGCGCAGCAGAGAATGGACGCCAGCCTGATGCATATGAAGCAGGTAACCTTCCCACTGACCGAAAAAATCGACCACAGTGGCCTGCTGTTATTTAAAGTCCGCAACGAGCTGGCGAATGCTGTTGCCGATCTGGATGAAGACCGCATTGATGAAGCCCGCCGCTATCATCAGGACATGCTGACCACACTGGATGCTATCCGTGAGCTGCTGCCAGACAACCCTCAGATTACGCAACTCAGCAACGCCTACAATGAGTACTGGCAAAGCGCCAGCCTGATGGCCGGAGGCATGATTCAGGGCTCAATAGAGCTGGCACAACTGGCGCAACGGGCGCAGCAGGCAAACCAGACTTACGATGCCTTCAGTAACATGTTGGAGCAGTTACGCCAGCAGAACTATCAGAACTTCTCAGCCGAAATTCAGGCCACCAGCGACGAGAGCACACGCACACTGAAAGTCGGCCTGATGATCGCGCTGATTATGATCGCCATGCTGCAATTTACCGCCTGGTACATCTCCAGTCTGATCACCCGGCTGGTTAACCGGATCGTATATTCACTGGGCGCTATGGCGACCGGCCAGGGCGACCTGACCGTGCGTCTGCAGACCAGTGCCAGAGACGAAATAGGTAAGCTGGTGACCAACTTCAACGGCTTTATCAGCCACCTGCAGCTGCTGGTTCGGGTAATGGCTAACTTAAGCCTTGGTGTGTCCGCCGGTTCTGAAAAGGTGCTGACCATCGCCACCGCCACCCGCCGTGGCATCCAGCACCAGCAGGATGAGATTGAACAGGTAGCCACAGCAGTCAACCAGATGTCCGCCACCGCCTCCGAAGTTGCCGAGAGCGCCGAATCCGCCGCCGATGCCACCCGCAAAGCCAGCGAAGAAACCAGCGCCTCGCAAAAAGTGATGGAAGCCAATATCCGCGCCATTACCGAGCTGGTGCAGGATGTACAGCGCGCCCGTGACGTTATCCAGACGCTGGCGAAAGAAAGCGAACAGATCGGCAATGCCTCCAAAACCATTCAGGGCATTGCCGAACAAACCAACCTGCTGGCGCTGAACGCCGCCATTGAAGCCGCCCGCGCCGGGGAACAGGGGCGTGGTTTTGCCGTGGTCGCCGATGAAGTTCGTGCACTGGCTGCCCGCACCGAAGAAACCACCAGCGATATCCAGAGTGTTACCGAACGACTCAACCGCAATATGAAAGAAGCCGTTCAGGTGATGGAGCTCAGTCAGGGCAACGCCCAGAAAGCAGTGGAACAGTCACGTCAGGCCGAAAACTCACTCAACAGCATTATGCAGCACGTTGCCACCATCAATAATATGAACGCTCAGGTTGCCACCGCTGCGGAAGAACAAAGCCAGGTGGCGGCCGAAATCAGCGCCAATATCGTGCGTATCAATGAGGTGTCCGAGAATACCGTACGCGAGGCCAGCAACACCGCCAGCGCCTCCGAACAGCTGGCCGAGCAGGCCGAACAACTGCGCAGCATCGTAAACGAGTTTAAAGTTTAGGATCAGATGCTATTCCGCTAGAATAGCCGCCTTATTTTAAGTGCGTGGCAGCGTGTTACCGCTGCCCGCACCTTGTTATCAGGACGGCCATCATGTCTGCACATTCTGCATCCGCACACGCTTCTTTTCATGCCATCGAATGGCGCCAGCAAAGCCTGCATCTGCTTGATCAGCGCGTACTGCCGCACGAACACCGTGTACTCGAATACACCACCGCCGCCGAAGTTGCCGATGCCATCCGCGCCATGGTCGTGCGCGGCGCCCCGGCCATTGGTATTGCCGCGGCCTATGGCTATGCCCTTGATGCGCTGGCCGGCCGCGATCTGCAGCAGGCTTACCATGTGCTGGCAGAATCCCGTCCGACTGCCGTTAACCTGTTCTGGGCACTGGAGCGCATGGCCGCGCTGAACACCGCCGATGCGCACACCCTGGTGGCCGAAGCCCGCAAGATTCACGAAGAAGATATCGCCGCCAACCTCGCCATGGGCGAGTTCGGTGCCTCGGTGCTGCCGGAAAATGCCGTGATCTACACCCACTGCAACACCGGCGCACTGGCCACCGGTGGCCACGGTACTGCTCTGGGCATTATCCGCAGCGGTTACGCCGAAGGTAAGGTTACTCAGGTATACGCCGGGGAAACCCGCCCGTGGTTACAGGGCGCGCGTCTGACCGCCTGGGAACTGATGCAGGATCAGATTCCTGTCTCTCTGGTATGCGACGGCGCCGCCGCGCAGCTGTTCCGTCAGGGCAACGTCGACTGGGTGATTGTCGGCGCCGACCGTATTACCGCTAACGGCGATGTAGCCAATAAAATCGGCACTTACAGTCTGGCGGTACTGGCCAAACACCATGGGGTAAAAGTGATGGTTGCCGCCCCGACCACCACCTTCGACTTAACCCTCGAAAGCGGTGAAGATATTCCGATCGAGCAGCGGCCGCAGGAAGAAGTCACCAGTCTCTTTGGTCAGCCGATTGCACCGGCCGGCTGTCAGGCCATTAACCCGTCATTTGATGTTACCCCGGCTGGCCTGATCGATGTCATCGCCACCGAAAAGGGCCTGATTATGCAACCCGACCGCGACAGCGTTGCGCTGTTGCTGGCACGCTGAGGAATGGCCATGTTTAATCAGCAGGATTTTGCCCGCGCCGCCCAGGCACTGTGCGATTATGGCCGCATCCTCTACAGCCGTGGCTGGTCACCGGCCACCAGTTCCAACTATTCCGTACGCCTGAATGAGCAGTGCTGCGCACTGACCAGTTCCGGTAAGCACAAAGGCGAGCTGACCCCGGCGGATATTCTGGTGGTCGACTGGAATGGCCACGCTCTAACTCCGGGCAAGCCTTCCGCCGAAACCCTGCTGCATACTCAGCTGTACGAACGTGATCTGGCTATTGGTGCCGTGCTGCATACCCACTCGCCGGTGGCGGTGGTGCTGTCGCAGATCTGGCCACAGGATCAGCTGCAGCTTAACGGCTGGGAGCTGCAGAAAGCCTTCGCCGGGGAAACCACCCACGAAGACACCATAAGCTTTCCGCTGTTTGCCAACGATCAGGATATCGCCCGCCTGGCCGCTCTGGTCGAACAGCATATGAGCGCTCAGGGTCAGGGCCACGCCTACCTGATACGCGGTCACGGCGTGTACACCTGGGGCAAAGATCTGGCGGAATGTTTCCGTCATCTGGAAGCGCTGGAAAACCTGTTAGGCTACCAGCTCGAATTGCTGAAACTCCGTCAACTCTAAGGGACTGCCATGAGCATTATCCGCATCTATACCGACCACGACACAACGAATCTGTTGTTTACCAGTGATAACAGCAGCAAGATTCAGGCGCGACTGGCAGAGATTGGCGTACGCTTCGAACAGTGGCAGACCGGCAGCGACCTGAGCGCCGGCGCCCAAGCGGAAGAAGTCATCAGCGCCTACCGCAAAGACATCGACCGCCTGATGCAGGAAGACGGCTATCAGACCGTGGATGTGGTCAGCCTCAGCGCCGACCATCCGCAGAAAGCCGAGCTGCGCCAGAAGTTTCTCAGCGAACACACCCACAGCGAAGACGAAGTGCGTTTCTTCGTCGCCGGCGAAGGTCTGTTCACCCTGCATGCCGACAACAAAGTGTTTGAAGTCCTGTGCCAGAAAGGCGACCTGATCAGTGTACCGGCCAACACCCCGCACTGGTTTGATATGGGCCCGAATCCGGGCTTTATTGCCATCCGTCTGTTCAACAACCCTGACGGCTGGGTCGCCAACTTTACCGGCAGCGACATTGCCGAACGCTTTAACCGCCTGGAAAACTGAGCCGCCACCCTGATGACCGTAAAACTGATTCTGACCGATATTGAAGGCACCACGTCCTCCATCTCTTTTGTCAAAGACGTGCTCTTTCCGTACGCCGCACAGCACTTACCGGATTACGTGCGCAGCCATCTGCAGGATGCTCAGGTGCAGCAGCAACTGGCACAGACCGCGCAGCTGGCTGCCGCCGAAGGTATCGACGTTGACGCCACTGACCATGAAGCGCTGATTGCGCTGTTGCTGCAATGGATCGCCGCCGACCGCAAAGTCACACCGCTGAAAGCCCTGCAGGGACTGATCTGGGAAGCCGGCTACAAAAACCGCGACTACGCCGCGCATATGTATGCCGATGCCACCGAATACCTGCAGCGCTGGCATGCCAGCGGCATTCCGCTGTATGTCTATTCATCCGGCTCAGTACAGGCGCAGAAGCTGTTTTTCGGTTATTCACAGGACGGTGATCTGCTGCCATTGTTCAGTGGTCATTTCGATACTCTGGTCGGTGCTAAACGGGAGGCCGCTTCTTACCGGAATATCCTCACCGAACTGCAGAAGCAGCACGATATTCAGGCGGCGGATGTGCTGTTTCTGTCAGATATCATTGAAGAACTGGATGCCGCCCGTGAAGCCGGACTGCAGACCTGCTGGCTGGTGCGTGATGCTGCCCTGCCACAGAACCCCACTCATACCGCCGTCAGCAGCTTTGCCGACATAGTGCTGTGAAACTCAGCAGCGACAATAAAAACGGCAGGATAATCCTGCCGTTTTTATTGGGCCTGTCAGCTCGATGCCTTTTCCGCTAAATACGGCTCCAGTTTCAGAATACTTTCCACCAGCCCCTCCGGTATGTCGCACGGCCGCCCGGCCTTGTAGTCAAAGAACACCAGCAGACTCTCACCTTTCGCCACCAGACGTGATGTCTCATGGCTCCAGACCGCATACTCCTGCGCAATGCGTCCACTCTCCAGACGCTGACTGCGGATACCCACACTCAGGGTGTCCGGGTATTTCACTGGTGCCAGAAATTTAGCATTGGTCGACGCCAGGATAGGTCCGCGGGCGTAGTTGTTCATGTAATCGAGAATTTTCAGGTTGTCGAAATACTGCACCCGCGCACTCTCAAAATAGCGGAAGAACTGAGCGTTATTCACGTGCTGGAAAGCATCCATCTCGCCCCAGGCCACCGGTATTTCAATCACGACCGGGTAATCATACAAATCCTGCATTGCGTTTTCCTGTTGTTAAAGTGGTGAGAACCGGCCTCTGTGTGCCGGCTTTCTGACGACAAGCAATGTCATAAAAGTCAGAAATGACAACTTAGCAATACCCATGCCTTTATTGCCTCAGCGTCATCATGGATATTTAAAACAGGTTATTAGTGAATCCGGCTCACCACTTTCAGGCGCAGCCTGTCCTGAACAGCAGGCATAAAAAAACCCCGCAGCCTGAACTGCGGGGTTTCTTTATTTCAGACGCCGGGATTACAGCTCGAAGCTGTGGCGCAGAACAATGGTTTCTACACGGTCAGGACCGGTGGAGATAATATCGATCGGAGCGTTGATCGCCTGCTCGACAAAACGCACGTAAGCACGGGCATTTTCCGGCAGATCATCGATGCTCTTGGCACCAAAAGTCGACTCGCTCCAGCCTGGCAGTTCCTGATAGACCGGCTTGATCTTATCGAACTGATCAGCACTGGCCGGTACATTCACGGCATTGCCATCGGCATCTTCGTAGCCAACACAGACTTTGATGGTCTCCAGACCGTCCAGTACGTCGAGCTTGGTCAGACAGATGGTGTTGATGGAGTTTACGCGGATCGCGTGTTTCACCAGCATCGCATCGAACCAGCCACAACGGCGGTCACGGCCGGTGGTGGTGCCTTTTTCTTTACCGACAGTCGCCAGATGTACACCCACGTCGTCGAACAGTTCAGTCGGGAACGGGCCAGAACCTACACGGGTGGTGTAAGCCTTGGTGATACCCAGAATCTGATCCAGATAGAGCGGGCCTACGCCGGAACCGGTCGCTACGCCACCGGCGGTGGTGTTGGACGAGGTTACGAACGGATAGGTACCGTGGTCGATATCCAGCAGTGTGCCCTGCGCACCTTCGAACATGATGTCGCCACCACTTTCGCGGATTTCGTGCACCAGATTCACCGCATCAACAACAACGTCTTTGATCTGTGCTGCCCAGTCCATACAGGACGCCAGGGTTTCTTCGTAGCTGACTTCGTCAACGCCGTAGTAATTTTTCAGCGAGAAGTTATGGTATTCCATCACTTCTTTCAGTTTGTCGGCGAACTCCGGCTGATACAGATCGCCAACGCGCAGGCCGCGACGGGATACTTTATCTTCGTAAGCCGGGCCGATACCACGACCGGTGGTACCGATCTTGGCATTGCCACGCTTGATCTCACGAGCCTGATCCAGAGCACAGTGATACGGCAGAATCAGCGGACAGGCGTGGGAGATACGCAGACGTTCCATTACCGGTACGCCACGCTCTTCCAGTGCCCGGATCTCTTTCAGCAGAGCATCCGGCGCCAGCACCACACCGTTACCGATGATACAGGTCACGCCATCACGCAGGATGCCGGACGGAATCAGGTGCAGTGCGGTTTTCTCACCGTTGATTACCAGTGTATGACCAGCATTGTGACCACCCTGAAAGCGCACTACAGCGGCGGCTTTTTCAGTCAGCAGGTCAACAATCTTACCCTTACCTTCGTCACCCCATTGGGTGCCCAGAACAACAACGCTTTTGCCCATCGCGGTATCAATCACTCTAAAAAATTAAGCTTCGACCAGCTGCCACTGGCCATCCAGTTTTTTCAGATACAGATCCGCCCGGATCGCATCATCGTTCAACGGCACCAGAACCCGCTTGCCCTGCTCGCGCAGTTGCGCAATCAGTTGCCATAAGGCCGGGTCATTCTCATTGGGTGCAACTACTGTCTGTTTTACTTCTGCCTGATAGGTCCCGAAACGGGCCAGCACTTTCAGATCAGCACTGAAGCCGGTTGCCGGACGGGCACGGCCGAACACCGCGCCGGTTTCGTCATAACGGCCACCCTGAGCGATGGCATCGCCATAGCCAGGAATATAAGCAGCAAACACCAGACCGGTGTGATAGTTATAGCCACGCAGCTCGGTCAGGTCGAAATACAGCGACGTCTGCGGGAAACGCTGTGCAAGCTGCTCTGCAACCTGCTGAATATGTGCCAGTTCGGCGGAAGTTTCCGGTACCAGCTCGGCCATACGGCTGATGGCGGCATCCAGTTTCTGCCGGTCGCCCTGCAGGCGGATCAGCAGTGCAAAGGCTTCTGCCAGTGCCGCATCCTGAATTTCGCGCGCGGCCCAGGCTTCAAGGTCGGTGGCGCATTTCAGTTTCAGCAGATCAAACAGCTCACGCTGCTGCTCAGCGCTGATACCGGCTTTGGCTGCCAGCGCGCGGAAGACACCAACATGGCCCAGATCCAGATGCACCTGCTGTACACCGGCGGACTCAAGCAGAGTCAGCATCAGGCTGATAATCTCAACATCGGCACTGACGCCGGCTTCGCCGTACAGTTCAGCACCAATCTGCGTCGGGGTGCGGCTGGCCAGCAGCGAGCTGGCCTTGGCATGGAATACGGTACGGCAGTAGCTCAGACGGCTGATGCCTTCCGGAGCCAGACTGTGGGCGTCGATACGGGCAACCTGAGGCGTGGTATCGGCACTCAGTCCCATCAGACGGCCAGACAGCTGGTCGGTGACTTTAAAGGTACGCAAATCGAGATCTTTGCCGACACCGGTCAGCAACGAATCAAGATATTCAAGCGCCGGTGGAATCACCAGGTCATAGCCACAGTTATCCAGCAGGTCGAGCAAACGGCGACGCAACTGTTCAATCCGCCGCGCCTGTGGCGGCAGCACTTCTTCAATACCATCCGGCAATAGCCAACGGTCAGCGCTAGTCATCGTCCAGCCTTTTAATTGATTACGTAAAGTAAACCCAGCCCGATCAGCATACTGATCAGACCGGTCATGCGCATCGTGCGATCATCGACTGTGGCCAGCTGAGCGACCAGCTTGCGCCACCGGGTGGGGTAGAGAAACGGCATTACCCCTTCAAGAATAAACACCAGGCAGAGGGCGATAGCGAATTCACGCCATAAATCGGGCTGCACCGGAGGTCCTCAAAAGAAAATCGCACAAAAAAACCGGGCACCAGGCCCGGTTGCAGGATTCTACCAAAGCCGTTGCGCCTTGAACATGGTTAAGGCGCGGGCATTGGTTATTGCTTACTTGCCTTTTGAATCCTTCAGGTAACGGAAGAAGTCACTGTCCGGCTCCAGCAGCAGTACATCGCTCTGACTGAAGGTCTGGGTGTAGGCTTTCAGACTACGGGTAAAGGCATAGAACTCAGGGTCTTTGTTGTAAGCAGACGCATAAATACGTGCAGCTTCAGCATCGCCCTCACCCTTGGTGCGTTCAGCATCACGGTAAGCTTCAGCTTCCAGAACGGTTTTCTGACGATCGGCATCGGCCTGAATACCTTCTGACAGCTCTTTACCCTGAGAGCGGTGTTCGCGCGCTTCACGCTCACGTTCCGCCGACATACGGTTATATACCGAAGCACTGAGGTCATCCGGCAGATCAACGGCTTTCACGCGCATATCAAGAATCTCAATGCCCAGATCATCCTGAGTCTGAGTATTCAGGGCGGCGGTAAGCTTGGTCATCAGCTGATCACGCTCACCGGATACCACTTCATGCAGGGTACGGTTGGCGATTTCATCACGCAGACCTTTGTTGACCAGGTTAGCCAGCAGGTTAGAGGCTTCCTGACGGTTACCGGAAGTGGCTTTGTAGTAGGAATTCACATCCTTGATACGCCACTTGGTGAACGAATCGACGATCACATACTTTTTACCGGAGGTCAGGAAGTGCGATGGATTGGTATCCAGCGTCAGTACCCGTGCATCAAAACGCTTAACGTTCTGCATAAAAGGCACTTTCCAGTGCAGACCCGGTTTGATGTCATTGTCGACCACTTCACCGAACTGCAGCTTGATTGCGCGTTCGGTTTCGTTGATGACGTACAGGCCCTGACTGGCGACCAGCAGCAACACACCCAGAACGATCAGACTCAATAAAGCTTTCGGAGACATTAACGACCCTCCCTGCGAGTAGTGTTGCCAGTGCTGTTCTGACGGGTGCGGACTTCATTCAGTACCTGATCAGTCAGACGGGAAATGTCACCACTGCTCAGGGATGCGCCGTCGCCTTTGGCTGCCGGCATGTTCTGCATCAGCTTATCCAGCGGCAGATACATCATGTTGTTGCCGCCTTTCACATCCACCAGAACCTTACTGCTGCTGGTATAAACATCGGACAGCGCTTCGATATACAGACGCTCGCGGGTAACCGCCGGCGCTTTTTTGTATTCAGAGTAGAGGTTATTGAAACGTGCGGCCTCACCTTCTGCGCGGGCAATAATACGGGCCTTATAAGCGCTCGCTTCTTCCAGCTGACGCTGGGCGCGACCACGGGCTTCCGGTACAACCGCATTGGCGTAGGCTTCGGCTTCGTTAATAAAACGTTCTTTATCCTGTTTGGCTTTCTGTACGTCATCGAATGCCGCTTTCACCTGAGCCGGTGGGCGGGCATCTTTAATGTTGACGTTAGTCAGCACCATACCGGTCTGGTAACGGTCGAGGTAATCCTGCAGACGAATCTGCACTTTTTCCGCAAGAACCGCACGACCAGTCGTCAGAATCGGGTCCATTGCCGCCGAACCCACTTCATGGCGCAGGGCACTTTCCGCAGCAGACAGCAGAGTGCGTTCCGGCAGCTCAACACGCAGGGCGAAAGCAATAGGATCGGCCACGCGGTATTGTGCGTTCAGCTCAACTTCGACGATGTTTTCATCTTCGGTGAGCATACGCTCTTTGATTTCCGCTTCCCGAACCTTGGTGGTATTCACCGGAATCACCTGATCAACCAGAGGTATTTTGAAATGCAGACCCGGGCCTTCGGTATTCAGGTATTTACCCAGACGCAGAACAACACCACGCTCCTGTTCATCCAGGGTATAGAAAGAATTAAACGCCAGCATGACAACCAGAATGGCGGCGGCGATACCAAAAAAGCCACCGGCTCCACTGCCATTGTCATTACCGTTATTGTTATTGCCATTTCCC
This sequence comes from Thalassolituus hydrocarboniclasticus, assembly GCF_025345565.1. NCBI lineage: Bacteria > Pseudomonadati > Pseudomonadota > Gammaproteobacteria > Oceanospirillales > Oceanospirillaceae > Thalassolituus > Thalassolituus hydrocarboniclasticus. The sequence goes on along the minus strand of NZ_CP054475.1, from coordinate 745,928 downwards.
TTGCCGAACAGACCATTAATCTTGTCCATCAGCTGTTTCAGGGCATCATCCAGATCCGGTGGCTGATTGCCGCGATTTTTATTACCGCGGTTGTTGTTACCCCAGGGATCATTGGGATTGCCCTTTCCGCCGGGCTCATTCCAGGCCATAAGTCACTCCAGTTAGGCAGACAATTTGATGCGCACGTCCGTATGACAACGCATCCTGAAAAATATCGGAACCGGTTGCATTGAGTAACATCGTTACTCAGTGCCAGGCTTCCTGTACCGGTTCAAGAAAACGGCTTTCGGCCATATCAGCGCGCGCCAGAGCACGTTTGAAATCCTGACGCTGCATTCTCAGGGTCAGTACCATATCACCGTTTTCAGCATAGTGTTCTTTCTGTATCGCACCCAATTCGTAAAGAATTGCACGTAGCTTGGCTTCCGCCGGGTGCAGACAGATATCTTCATTGAAGACTTCCGTGCTCAGCAATTCGCCAATGGCCTGATTCAACAGATCCAGTCCAAGACGCTGCTGAGCCGATACCCATACCGCTACAGGCTTGCCCTGATCGTCACGGTCAATACGGGCTTCGCTGTGTTCCAGCAGGTCAATTTTGTTGTAGACCCGCAGTTGCGGTACCACATCGGCTTCAATTTCTTTTAATACCAGCTCTACCTGCTGAATATTGCCTTCGCGTTCCTGTGCCGCACAGTCGATCACATGCACCAGCAGATCCGCTTCGGCCGCTTCCTGCAAAGTGGCCTGAAAGGCCTCAACCAGCTTGTGTGGCAGGTGGCGAATAAAGCCTACCGTATCGGCCAGCACCACCTCACCAACGTTATCCACCGCAAAGCGGCGCAAAGTCGGATCAAGCGTGGCAAACAGCTGATTGGCGGCATACACATCGGCGGTGGTCAGGGTATTGAACAGCGTCGACTTACCAGCGTTGGTGTAACCGACAATGGCCACACTGGGAATCGATGAGCGCTTGCGCGCACGGCGGTTCTGATCACGCTGGGCATGAACCTTTTCCAGCCGGGCGTTGATGTTTTTTACCCGCTCACGCAGCAGACGACGGTCAGTCTCGAGCTGGGTTTCACCCGGCCCGCGCATACCAATACCACCTTTCTGTCGCTCAAGGTGAGTCCAGCCACGGATCAGACGGGTCGACTGAAACTGCAGCTGCGCCAGCTCAACCTGCAGCTTACCTTCATGGGTACGTGCACGCTGGGCGAAAATATCGAGAATCAGACCGGTACGGTCGAGAACACGGCACTGTAGTGCCCGCTCCAGGTTACGTTCCTGGCTGGGTGACAATGCGTGATTGAAAATAACCAGTTCTGCGCCATGCAGGCGCAGAGCCTGACCGATTTCCTCCACTTTACCTTTACCGATAAAGGTTTTGGGATCGGGGGTTGAGCGTTTGGTGGTTACCAGATCCACCGGATCGGCACCTGCCGAAATAACCAGTTCCCTGAACTCGTTAAGGTCCTCACGATTGAGGCCCTCAGGAAAATCAATATGAACCAGTACTGCGGTTTCGCCGCCATTATCCGGGCGTTCAAAGAACAAATCAGCGGCTCCTGCGTTTACTCGTCGCTGCTGCCATCAACTTCGCCGGTATCTGCAGGCTGCAGACGCACATTGCGGGATGGTACAACAGTAGAAATTGCGTGTTTATAAACCATCTGACTGACCGTGTTTTTCAGCAGAATAACAAATTGGTCGAATGATTCGATCTGACCTTGCAGCTTGATGCCGTTTACCAGAAAGATAGACACTGGAATACGTTCTTTGCGCAGCTGATTGAGGTAAGGGTCTTGTAGAGAATGCCCTTTTGACATAATGGTCTCCTTAAATGAAGGTGTGCCGTCCAATGTGGGGACAGCCAAGAAAAATAATAAGCCCCAGTTCGTCCGGAGCGACGCGAATGCGATAAAGCTGCGAAATCAGGACGATGCGCTAAATATGGCGTTGGCATGCAGGATTTTCAAGGCGCTTTGCAGAAGATTACTATCCTCTGTCTCCAGCCAGTACAGATCGGGCCAGCTGCGCAACCAGGTTACCTGCCGCTTCGCCAACTGGCGCGTGGCTATAATGCCACGCTCAATCATTTCCTCATAATCATATTTGCCGTCCAGATAGTCCCATACCTGACGGTATCCGACGGCCCGCACGGCAGGCATATTGACGTTCAGATCACCGCGCGCATGCAGCTTTTTTACTTCATCGATAAAGCCCTGCTCCACCATCTGGCGGAAACGCAGCGCAATGCGTTCATGCAGGGTGCTGCGTTCGCGCGGACATACGGCCAGATTGACCACATGATAAGGCAGTGGTTCGCTCTGCTGCTCAGCCCAGAACTCGGTCAGGGTTTTGCCCGATACTTCATACACTTCCAGTGCACGCTGAATGCGCTGTGAATCCATCGGCTTTAACCGTTCCGCCGATTGCGGATCAATGGCGGCGAGTTTTTCGTGCATATGCGGCCAGCCATACTGCAGCCCTTCGGCCAGCAGACGCTCACGAACCTCTTCATCAGCCTGTGGCAATTGCGCCGCGCCATCACGCAGAAATTTAAAGTACATCATGGTGCCGCCGGTCAGCAGTGGTACCTTGCCGCGGGCGGTGATATCGGCCATTTCGCGCAGTGCATCTTCGCGGAAATTTGCCGCAGAGTAACTCTCTGCCGGATCAATCAGATCAATTAACCGGTGCGGCGCACGCTTCTGCATTTCGGCGTCAGGTTTGGCGGTACCGATATCCATACCCTTGTACACCAGCGCCGAATCGACACTGATAATTTCGCACGGATATTTTTCCACCAGCTCCAGTGCCAGTGCGGTTTTGCCGGAGGCGGTCGGCCCCATCAGAAAGATGGCCGGCGGTAATTCATGCACAGTGCTCATCAGCGGCCCCGTAAAAACAGTTTGTCCAGTTCACCCATGGTGAGCTGAGTCCAGGTCGGGCGGCCATGATTGCACTGGCCGCTGCGCTCGGTGGCTTCCATATCGCGCAGCAAGGCGTTCATTTCCGGAATACTGAGCTTGCGGTTGGCACGTACCGAGCCATGACAGGCCATGGTGCCGAGTAATTCATTGCGGTGCGCCAGAATACGGTCGGAGGTGCCGTGTTCAAGCAGGTCGCCCAGCATATCAGTGATCAGCCGTGGAACTTCCGCCTGCTGCAGCAGCACCGGAATCTGGCGTACAACCACGCTTTCCGGTGCCACCCGCGCAAGCTCAACGCCGAGCAAGCGGAATTCATCGGCAAACTGCTCGGCGGCATCCGCTTCGCGCTCACTCACCGCCAGCGTCACCGGCACCAGCAGCGGCTGACTCTGTACGCCCTGCTGATCGACGGCGATCTTTAACCGTTCGTAGGTAATACGTTCATGGGCCGCATGCATATCAACCACCACCATACCCTGTGCGTTCTGCGCCAGAATATAAATGCCGTGCAGCTGCGCAATGGCATAACCCAGAGGCGGCATATCGGCGCTGGGCGCTTGTGGTAACGGCTGTGGCTGACCCTGTCGTACTTCCTGCCCCCAGGGCGCATCGTCGAGCGGCTGACTGAGCGCGCGCAGGCCGTCCAGTTGTGCACTGACGGCCCCCTGTTGCGGCACCGCATTAAATGCAGGCTGATAGCTGCCGGCATTTTCCTGTACCGCCTGCGCCTGCCAGTCGAGGCGTGCCTGCTCCTGAAATTCACCGGCCTGCACCCCACTGAGCGGCGCCGTCTGTGGCACCAGCGTGGCCGGTGTGCTGCCCGCCAGACGATCATCCGGACGCACATCACCCAATGCTTTATGCAGAGTGCGGAACAGGAAATCATGCACCAGCCGGCCATCGCGGAAACGCACTTCATGCTTGGTCGGATGCACGTTCACATCCACCAGCTTCGGGTCCAGCCAGAGGTAAAGAACAAAGGCCGGATGACGGCCGTGATACAGCACATCGCGATAAGCCTGTTTAATCGCATGCACTACTAATTTATCGCGAACCACACGGCCATTAACAAAGAAATACTGCATATCTGCCTGCGAACGCGAAAACGTCGGTAAGCCGACCCAGCCCTGCAGTTGCAGACCTACTGCTTCGGCGTCGATATGCACCGCACTGTCGATAAAATCTTTATTGAGCAGACTGGCCACGCGTTTTTCGCGGTCAATGGTGCGCTCGGCACTGCGCAGCTGGTGAATCACCCGGCCATTATGGCGCAGCGAAAATGCCACATCGTAACGGCTTAACGCCAGACGCTTAACGGTTTCTTCCAGATGGGAAAATTCGGTTTTTTCAGTGCGTAAAAATTTCCGCCGTGCCGGGGTATTAAAAAATAAATCGCGCACCTCAAGCGTCGTACCCACCGGATGCGCCGCCGGAGTCACACTGGCGGCCATATCACGTCCTTCGGCATGCACACTCCAGGCTTCTTCCGAATTTTGCGCTCTTGACGTCAGGGTTAAACGGGTGACCGAGCTGATACTGGCCAGCGCTTCACCGCGAAAACCAAGGCTGGCGACCGCTTCCAGATCGTCCAGGGTGGTGATTTTACTGGTGGCATGACGGCTGAGTGCCAGCGGCAGATCATCGTGTTCAATGCCGTGGCCATCGTCGCGGATGCGCAGCAGTTTGACCCCGCCCTGCTCAGCATCAATTTCGATGCGGGTTGCACCGGCATCCAGGGCGTTTTCCACCAATTCTTTAACGATATTGGCGGGACGTTCGACTACTTCACCGGCGGCGATCTGGTTCGCCAGGCGCGGTGACAGCAGATGAATTCGACTCATAAAAATACAGCCCGGAAATCAGGTATTGGGAATTTTGATACGCTGGCCGATGCGCAGCTGATCATTTTTCAGTTCGTTGACGCGGCGCAGCTCGTTTATCGCCACGCCATTTTTAACGGCAATATCCGACAGGGTATCGCCACTGCGGATTACATAGGTATTAAATACCGGCGCACTGCCTTTCTGTGCAGCAAGTAAGGTTCCCCGTGGCGGGTGCTCGCGGAAATATCCGGTAATGCCGGCAAAAATCGCCCGCGCCATTTTTTTCTGATAACTACTGGTGCCCAGTTTGCGCGCTTCATCCGGGTTGGAAATAAAACCGGTTTCTACCAGCAGCGCCGGCATATCCGGAGCTTTCAACACCACGAAGGCGGCTTCTTCCACATGATTTTTGTGCAGCCGGGAAACGTTACCAATATTATCGAGAATATGAGTGCCGAGTTTCACGCTGGAATTGCGTTTGGCGGTCATGGATAAATCCAGCAGCGTCATTGCCAGATGGTCTTCTTTATCTTCCAGACTGACACCACCGATAAGATCCGATTCGTTCTCTTTATCGGCCAGCCAGCGCGCCGCTTCTGAGGTTGCTCCGCGCTCCGACAACACAAATACCGAGCTGCCATGGGCGCTCGGGTGTTTGAACGCATCGGCATGAATGGATACCAGAAAATCGGCATTGGCTTTACGCGCTTTTTCAGTACGTTCACGCAGACCGATATAGTAATCGCCGGTACGCACCATAAAAGGATGAAAGCCGTGCTCGGCAATCAGCAATCGCTGCAGTTCTTTGGAAATGGCCAGAACAACCTTTTTCTCATAAATACGGCCATGGCCAATCGCCCCCGGATCTTCGCCACCGTGGCCGGCATCAATAGCAATAATGATGTCGCGTTTATTGTCGGTATAAATATCGGCTTTTTTAACCGGCGCCACGATCTGGGCACCGACCTCACGCTCCAGATCAACCACCAGACGATGATTGGCATACACATTATTCGGCGCCAGCGGAAAGCTTTTCGGATTCAGCGGTTCGGTTACATCGAGCACGATGCGCACGTCATTACCATTGCGCTTGCCACTGCGGATACCACGGATGGACGTGGACTGCAGATCAACTTTCGCCAGATCGTTCAGCACTTTGGAGTCGGCCAGATCGATCACGACCCGGTCAGGATTGCTGAGGGTAAATATTTTATGTTCCGCCGGGCTGGATAAATCAAACACCAGCCGGGTTTTATCCGGCGACTGCCAGACCCGCACATCTTTAACGTCGGCATGCAGTGCCGGGCTGAGCAGCAACGGCAATACCAGCCCCAACAGGAAAACAGGCAGAAAAACAGGTTTCATGTCTGCTCAAACCCCTGCGCCAGTTTATCCAGAGCCTGCACCCAGCGCTGACCACGCTCACTGCCGGCCTGCCAGCTCAGTTCGCGGCAGTCACCCAGATCGTCGATATGCAGCACCAGATCGGCCGCTGGCAGAACACCGCGGCCTTTTTCGGCCCATTCAATTAAGCACAGCGCCTGGTTATCGAGATAATCGCGGATACCCATAAACTCCAGCTCTTCAGCATCGCCCAGACGATACAGATCGAAGTGGCAGACATGGCAGGCGGCCAGTGGATAATCTTCAACCAGAGTGTACGTCGGGCTTTTCACCGCGCCCTGATGCCCCAGCGCCTGAATCAGGCCACGGCTGAAAGTGGTTTTACCCGCCCCCAGCGTACCTTCCAGAAACAGCAGGCCGCCTTCGCTTAATACCGGCGCACAGGCCGCGGCAAAGGCCGTCATGGCGGATTCTCCGCACAGGCGAATGGTCATCAGTTAATCAGCTCCCGCAACATCATCATTAAATCGCTGGCCAGTAAACCACGCTGACCGTAACGTGCCGCCACCATATCAGCCGCAGCACTGTGCAAACAAACGCCATAACGCGCCGCCGCCCAGGGAGTCATGCCCTGCGCCAGCAACGCGGCAATCACGCCACTGAGCACGTCGCCCATACCGCCGCTGCTCATGCCCGGATTGCCATCAGTACACAGCGCCAGACGACCATCCGGCGCGGCAATCAGTGAACCTTGCCCTTTAAGGACCACCACCGCCTGATATTCCTGCGCCAGCTTGCGGGCCGCAGCAAAACGGTCGGCCTGCACTTCACCAATGCTGCAACCAAGCAGCCGTGCCGCTTCACCCGGATGCGGCGTGAGCACAGCATCACGGCCGGCAAAATCGCAACGCCAGCCCGGTGATGCAAGAATATTCAGGGCATCGGCATCCAGCAGCAGTGGTCGTTCATCACCTAAAACCTGCTGCAACAACAACTCTGACCAGCTGCTCTGCCCCAGTCCCGGCCCGACCGCCAGCACCGCCGCACGGCTGAGCAGCGGCTGTAATTCCAGACCGGACTCAACAGCACGAACCATCACCTCGGGACGACGCATCAGCAGTGGAGCCACATGTTCGGTACGGGTCGCACAACTGACCAGACCGGCGCCACAGCGAACTGCGGCTTCCGATGCCATGGCCACCGCACCGCCCATCCCCTGGTCGCCGCCGATCACCAGCACATGGCCGAACTCTCCTTTATGGGCATTACCAGGCCGTGCCGGTAAGCGCTGACCCAGACGATCCAGGCGATCCCAGCTGATGCGTTCGGCATCCGCCGGCAACTGGCGATACAGCAGCGGATCGACAGCCAGCGAAGCAAAGGCAATCGCGCCACTGACATCCGGTCCGGCCGCAGTCAGCATGCCGCGCTTCATGCCGATAAAAGTCACCGTCAGGCTGGCTTCCACGGCATTGCCCATAATGCGGCCAGTATCGGCATTCAGGCCGGAAGGCAGATCCAGCGCCAGTACATCAGCCCAGTGTTGGTTGATAGCGGCAATGGCCTGAGCATAATCACCACGAACCTCGGCGTTCAGACCGGTGCCCAGCAGCCCATCAACAATGACCCGCCCTTCGTAATCCAGTTCCCCACTGAAGACCTGCGGCTGCACCCCAGCCTCCAGCGCCATTGTCCGTGCCTGTTGCGCGCTGTCCGACTGCTGTTGCAGATCGCCCAGGGTATAAAAGCAAACGTCCATGCCGTGGTAACAGGCCAGCGCTGCCAGTACCCAGGCATCACCACCGTTATTGCCCGGTCCGGCAAAGACGCAGATCTGCTGCTCGTCCGGCCAGCGTTCCAGCAGGCAGGCAAAGGCCGCTTCACCGGCACGCGACATCAGTTCAAAACCACTGATGTTTTCCTGCTCTGTCGCCAGCCGGTCAAGCTCGCGCACCTGATCGGCGCGGTAGAGTTCACCCGGCAGATGATCCCTGGCGGTGTAAGGTCGATTCATCCCTTGGCTGCCTAATATGTTAAATTGCGCAAAATTATATAGAAGCTGAGCCTGAAGACGAACCCATGACAGAAAGATCGCCGGACAATGCACCGGATTACACAGATTTATCGCCGTCATGGGCCACATTACGCGCCCAGCTGCACAGCTGGGCAGAAGAACTGGGCTTTCAGCAACTGGGCATTACCGGCGTCGATCTGGGCGAGCATGAACAGCGCCTGCAGCAATGGCTCGCCGCCGGTTACCACGGTGAAATGGGCTATATGGCCGACCATGGCAATATGCGCTCGCGTCCGGCAGAGCTGTTGCCCGGCACCCTCCGGGTGATCAGCGTACGTATGGATTATCTGGCACCGGATATCCGCATCACCGATCAGCTGAGCGATAAAAATCAGGCCTATATTTCGCGTTACGCCCTCGGCCGCGATTATCACAAGCTGGTGCGCAAGCGCCTGACCGAGCTGGGTAAGCGCCTGCAACAGGCCGCCGGCGAGATGGGCTTCCGCGCCTTTGTCGACAGCGCGCCAGTGCTCGAACGGGCACTGGCCAACCGCGCCGGGCTTGGCTGGATCGGCAAGAACACCATGCTGATCAACCGCAAAGCCGGCTCGTATTTTTTCCTTGGCGAAATCCTCACCGACCTGCCGTTACCGATTGATGAACCTTATACTCAGGATCACTGCGGGCGCTGCACCGCCTGTCTGGATATCTGTCCGACCCAGGCGTTTGTCGGCCCGCATGTGCTGGATGCACGGCGCTGTATTTCTTATCTGACCATCGAGCTGAACGGGCCGATTCCTGAAGACCTGCGATCCGGCATCGGCAACCGTATCTTCGGCTGTGATGACTGCCAGATCGGCTGTCCCTGGAACCGTTTCAGCAACGCCAGCAAAGAAGGCGATTTCAGCCCACGCCACCAGCTCGACAAGGCCAGCCTGCTGCAACTGTTCGCCTGGGATGAAGCCACTTTTTTAAACCGCACCGAAGGCATGCCCATCCGCCGTACCGGTTACGAAAACTGGCTGCGCAATATCGCCGTTGCTCTGGGTAACGCGCCGCGCAGTCTGGAAGTGGCCGATGCCCTGCAACGCAGGAGGCCGCAGGTCAGCGCTCTGGTGCAGGAACATATCGACTGGGCACTGGCGCAGCAGCAACACCAGTAACCAGGCCAGCAACAACGCCTGTACAACGCGGAGAGAGTCGCCCTCCTGCGCCAGACTGTCTAAACTTGAACCATACCTGACGCTGCTCAGCTCTCAGTTGTTGGAGATTTTCATTATGACCACTGCCTTACTTCCTACATGCGAAAAGCAGCGTCTGCAGGCTCTGAAGGAACTGGACATTCTGTACCTGCCGCTGGAAGACCGGTTTAACCCGATAACACGCACCCTGTGCCGGTTATTTGATGTTCCGGTTGCCTACCTGTCACTGATTGATGATGAAAACCAGTGGTTTAAATCTATCCATGGTCTCGACCTGATCAACACCCCGCGTTCCGATGCGCTCTGTCAGCACACTCTGCTGGAAGACGAGTATCTGATCTGTGAAGACATGACCCAGGACCCGCGCTTCGCCGACAACCCCTACGTTACAGGCGCGCCTTATGCACGTTTTTATGCCGGATATCTGCTCAAAAGCCGTGATCAGAACGTCGGTACGCTGTGTATTATCGATACGAAACCACGCACATTCAGTCAAGACGACCTCAACGCTCTGGCTGATATCGCCAGCTGGGCGCAAACCGAACTTAACCTGACGCAAATCAGCGACGCCCACGTACAGCTGATCAGCGAACTGGACGAAGCCTATCAGCAGGCGCGGATCGACAGCCTGACCCGGCTGTGGAATCAGGGCACGATCAAACAGATTCTGCACCGTACCTTTCAGCGTCATCTGCTTAATCTGACACCTTTGTCGGTGCTGATGATCGATGCCGACCACTTTAAAAAAGTGAATGATACCTACGGCCACGCCGCCGGAGACAAGGTGCTGCAGAGCATTTCCTCAGCCCTGCGTCAGGCACTGCGGCCACAGGATGCGATTGGCCGTTATGGCGGTGAAGAGTTTCTGATTATTCTGGATGACTGCGAACCACGCCAGGCCGCAGAGCTGGCCAAACGGATCCTCAACCGCGTGCGCAACCTCCGCTTTCCCGATGTTGCTCCGGATCTGAAAATCACCCTCAGTATTGGTATTGCCGGCTCATCGGCGCGCGGACTGGAGAGCGAAACCGATCTGATGGATCTGGCCGATCAGGCATTATACCGGGCCAAAAATAATGGCCGGGATCAGATTTGTCTGCTGCTCGGCGAAGAAGCCGCAGACTGAATGCTCCTGCCGGTTATAAAAAAGCCCCGCAATCGCGTAATGCTGTTCACTTAACGTTTTAAATCATTTTGAAACGCCCAATGCCTCACAGGGGAACTTATCCCCTTGCCGGCGGGCCGACCCCAGCTTCGCGCTGTGCAGGACTTAATCCGCTCTGAATAATCCTGCGATCTCGGTAACGCGAATAATGGGCCATCCATGGCCCTATTCGCTCGCCCGGCATCCATGCCGTGACGTACCGGCGCAGCATTATTCAAACCGGCGTCCTGCAGGCGCATTGATTATTCCGCTAAGCGGCTTTTCAGAGCGGACATTGCTGTTCGATAAAAACGACGTTGCGGCTGGGATAAACCGCGCCTCTGGGCCCGCCGCCATGAGCGATGATTTTTACGATCTGGCTGGCATGGATGCCAGACAAGCGTATGTGGCCATGGATGCCCGATATACGCGTGGTCAGTAAAAAACGAGTGAATAAGGATTACGGGCCAGAAAGCGCAAAGCAGGGGCCCGGGGAGAAGTTCCCCGGATTGGGGCGCAGGGGCTTGCCCCGCAAAGGCTGTTCAAATGCAGTCAGCGCTGGCTGGTTGCTTAAGTGAACAGCATTACCCGCAATCGCGGGGCTTTTTATACGTGCAAGCGAAGCTACAACGCCAAAAAGTGCTCACGGTAGTGCTGCATCTCAGCAATCGACTCTTTGATATCATCCAGCGCCTGATGGCTGCCTTTCTTCTGGAAAGATGACACCGCCGACGGTTTCCAGCGCTTGGCCAGCTCTTTCAGCGTGGACACATCAATATTGCGATAGTGCATATAGGCTTCCAGCTCCGGCATATATTTCACCAGAAAACGGCGATCCTGATGAATGCTGTTACCGCACAGTGGTGAAGTACCCGGTTTCACATGCTGACGCAGAAATTCCAGCGTTAACCGCTCAGCGTCACGGGCATTGGTACTGCTGTTGCGCACCCGCTCGGTCAAGCCAGAGTTGCCGTGGGTTTTGGTATTCCACTCATCCATGGCATCGAGCAATACGTCGGGCTGATGAACCGCGAGCACCGGGCCTTCGGCAATAATGTTGAGGTTGCTGTCGGTGACTATGGTCGCGATTTCGATAATCACATCCTGCTCTGGCTCCAGACCGGTCATTTCCAGGTCCATCCAGACTAAATTTTCGTTTTGGCTCATAACGGCTTGCTCATAGATACATAGCGGCAGTTTAGCAACTTGCGCCAGCCCCGGCCAACACGGACAATGGCCGCCTTGCCCTCACTACAGCGAAGATTGATGAGCAAACGTAAACTGACCAAACGCCAGGCCTGGCGCGTGGAGAAAATCCAGGAAGAAAAAGCCAAACGCGCCCAGCAGAAAGAAAGCGGCATAGCCGAACAGCTGAATGCCGGCGAGCTGGGTGATGAGTGCGAAGGTCAGGTGATTGCGCACTTCGGCACTCAGGTGGAAATCGAAAGCCGCGCCGAAGGCGCTCAGCGTTACCGCTGCTATCTGCGCGCGAATCTGGGCTCTCTGGTCACCGGTGACCGTGTGGTATTCCGCCCGGGCGCTGAACACAATGGCGTACACTCCGGTGTTGTCGAAACGGTACTGCAACGCAGCTCCGAATTATCCCGCCCCAATCCTTATAACGAAATCAAACCCGTCGCCGCCAATATCGACTTTATTGTGCTGGTTGTAGCGCCGGAACCTGAGGCACACAGCAACCTGATTGACCGCTACCTGGTGGCCGCCGAAAACTGCGATATCGAGCCCATTATTCTGCTCAATAAAACCGACCTGCTGAATGACAGTAACCGTGGTCATTTTGACCAGCTGCTCGGTGCTTATGAAGATCTGGGCTACCGCACTCTGCGGGTATGCAGCAAAGACGACAGCAGTCTGAGTGAGCTGAAAGAATTCCTCAATGGCCGGATCAGCGTTTTTGTCGGCCAGTCGGGGGTTGGTAAGTCTTCATTAATTGCCACGCTGCTGCCGGGTGAAGAATTAAAAGTCGGTGCCTTGTCAGAAAATACCCGCAAAGGGAAACACACCACCACCACCGCACGCCTGTATCACTTTCCGGCTGGCGGTGATCTGATCGATTCCCCAGGAATCCGCGAATTTGGCCTGTGGCATATGAGCGAAGACGAAGTGCTGTATGGCTTCCGCGAATTACGCCCACTGGCTGGTTATTGCCGCTTCCGCGACTGCGCCCACGGCCAGGAGCCGGGTTGTGCGATCCGTACGGCGGTTGAAGAAGGCAAGGTTAAGCCCGAACGCTTCCAGAGTTATCAGCGTATCCTGCAGACCCTTACCGAACTCTGAGCTCGTCAGACCACTATTGCGCATAAAAAACGGCAGCCTCAGGCTGCCGTTTTTTATGCTGTTTCTGATGGCTCTGTGACTACCAGAACGCCTCATTTTTATTTGGCGGATTATCGTACGAGTTATCTTCCGACTCGCGTTTTTTACGCAGTTCTTCCAATAATGATCCGGCTTTATTAATCACCGGCTGACGGGCGTCACCCGGAGCCTGATTATTGCTGTCGATAAACTCCACCTGCGGCTCACCACCGGAACGGTCACGCACAGTCTCTTCCGATTTCCTGTTCAGCAGGGTAATGGAAATACGACGATTCACTTCATTACCCGGATCATCCGGCTTCAGTGGTGCGGTATCTCCCATGCCTATCACCTGAGCGATCTGCGATTTTGGCACCCCGGCTTCCATTAATGCCCGGCGTGCTGAATCCGCCCGCAGCGAAGATAAGCCCCAGTTGGCGTCATCCTCATCGCGGATGCCACCCATGCGGGATGAATCGGTGTGACCGGCAATGGATAAACGGTGTTCCATGGTGGCCAGTAACGGCGCCAGTTCCCACAGAATATCTTCAGAATAATATTTAAGCCGTGCACTGCCGGGATCAAACATCGGGCGTTTGGTCTGATCGACAATCTGCAGACGCAGACCTTCGGTGGTGATATCCAGCAGCAGCTGATTTTTGAACGGACTGAGGGTCGGACTGGCGTTAATCTGCGCTTCAATCTGCGCTTTCATATCTTCCATCCGTTTCTTCTCAATCGCTTCGGCCAGACTTTCAATTTCTTCGGCCTGCAGAATATCTTCCGGATCGATGGTTTCCGATTCCGAAACGTTATCCGACACAGAAGGAGAACCACCCAGATCAATGACGTATTTAGACGGCACTTTTTTGCCATCTTCAAAGGCTTTCGGGTCCTGAAAATACCCAGAGATAGCCGCGCGTTCCTGCTCATTGGACGAGTTAATGACCCACAGCACCAGAAACAGCGCCATCATCGCCAGAGCAAAGTCAGCCATGGCCACTTTCCAGGCGCCGCCATGGTCGTCATGCCGGCCCTTTTTCTTACGCCGGACAATAATATTCTGGTGAGGACCGAGATTTTCCATCAGCGACCACGAACCTTGCTTTCAACTTCGGTAAAGCTCGGACGGCCATGGGTAAACAATGACTTACGTCCAAACTCAACCGCAAGCTGTGGTGGCAAGCCGTTAAGAGAAGCAATGATGCAGGATTTACTGGCTTCGTAGAGTTTAATTTCTTCTTCTGCCAGGTGGCGCATGACCGCACTTACCGGGCCAACAATACCGTACGCCAGAAACACCCCGCTGAAGGTACCGACCAGAGCGGCGGCAACGTGCGCCCCGATTTCGCTGACCTCACCACCGATGGCACCCATGGTGATGACAATCCCCAGCACCGCCGCCACGATGCCAAAGCCCGGTAACGCATCGGCAACTTTACCCACCGCATTACCCGGTAATTCCAGTTCGTGCAGACGGGCATCAATTTCCTGATCCATCAGAGCTTCCAGTTCAAATGAGGTCAGGTTGCCGGCGGCAATAATACGGAAATAATCGGCAATAAAATGGGCCAGCTCTTCGTTCGCCTGAATCGCCGGATAACGGGAAAAAACCGCGCTGGACGCCGGGCTTTCAACATCGGCCTCAATCGCCATAATGCCTTCTCGCCGGGCTTTATTCAGGATGTCATAAATCAGGCCGAGTACATCCATATACATCGCCTTATTGACCTTACTGCCCATAATGACCTGCGGTGTCAGCCTGAAGCACTCCACCACCACATGCCACGGATTCGATAATAAAAAGGCTCCGAAGGCGGAACCACAAATAATCAGAATTTCGAAGGGCTGCCATAACGCCAGCAAATTGCCATGAGACATGACATAGCCGTACAGCACACTTCCGATTACGATCACCAGCCCAATTAAAAACAGCATTCACTAGAGTCCTTGGTGCAACAACTCCCGGAGGGAAGGATTAAGACTACAGGAGTCTCTGAATAACCCGGAAAGGCTCGTACACGACGGCAGAGATACAGGATGCCGAGCAAAGCCGAATGCCAGAGCCGAGAGCTGTGCAGGTTTATTCAGACACTTCTATAGTTAAGTAAAGGCTACAAACGGCTGTTACACAAACAGGGTCATGACACACTTATCGATAGCAAAACCACCGGCAACGCTCTGGCAGGCACTCGCAGAGTGTCATGACTTTCCTGTTCTGGAGGAATCGCGTGAGCGTATCCGCCAGCAAATGCATAACCGCAGCGTCAGCTTTGAAGACCTCGCCAGTTCGGTTGAGCGCGATCCGGCGCTCTGCCTGCATTTATTACGCCTTAGCGTGGAGCGCCATCCCGGCTGCAACGAGCAGATTTCAGGAGCTGCCAGCTGCCTGTCTCTGCTGGGTATGCAGGAACTGGTAAAGCTTATGAAGCAACTACCGGTAGTTTCGGCCGATACAGAAGATCCCGCCGCTCAGCTGTACCGCAATGCACTGTTAACGGCCCAACTGGCGGGTAATCTGGCGGCGTTATGGGCCGCCAGTAAAGGTAATACCTCCGTCAGCTATGCCCGCTGGAGCACCATGCTGAGCTCTGCTCCGCTATGGCTGGCACTGCTGCATTACCCACAGGCACAGAACTGGCTGCATTTGCTTGGCCGCGGGTATGAGTTGGGCGAAAGCACCCGCGCTGTTTTCGGCAACCAGCTCCCTGCCATACAGAAACTGAATAAACAGCTGTCACTGCCGGTTATGGCCGCAGCTTTATTTAATAAAGAAAACTGGCCAAGTGCTGAACAATGGCGGGTTTTGCGTCATCACGACCCCCGTGATCTGGACAATCAGCGCCCATTACTGCATCACTGCCAACAGCCGGCGATGATCAGTCTGATGGCCAACAGCCTCGCCTGGCACTGGCATATAGCCCCTGACGGTCGTCACAGCAAACGCTGGCAAACCCTGGTCAGCCATTGGCTGGGTAAACCTGAGCACATGCTGCAACCGGAACTGCGCCAATTGCAGGTACAAACCAGCAAGCAACAGCACAGCGGCATTGCTACCGGGCTGCAGCTGCTGCTCAGCCCGCAACCAACCGTCCACACATACCCCTGGATTGAGACAGAAAATGCCGCACCCAAGCAGCCCATGTCCGGGGAGCAAGCACAGCCTGATCATCAACGCAGGGCAACACCTGCCGTCAATGCAGAGCCGCAAGAGCGTCACAGCGACGATAAATACATGAAGAAACTGTTGCGCCAGCTGCAACAGGAACCCGACAGTTTCGGCGACTGGCACTATCTGATGCGCGGTATGCTGAAAGGGGTCTGCGCAGGTATCGGTCTGTCCAGCGCCTGTATTGCCCTGCTGAATAAAGACAGAACGGTTCTGAAAGTATTCTATGTTGAAGGCATGAGCGAGCAGGCGCCGATGCGGCGCTTTGCGGTCGATATGCGCAAGCCTTCACTGTTCAGCAAGCTGCTGGAAAAACAAGCCAGCCTGCTGCTTAACCGCGATAACCGCCAGCGCTTTCTGCAACATCTGCCACCGGCCACCTGCGAGCTGATTCCGGCCCAGACCATGATGATGTCGATTGATGCCGGAGCAGCGCCCATTGGCGTAATGATGGGCTTTGCTGCTGAGCATCAGCCGGAATTATCCCAGGCGGAATACATCAGCTTTAAAAACCTCTGCCAGGTATCCAGCCAGAGTCTGGCAATCCTGAAAACCAACACCGAAAAAAAGCGCCGCGCTGCCGGAAACAACAGCCAGTAAAGCCGCTTATGCATGCTGCGCCTGACATCCGTCCCCGGCTTGGATAAACTCTCGCCTTTATTATTCATACTGGCGGAGTTTTCCATGGCAGATTTTCCTCTGTTGCTGGAACCGGAAGCGCTGGCGGCGCAATTACCCCTGACGCCGGCCCAGGGCAAAGTCCTGATCATTGAGCAGGCTAAATACGAAGATTACCTGCAACAGCACATTCCCGGTGCCGTGCATCTGGATTTCAAACGCCTGCAATGCAGCGGCCAGCCGGCTCCCGGCAAGTTGCCGCCGGTTGAGCAGCTGTCTGAAGTATTCAGTGAACTGGGGCTGACCGCGGATACCCATGTTATCTGCTCCGACGATGAAGGCGGCGGCTGGGCCGGACGTCTGATCTGGGTGCTGGATATGATCGGTCACCAGCACTATTCCTATCTGAACGGCGGCATTGTTGCCTGGCGTGCAGCCGGCCTGCCGACCGAAAGTGGTGAACATAAAGTACAGGCGTCCGGCTATCAGGTGGGCGCACTGCACCATGAATTTGCACTGGATAAAGAGCAGATTATCGCCCGTATCGGCCAGCCGGATTTTGCCATCTGGGATGCCCGCTCAGCGGCGGAATACAGCGGCGAAAAAGTAATTTCACAACGCGGCGGACATATCCCCGGCGCGGTGAACTACGAGTGGACGCTGGGAATGGATAAATCCCGCGGTCTGCGCATTAACGAACTGAACGGCTTCCGTCAGTTACTGGCAGAGATGGGCATCGATAGCAGCAAAGAAATCGCCACCCACTGTCAGACCCATCACCGTTCCGGCTTTACCTATCTGGTCGGAAAAATTCTTGGCCTGAACATCAAAGGCTATGCCGGCTCCTGGTCCGAATGGGGCAACGACCCGGCCACTCCTGTCAGCACTGGCAGCCAACCCTGAGGAATCCCATGTCATTTAAAGATCAAGCCTTTATCGGCGCCCAGTATCTGTTACCACAACACCTGCTATCCCGTGCTGTTGGCTGGCTGGCCAGCTGTGAAACCAGCTGGATCAAAAATCCGCTGATCCGTGCCTTTATCGATCAGTACGACGTCAACATGAACGAAGCGCAGCGTAAAACCGCCGAGGAATTCCGCTGCTTTAACGACTTCTTCACGCGCGAGCTGGAAGACGGCGCACGCACCATCGCCAGCGGTGATGATGTGATTGTTTCTCCGGCCGATGGTGCGGTGTCCCAGCTGGGGCCAATTGAAAACGGCCGTATTTTCCAGGCTAAAGGTCAGGATTACTCGCTGATCGAACTGCTTGGTGGTGACACCCAGCGCGCAGAACCCTTTATGGGCGGCGAGTTCGCGACTATTTACCTGTCGCCAAAGGATTATCACCGCGTGCATATGCCAGTGACCGGCACGCTGCGTGAAGTGGTTTATGTGCCGGGCGACCTGTTTTCAGTGAACAAAACCACCGCCGAAAATGTTCCGCGTCTGTTTGCCCGTAATGAGCGTCTGGTTGCCATCTTCGATACCGAGCATGGCCCGATGGCGATGGTGCTGGTTGGTGCCATGATTGTGGCCGCGATTGAAACCGTCTGGGCCGGACTGATTACCCCGCCGAAACGTCAGCTGAAAGTCACCGACTTCACTAACCCGCAGCCAGTCACGCTGCAGAAAGGTGAAGAAATGGGTCGCTTCCTGCTCGGTTCGACCGTTGTCCTGTGCTTCGGCAAGGACAAAATCGACTGGCTGGATCAGCTCAAAGCCGACTCGCCGCTGCGCATGGGCGAAGCCATCGCCAAGGCCGACTGACGGCACGGGCCAACCGTAATCCGACTGCTCCGGGCACAAACCCGGAGCGGTATCGCATGAACTCTCACCTCACCTCTCCGGCCTGATTGCACAAACTGCGACGTGCAGCACGGCTTTTCCGATCTCTGCACGTAATCATGACCAGCAGCAATAATAGATACATATTTATCAACAATACTGTGGGCAGTCCTGCGCTGTGCGGGGTAAGCTCCTGAACTCCTGATCAGATTATGAATTACTGCAGCAGTAGGTAAGCCATGTACATTGATACCGCTTCAACGTCCGATATTTCAGCCCTGTGTGATCTGGCTTCATTGCTGAATGAGCAGGAAGGTGACTTTTTCGGCCAGCGCACACAGCAGGTGCGTCGCCTGGGAAATCTGCTGCTGGCGAAGGATCATGCACTGGTTCTCTGCATCCGCGATCAGGATGACATCATTGCCATGCTCACCCTGAACAGCCTTAACCCCGGCAACGACGAGCCAGCTATTATGTTGCTGAATGAAATCGTGGTTCTGCCTGCCTACCGTGGCCAGGGAGCCGGCAGCACCCTGCTGCAGGGCGCGATCAATCACGCCAGGCAGGCGGGTTGGAAGCAAATTGTTGTCCGTCTGACCGACATCAGCCCACTGACAGAACAATTGCTTTCACGCTTTGGTTTCAGCCAGACAGCCGTTCAGGGCATGGTACTGAACCTGAACAGCAATCAGACCGCACAGTCTGTTGCCTGACTCAGGCACGGCTCCAGTCAAAACTCAGTACATCGGCAATATTGCCGCTGTCCTGAATCACCATTAATAAACGGTCCAGTCCCATTGCCACGCCGGCACAGTCTGGCAAGCCATGCTTCAGTGCCGCCAGCAAATATTCATCAATCGGACGGCCGCCGGCTTCCTGTGCAAAACGCCGCCGCTGTTCTTCCGCATCAGTCAGCTCATAATACCCATTGGCCAGCTCAGCACCGTTGAAATACAACTCGAAACGCTGTGCCACCGCGACACCGTCAGCGTTGTTACTGACCCGTGCCAATGCCGCCTGTGAAGCAGGAAAGTCGTCGATAAACACCAGAGTATCCGCCGGCAGAGAAGGTTCCACCTGATGACTCATAATCACATCCAGCCAGCCATCGCGACTGAGCTGCAGGTCCTGCCCCGCCAGTTGCCGGCCCAGAACAGCAATCTGCTCATCACCGGCAGCATGAACTTCCAGCCCGGCATAACGGTTCATGGCCTCGCCATAGCTCAGGTTAAGCCGTGGCAGGTGCGGGTAACGGGCCGACAATAACTGCGTCACAAGCTCAGCAACTTCATCCATTAACTGTCGGTGATCAAAGCCTACCCGGTACCATTCCAGCATGCTGAATTCCGGATTATGCCGCCGCCCGGCTTCACCTCGACGGAATACCCGCGCAATCTGAAAAATATCGCCACTGCCGGCACACAACAGACGCTTCATCGCATATTCAGGCGAAGTCTGCAGCCAGCGCTGCTCGCTGGTGCACATGGGCTCGATATTCGGATCTGAGACTGGTGCTGAGGCCAGGACCGGGGTTTCGACTTCGAGTACATCGCGGGCAGCAAAAAACTGCCGGATTTGTTGATTTACCCGGGCACGGGCACGCAGCGCATGCATTGCGGCAGAAGGTTGCCAGTTCATGAGTTACCTGTTGATGTCGTTATAAAAAACATAAAAAAGACACAAAAAAGGGAGCCGCAAAGCTCCCCTGTAACAGCATCAAGAGCTCAGGCGCGGCTGACGTAGTCGCCGCTGCGGGTGTCGATACGCAGCTTGTCACCGATATTGATAAACAGCGGCACTTTAACCACAGCACCGGTGGTCAGCGTGGCCGGCTTGTTGCCACCCTGAGCGGTATCGCCTTTCAGTCCCGGATCGGTTTCCACCACTTCCAGCTCAACAAAGTTTGGTGGAGCGACGGTCAGTACAGCACCGTTGAACAGAGTGATGGTGTAGATTTCCTGTTCTTTCAGCCACTTCACAGTATCGCCCAGCGCTTCCTGCGAGGCAGCATGCTGTTCAAAAGAACCGTCGGTGGCCATGAAATGCCAGAATTCGCCGTCGTTGTAGAGATATTCCATCTCCAGTTCCATCACATCGGCGCCTTCCAGCGAATCACCCGATTTGAAGGTTTTTTCCACCACACGGCCATTACGCAGATTGCGCAATTTAACGCGGTTAAACGCCTGGCCTTTACCCGGCTTAACGTATTCGTTATCCAGAATGGAACAGGGCTCGCCATCCAGCATGACTTTAAGACCTGATTTAAATTCGTTGGTAGAATAATTCGCCATGTAATAACCCGTTTTAAATTAATCGCTTCTTAGGAATTCATATCAAGTTGCCTATCATAACGCGATCTGCCGCCGCTGTTGAGGGCGAAGACTGGCAGCAGATTCTGGCCCAGGCATTCCGCCGTCCTCAGGAACTGCTGGAATACCTCAATCTGCCACTGTCAGAGATGCCCGAGCGCCTGCAGGCCTGCCGGGAATTCAGCATGCTGGTACCCCGGACCTATGCCGCACTGATGCAAAGCGGCGACGCCGCCGATCCCCTGTTATTGCAGGTACTGCCGCAGGCTACGGAAAACGAACACAAACCGGGCTATATCACCGACCCGCTGGCGGAAAAAGACACCAATATCCAGCCAGGAATTATTCACAAATACCGCGGCCGGGTACTGCTGCTGGCCACCAGTGGCTGTGCCGTTAACTGCCGCTATTGTTTCCGCCGCCACTTTGCCTATGGTGAAAACCGCATCGGCCGCAAACAGTGGGCAGAAGCTCTGAGCTATGTTGCAGCCGATACCAGCATCAGCGAAGTGATCCTCAGCGGCGGTGATCCGCTGTTGCTGCAGGACGACGCTCTGCAGGAACTGGTCATGCTGACAGAAGCCATTCCCCATGTGCGCCGCCTGCGTATTCACAGCCGCCTGCCGGTCGTGATTCCGCAGCGCCTGACACCGGCACTGCAAAGCCTGCTGAGTAACAGCCGCCTGCAGGTCAGCATGGTTTTGCATATCAACCACCCGACCGAACTCAGTGACGCCCTGCGCCAGCCATTACAGGCACTGCGCCAAAATGGCATCACCCTGCTGAACCAGGCCGTTTTACTGAGAAAAGTGAACGACAACCTCGGTATTCTGTCTGATTTAAGCGAACGGTTGTTTGAATTTGGGGTGCTGCCTTATTACCTTCACCTGCTTGATCCCGTGCGGGGGGCTCATCACTTTGACCTGAGCGAGCAAGAGGCCGTTTTACTGTACCGGCAATTGCTGGCAGAACTACCCGGTTATCTGGTTCCGCGCCTGGTTCGTGAAGAGGCTGGCAAAGCCAACAAGTCCCCAATCAACCTCGACAGGTAAACGGATATTGCCTATAAGGAAGTAGGCTTTTGCTATGAATCACATGCACTTACAGCAAAGTCGCTATACTGTGTTTGAGGTTCGGCAAAAATCTGCCGAATGAAAAACTTTGGTTTAATCAACAGCAGGATTGCATGGAAAGCCCAAAAACACCGATAAAACTGCACATTCCGACCACACCACTCGCGCAACCATCATTCTGCGCGGGTAATGTCGAGAGTGTTACACAGTGGGCTAAAGAATTACCGATGGCGAACACCGGTGAGGCCGCGCGTCAGTTATATCAGGCAATCCGTGAACTGAATCAATGGAATACCGACCCCTTACTGCGCTTTAAAGTGCTGGAAGTGGTGCGTCCCTACATCTATTCCATCTGCACCCTGCTGAATAAACATTTTCTGCAGTCGTCCATATCACTGAACGATAAGCAGCTGAAAATCGCCAACCTCAGTCAGGCGCTGCAGGGGCATCTGGCCACCGGCTATAAGATGGTTGTCGCGCACAGCATCAGCCGCGTTGCACCAGCCGATAAGCCATCAAAAGTCGTTACTCTGGCAATCCACCGCGCAATTTCCGATACCAATCAGACCATACTGCGTGCTTTCCAACTCTATTGTCAGCCACCGGAGCACGCCTGGCTGGAAGTGAACCAGCTCTATCTGCTGGCCGAAATGCACAAGCTGCTTGCTTTTAAAGTCAGCGATCGCCAGACCCGTTTTTTATCCACATCCACCATTCAGGATGTGTATATCCGCGCTCATCTGCTGGGGACCGCGAAACCGAACAACCTGCGTCAACAGGACCTGGCTCAGCTATACGATGCCAGCGAATTATGGGCAGAGTTTGCTTCACTGTCAGGCGCCGACGATGAAAGCGCCCTGTTTATTATTAACCTGCACCGTGACCGTCCGGGGCAGTACCGTCAGCATCTGCGTGACGCTCAGAAACCGTTATTCCGCAGCCTGAATACCGCGCAACTGGTACAGGCGCTGAAACACTGGGCTGCCAACCCGAATGGCGCCCATCAGATCACGGTTCCCGGCAAACTCAGCGATAACCTTTTGTCCCATGCCATTCAGTCCTGGGGCATTCACTGGCAGCGCTCCTTCCGCCGTGCAGCAACTGAAGGCCAGCTGCGTATTTGTATCGGACTTTCTGCAACCCACTATTACAGCGGTGGTCAGCAGGATTTCGAAAAAATGCTGACATCTGTTAAACCCAAGACTCTGGAAGGCGAGGTTGAACGCAGCGTTGATGTCGGTAAAGCCAGCAGCGAAGGCGATGTCTGGGCAAATGCATTCGATGCCGGCGGCGCCCGTATTGCCGAAAATACCGCACTGAATATTGATGCCATTGAATTCATCAATAAACACAAAGCGCAGGAAGAAAGCAGTGACGAAGTCACCACAAAATACCCTGCACATCAGGTCGACCTGATCAACACCAGTCCGGGTGGTTATTGCATTCACTGGAACGGAGAAGTACCGGCCAGTATTCAGGCAG
This sequence comes from Thalassolituus hydrocarboniclasticus, assembly GCF_025345565.1. Classification (NCBI taxonomy): domain Bacteria; kingdom Pseudomonadati; phylum Pseudomonadota; class Gammaproteobacteria; order Oceanospirillales; family Oceanospirillaceae; genus Thalassolituus; species Thalassolituus hydrocarboniclasticus. The sequence continues at coordinate 722,711 of NZ_CP054475.1, read as the reverse complement.
GCGAACTGCTGGGTATTCAGGAGCGCGGGGTCAAACACTGGTCGATTGGTGTTATCCGCTGGATCCGCCACCTGCGTGATCAGGGAACCCAGCTTGGGGTTGAACTGTTAGCTCCGAAGGCCGAAGTTGGTGCTGCGCGGCTGTTGCAGAAAACCGGCAGTAACGGTCCGTTTATGAGAGCCCTGCTGCTGCCTGCCATCAAAGCCATTGCTCAGCCAGCGACTTTACTGTTACCCCGCATCCCTTTCCGCACCGGCAACAAGGTGGAATTAATGTATCCTGAATTGCAGGGGCGTTATCAGCTGACCAAACGACTGACATCAACCAGCAGTTTCAGTCAGTTCCAGTTCCGCAGTGCCGGCGCCGCCAGTCAGGCGCAATCTTCAGGTATGCAACAGACTCCGGAACTGGGCGAAGATGATTTTGATTCCATCTGGAACAAACTCTGAGCACAAACACCACCATCTGATTGTTTTAAGATGACTAACTGACGCTTTTGTCACACCTGGTCATTTTTTTTTCGCGCACGCTCTCTATAATCGCTGTTTTGTTTATCAGAGGTTGGCATGTCGACAAGTCGGGACACATTGCATCTGTTGTTGCTCACAGAAACCCAGAATGATGCCGAAAGTCTGGTGAGCCTGATGCGTAATTCCGGCAGCGCGACCCGCGCGCACCAAATTACCTCTCTGGCTGATCTGAATGAACAACTGCAGGAAAAATCCTGGGATCTTCTGGTTGCCCAGCCTGGTGCCAACAGCATCAGCTATGAAGACCTGCTGAAACAGATCAAGCGCCTGAATAAAGACCTGCCCGTTATTCTGATTGCGGAAGAAGTCGACGCCATGACCATGGAGGCAGCAATCCGCCTCGGCGCCTGCACCATAGTGCCCATCGATGAAAGCAATCTGCTGCTGCTGATCATTCAGCGCGAACTGCGCCACCTGCGTGCACGTCGCGAGTTACGCACCCTCGAAGTACGTATCCGCGATGCCGAAAAGCGTTGCCAGAACCTGCTCGAAAGCTCCAAAGACGCCGTCGCTTATATTCACGATGGTATGCACGTTTACGCCAATCAGGCCTATCTTGAGCTGTTTGGCTACGCTTCGGTTGAAGAACTGGAAGGGATGCCGATCATGGACATGGTCGACAGCTCCGGTCAGGCCAGCTTTAAAACCTTCCTGAAAACCTACCATGCTGATCAGGGAAGTAATCAGGAACTGAAAACCACCGGCGTCAACGATAAGGGTCAGGCCTTTCCGATGCTGATGAGCTTTTCCGCTGCAACCTACGGCGACGAACGTTGCACTCAGGTTGTTATCCGCACCAATGCCGATAACAGCGAGCTGGAAGCCAAGCTTAAAGAAATCAGCAGCCGCGACATGATGACCGGCCTGTACAACAAGCCATATTTTAACGCCCGCCTGGAAGAAGCGGTTGACCGTGCCGTCCTCAAAGGGGCGAAAGGCGCCGTGCTCTACATAAACATTGACCATTTCGGCAAAATCAAAAGCGAGATTGGCATCAACAATGCCGATACCGTGATCAGCGAAATCAGCAATTGCCTTAAGAGCCAGGTCAACGACAAGATTTTGCTGGCACGCATTGGTGAGGATATCTTCACCCTGATGCTGATGGGTGCAGATGCCGAATCGGCTTTGCAGTTTGGCGAGCGTCTGCGCGATAAAATCGAACACCTGCTGATCGATATCGGCAACCGTACTGTTACGGTCACTGCCAGTATCGGCCTGTCGCTGATCACCGAAAACAGCTCACGACCGGAAGACATTCTGCAGCAGTCGCACCATGCATCCGATGATGTGCGTAAGCAACCGGGTCACGAACGCGGTAATGGCGTTCACCTTTACCTGCCGAAAGAAGCAGGTGAGATTCAGCAGGCAGCCGACCTGCAGCAAACACTGGCGGATGCAGTACGTAACAACAGCTTCCGCCTGCTGTTCCAGCCGATGATCAGCCTGCGCGGTGAAGAAACCGAGCACTATGAAACATTGCTGCGCCTGCATCAGCCCAATGGCGATGAACTGTCCGGCGGTGATTTCCTGAATAATGCTGATATCAGCGATGACCTGAAGCGCAAGATTGACCGCTGGGTGATTCTGCACACCACGAAATTACTGGGTGAACACCGCGCCAAAGGACACAATACGCGTATGTTCATTAACCTGTCGGGAGCATCCCTGACAGACGACACTCTGCCAGGCTGGATTGGTGTCGCAATCAACGCCGCCAAGCTGCCAAAAGGGTCGGTGATTTTCCAGTTTAATGAAGAAGATGCCAGCCGCCTGCTGAAACAAACACAGCAATTCAGCCATGCGCTGATGGAAAAAGGCATTCCCGCTGCCCTCAGCCGTTTCGGCTGCGCACTGAACCCAATGCAGACCCTGAAGCACCTCGCGGTTGATTACGTTAAAGTCGACGGCTCCTTTACTCAGGAACTGGGACAGAATCCGGAAGCGCAGAATCACCTGAAGACCTTACTCGAAGGTCTGCACGAAGAAGAAAAACGCACCATTGTGCCATTGGTTGAAAGCGCCAACTCGGTTGCTTCACTGTGGCAGCTGGGCGTTCACTTTATCCAGGGTTATTACGTGCAACCGCCACAGGCTGCGATGAGCTACAACTTCAGTGATGAGAACGATGAATAATAATCGCTGAACATAAAAAAGCCCGGTCAGTAGCCATACTGACCGGGCTTTTTTTTATGGCCGCTGCCGGGCGCCTTACTCAAGGATATCGCGATCGCGATAGCCCAGCAGGTACAGAATACCGTCCAGTCCCAGCGTTGAAATGGCATTCTTGGCGTTTTCCCGCACCAGAGGTTTGGCGCGGAAAGCAATGCCAAGACCAGCAATGCTGAGCATCGGCAGGTCGTTGGCACCATCACCAACGGCAATGGTCTGCTCCAGACGAATGCCTTCTTTCTCCGCCAGTTCACGCAGTAACTCGGCTTTACGCTGACCGTCGACCACACGGCCGGTCACCCGCCCGGTGACGATGCCATCTTCCATTTCTAGCTCGTTGGCATAGACATAATCGATGCCCAGCTTGTCCTGCAGATAGCGGCCAAAGTAATTAAAACCGCCGGACAGAATGGCAGTTTTATAACCCAGCGCTTTCAGATTACGGATCAGGCGTTCTGCGCCTTCGGTAACCGGCAGCTGCTCGGCAATTCCCTGCAGTACATCGCCACTCAGGCCTTTGAGCAGCGCCACACGCTGTTCGAAGCTCTGGATAAAGTCCAGCTCACCCTGCATGGCGCGCTCGGTGATTTCTGCCACCTGCTCACCCACACCGGCCGCCCGCGCCAGCTCATCAATCACTTCTGCTTCGATCAGGGTTGAATCCATGTCGAAGCAGACCAGACGACGGGTGCGGCGGTAAACGTTATCTTCCTGGAAGGCAATATCCACGCCCAGCTCGTTAGCAACCTGCAGAAACTGAGCGCGCATGACGCTTTGCTCGGCATCACCACGCACCGAGAACTCGACGCAGGCACGGGTGTTCTGCTCGGTCTGCACCAGAGGCACACGCCCGGACAGGCGGTTGATCTGATCAATATTCAGACCATGCTCAGCCACGATTGCCGTAATACGGGCAATCGCATCCGCTTCAATGGCCCGGGCCAGCAGCGTAATAATATGACGCGGCTTGCCCTGACCATTAACCCAATGCTCATAGCTTTCCGGAGTGACCGGGGTAAAGCGGACAGACAGACCCAGCTCGTGAGCCTTGAATAAGACGTCTTTTAAAACCGGCGCCGATTCGGCACGGGAAGGGATGGCGGCCAGAATACCCAGCGACAGGGTGTCGTGGATTTCGGCCTGGCCAATATCAAGAATGGTGACATCATATTGCGCCAGAATGGCGCTGATGCTTGAGGTTAACCCGGGCTTATCGGCCCCAGTCACTCGGATTAGAACCAATTCAGTCACGGACGTTACACCTGCAGGCAGATCAGTTTGATGCAATTACAGTTTGCCGGCGTCAGCTTTGGCAGCAGCAACCACCGCACGCAGCTCTTCGATCAGCTCAACAGTTTCATGTACAGACAGCGCGCGTACGCGGTCAACGCTCATCAGGTACAGACCCTTTTCCAGTTGTTGCAGCTTATCTTGCAGAGACTGTTTCACGTCGCTCATGGTGAATCCCCATTCATCAAAATTATAAATTCGGTTTACAGCATGCCGGATCATCATCCCCGCCCTCAATAAGAGTGCTGACAAATGCCGTTTCGCCCTAGCGTTACCGCAGGCGGCGCATATAATACCACCAATGTTGAGGAAATCTTCGTTTGTTTGAGTAATGTGATGCGGATCGCCAGCCTGATTGGGCAAAAGTTGAATACAAGTCAAATTTGCGGCCTGCTCGCAGCCTTTCTGATTTTACTGACAGGCCTGCTGATCAGCAGCCTGACCTACACCCATCTGGAAACCCAGCTGTCGGCCAAGCTGCGTCAGGATGCACAACGCCAGCTACAGCGTCTGACCGTCGCCCTCGCACCCAGCCTGCTGCGCCAGGACCGTATCAGTATCAGCCTGACCCTGAATGACTGGAGCAAGGGCCCCGAAATTGACGCCATCCGGGTACTTAATGCCAGCCAGCAGGTCATCGCTGAAAGCGGCCGGCCAGCGCCCGGCAGTATTGAAATCAGCCAGCCGGTCACTCAGGATAATCTGTCCATCGGGCTGCTGCGCGCCGACATCAATCTCAGCAGCGCTCAACAAATCGCCCGCCGCTATCTGGCACTCGGATTGATTGCCAGCGCTCTGGCAGCATTAATGGCCGCTCTGGTGGTTTATCAGCTGAGCGAACGCTACCTGAATTATCTGCGCCAGTTACAACAACGCCTGGATAACTGGCAGGCCGATAAGGATCTGCTGCACCTGCCACCACCACCGCGCCTTGCTGATCTGCAACAGCTGCACAACACGCTGAGTAAAATCGCTCAGAAAGAACAGCAGCAGCGGGCCATGCAGGAAGCATTGGGACGGTTTATTTCTGCCCCGCCAGAAACCAGCGAGCTGCTGCGCTACCATAACTGCGCACTGCTGTTTATTGAAATTCAGGATCTGGAAGTCCTGCAGAGCCGCCTCAGCGCCGAACAGCTGAGCCAGACGCTTAATCAATATCATCGCCTGCTTTCCCACGCCGCCAAACTGTATAACGGTAAACTCGACCGCTACCTGGGCGATGGCGTGGTGATGTTGTTTGGCATGTCACGTGATACGCAGTCCGGTCATGAACACGAAGCTCTGCACTGCCTTTATGCAGCACAATTATTCCTCGGTCTGATTGCCCACCTGCGCGATCACGACAGCAAAACATTACCGGTAGAATTCCGCGTTGCCGCCCACTGGGGGCCGGTACTGATGGCACCATTAAGCGATGACGAACAGATCCAGTGCAGCCTGATCGGCGATACCGTGCACTGGGCCTCACACCTTGCCACCAATGGCGAGGAACGCCGTTTACTGGTCAGTCAGGAATTACTCGCCCACATTCCTCAGGACGCCGGTATTATCTGGGAAGAAGGACCGATGGTATCCGACCTGCACGGACGCGAGCAGGCCAGCTACTGGCTTAACAGTCTGGCAGAAAAGAATCAGCTGCTCATTCAGCGACAGATAAAACACATCACAGCCATGAAGGAAAGCGTCTGATTTTTTAATCCAGCAGACATAAAAAGAAATTAAATATTGCCAATTTGAACTATTCCAGACCTCGACTAAGGTTATCTGTGATACCAACAGTAGAGGATACTATTCATGGTTCTTCGCAAATCCGGTTTAGCAGTCGCAGTGCTGCTGGCCTTTAGCCCCGCTGCTTTTTCAAGTGATTTAAATATAAACGGCTTCATGAATGTGACCGCCGGTAACCTGTCCACCGAAGATATTTCACTGGATGGTTATGATGACGGTGTTTCATTCGATGTTGGCACCCTGGTTGGCCTGCAGATTTCAAAACAGGTTAACGAGACTACATCAGCGACTATGCAGCTGATTTCCCGTGGCAGTGATAATTACAGCACTGAAGCATCATGGGCCTACGTAACCTACGCCGCCAGCGAAGATACTGATATCCGCATGGGGCGTCTGCGCACTCCGTTTTTCTATTATTCTGACTTCCTTGAAGTCGGTTATGCCTACAACTGGGTTCGTCCGCCATCAATTGTTTACCGCCTGGATGCATTTTCATCCATCAGTGGTGTTGATGTGACACACCGCTTCGCCATCGGCGGTATGGACGGTTCTGTTCAGGCTTATACCGGTCGCTATAACGATGACTTTACGCTGAGTGGCGACACCTACAATATTGAACTGCGCCGCGCGGCGGGTATGGTTTTCAGTCTGAATTCCGGCGACTTCGGTGCCCGCCTGAGCTATCACCAGGCCGATCTGACGCTGGATGCCAATGCCGCTCTGGCAGGACCTGATGGCCGCGCCCTCGATAATCTTGCAGCAGGCGGCGCTCTTGCTGGCGTTGGCGATGAATTTACTGCCGATGAAGATAAAGCCAAGTTTTATCAGGCATCCGTATCCTACGATAACGGCAGCACTGCTGTAATTGCTGAATGGACCGCATTGGACCAGACCACCGCTTTACTGAATGATGACAGCGCATATCTCATCAGTGCTGCACAGCGCTTTGGTGATACGACTGTACACCTGACCTATACCGCTTCAGAAGATGATCTTGAGTCTGGCGTCGTCGGGCAGGTGCAGAAAAATGCGGAGTCCAAAGAAAACAGTATTATCCTCGGCATGCGTTATGACTACGACAGCAGCACCGCCTTTAAAGTCGATATCCAGCAGCATGATGAAGAACTGGTGAACGGCGCCAAAGGTGAGTCAGGAATACTCTACAACGTCGGCATGAGCCTGGTATTTTAAGGAGAATGACTATGAATATGTTTAAAGTAATCTCCCGACTTGCCATTGCCATGACCTTATTTTTCGGCGCCGTAGTTCATGCCGAAATTGCAGTCATTGTCAGTGCTTCAAATGCCAATTCGGCACTTGATCAGGATACGATTTCCCGGGTTTTTCTGGGTAAAACCTCAACCTTTCCGGATGGCAGTCAGGCAATTCCTGTTGATCAGAATGAAGGTTCTGCCAGCCGTGAAGCCTTTAACGATAAAGTGTTGGGTAAAAGCTCAAGCCAGTTAAAAGCCTACTGGTCACGTCTGATTTTTACCGGTAAAGGTACGCCACCGAAAGAATCAGGGTCGGATGCTGATATCAAAGGCCTGGTTGCTAAAAACCCTAACCTGATCGGTTATGTCGACTCATCAGTGGTCGATGGTTCAGTAAAAGTGGTCTTTAAATTCTGATTTTATCCGGAAGTTAAAGACACTGAAAAAGGCGCTTCGGCGCCTTTTTTAGTGTCCAAAAATAAAAAACAGGAATATTCGCGGCACCTTCAGCCCTTATGACCGAAACCCTGCTGAATTTCGACCATTCTGTTCAATACCCGTAAAACAGGCTGATAATCCTGCGACGGATCAAGCCATTGCAATGCACTGACACCGGCCTCAATAGTCGACAACCCACCACGTTGCTGTGATGCACGTATTGCATAACCACTGGGTTGTTGTGGCGTTAAAGCGATATGAGGTAAATCATTGAGCCAGGGATTCAGGTGTAACAAACGCCGGACTTTACGCCAAGTTCCATCCAGAACAAGTAAACGCCGGACATTTGTCCGTGCGTTTTCTGTCAACGCTGGTTTGTGCGTAAAGGGATACAGCAGTGCCGTTGTATTCTGCTCATCGGCAGCACAAATATCCTGAGGTTGCAGAGAATCCGCCACCAGTAAACGACTGCCAGCAATGCTTTTATGCAGAAAGGGTGCGGTCGATAACGGATGACGCGCCTCGGTCGGGTCCTGCCAGATAATCAGCTCTACCGGACTAGACAATCTGTGAATGTACGGGCAAAGGCAAACCGACAAAGGACGCCGGCACTGCTCACAGTGCCGGCGTTTCTGGACAAACTCCGAGCTCATTTTTTCTGTGGTTTAAGCAACGATTTAAGAAAGTGGCCGGTGTGTGAGGCTTTATTCTTCACCACGTCTTCCGGCGTTCCCTCGGCAATAATATAACCACCTTTGGAGCCGCCCTCAGGGCCAAGATCAATAACCCAGTCGGCGGTTTTAATGACATCCAGATTATGCTCAATCACTACGATGGTGTTGCCGTCATCGCGCAGACGATGCAATACCGCCAGCAACTGTTCGATATCATGGAAATGCAGACCAGTGGTTGGCTCATCCAGAATATACAGCGTTTTACCGGTATCGCGTTTTGATAATTCCTTCGCCAGTTTTACCCGCTGTGCTTCACCACCAGATAACGTGGTTGCCGCCTGACCAAGGCGGATATAACTCAGACCTACATCCATCAGCGTCTGTAATTTACGCGCCACGGCCGGAATAGCGTCGAAGAATTCACGTGCATCTTCAACCGTCATATCCAGCACTTCGTGGATATTTTTACCTTTATAACGGATATCCAGTGTCTCGCGGTTATAGCGCTTGCCTTTACAGATATCACAGGGAACGTAGATATCCGCCAGGAAGTGCATTTCTACCTTAATAACACCATCGCCCTGGCAGGCTTCACAACGGCCACCTTTCACGTTGAATGAAAAACGTCCGGCTTTATAGCCACGGGAACGGGATTCCTGTGTACCGGCAAATAATTCCCGTACCGGAGTAAAAATACCGGTATAGGTCGCCGGATTGGAACGTGGTGTCCGTCCGATCGGGCTCTGATCAATATCGACGACTTTATCCAGCTGCTTCAGGCCTACGATCGAATCGTACTCAGCGGCTTTCAGGGTCGTGGCACCATTTAACGCTGTTGAAGCCAACGGGAATAAGGTGCGGTTAATCAGAGTGGATTTACCTGAGCCGGATACGCCAGTCACGCAGGTCATTAATCCCAGCGGAATGGTCAGATCAACATTATTCAGGTTATTACCACGGGCTCCTGTTAACTGCAGGACTTTATTCTCATCGTAAGGCGTGCGTTTTTCCGGTACGTGGATAGAACGCCGGCCTGATAAAAACTGTCCGGTGACCGAGTTCGGATTTGCAAAGACCTGCTCAGGCGTGCCCTGCGCAATCACTTCACCACCATGTACACCAGCCCCGGGACCGATATCAATTAAATGATCGGCGCTGCGGATGGCATCTTCATCGTGTTCCACCACCAGCACGGTATTGCCCAGATCACGCAGATGAAACAGGGTTTTCAGCAGGCGGTCGTTATCACGCTGGTGCAGACCGATAGAAGGTTCATCGAGAATATACATAACGCCAACCAGACCGGCACCAATCTGCGAGGCCAGACGGATACGCTGCGCTTCACCACCGGACAAAGTGTCGGAGCTGCGGTTCAGCGTCAGATATTCAAGCCCGACGTTGACCAGAAAGCGCAGGCGCTCACGGATTTCTTTCAGAATTTTTTCAGCAATTTCACCGCGATGTCCAGCCAGATGAAGCCCGGTAAAATAATCAAATGCCTGCTCAACCGGCATCGCCGTACAGGCATGGATGGTTTTATCGCCAACAAACACATTACGCGCTTCAATCCGCAAACGAGAGCCTTCACAGGATGGGCATGGCTGCACACTGAGATATTTGCTCAGTTCTTCGCGTACCATCTGTGAATCGGTTTCGCGGTAACGGCGTTCAAGGTTAGGCAGCACACCTTCAAAAGGATGCGCTTTAATAATCTGGTCGCCACGGGAATTAACGTAATTAAAATTCACCGCTTCATCGCCACTGCCGTAGAGCAGCAGATCGCGTTGTTTAGCCGTTAATTTTCCGAAATTTTTCTCGATATCAAAACCATAGTGTTCGGCTACCGAACTCAGCATCTGGTAATAATAAATGCTGCGTCTGTCCCAACCGCGGATCGCACCTTCACCAATGCTCAGATTCTGGTCGTGCACCACCAGCTCCGGATCAAAATACTGTTTTACGCCCAGACCATCACAGCTGGTGCAGGCACCGGCCGGGTTATTAAACGAAAACAGGCGCGGCTCCAGCTCAGACAAGCTGTAACCACAGTGCGGGCACGAAAACTGCGATGAAAACAGCAGAGGCTCAGCTTTATCGTCATCCATAGAGGCCACAAGAGCCAGGCCACCACTCAGCTCCAGACAGGTTTCCAGCGACTCTGACAAACGCTGTTCAATACCTTCTTTTACCTTAAAGCGGTCAACCACAACCTCGACGCTGTGCTTACGGCGTTTATCCAGTTCCGGTGTATCGTCCAGATCACAGACCAGACCATTCACCCGTACGCGGATAAAACCCTGCGAACGCAGGCTGTCAAATACATGCAGGTGTTCGCCTTTACGGTCACGCACCACCGGCGCCAGAATCATGTGTTTACTGTCATCCGGCAGATCCATGATGCTGTCGACCATCTGACTGACGGTCTGGGCTTCCAGTGCAACTTCATGCTCAGGGCAACGTGGCACACCGACACGGGCAAACAGCAAACGCAGGTAATCGTAGATCTCGGTAACTGTACCGACGGTCGAGCGGGGATTGTGTGAGGTGGACTTCTGCTCGATGGAGATTGCCGGTGACAGACCTTCAATCAGATCAACATCAGGCTTTTCCATCATCGACAGGAACTGACGGGCATAGGTCGACAGGGACTCGACGTAACGGCGCTGCCCTTCGGCATAGAGCGTATCAAATGCCAGAGAGGATTTGCCCGAGCCACTCAGCCCCGTAATAACGACCAGCTTGTCGCGGGGAATATCGATATCGATATTTTTGAGATTGTGGGTACGGGCCCCTCTCACCTGAATCTTATCCATAGACAGCTCATCACATCAGAGAAAAGCCGCCATTGTAGTTCAGGCAGAGGTTGAGTTCAGCCGCTTATTCAACTGATTCGTGCAACAGCTCTTCCATATACTCTTTAGCCCAGTTCACAGCCTGAATGCGGTTACCCGCACCAATTTTTTTGAACAGGTTATAAATATGGGTTTTAACTGTATGCATGCTGACGTTGAGCTTATCGGCAATTTCGATATTAGTCGCACCAGTCGCAGTTAAACGCAGGATCTGTTTCTCACGCTTGGTCAGCACCGTTGTGGTGGTGGTCATCTTACGCGGCTTATGGCGGGTGCGTTCCAGATACTGCCCTACCAGCTGACGTGGCAGCCAGTATTCGCCCTCAAACAGACCCACAATGCCTTTGCTCAGCTGTTGCTGCGAACACTCACGATAGAACAGACCATTGACCATTGGCCAGGCCATCAGGCGTTCAACCGGATGATTATGCGGAGTATTGAAGAAAGCTACCTTGATATCCACCGGCTGCTCGTACACCTGCTCCAGCAGATCATGCAGCTTTTCCGGACGGGCACATTCAGCGTCAACAAGAACCAGTGTTTTACAGGGATAACGATTCCAGTCTTCACGCCATTCCGGCACATTAACTAACTGACAATCAATGTTAGTACGCTGATGAATGTAGCCAATAAGGATGGAATTCTGCAGATTTTGTTGGCCGAACAAGATGATGCGACGACCCGGGAGGCTTGTCTGACGATCCATAACATAACTCCTTTATGCCAGTGGTGATCCATAACCGGTCTTCCGAAACCAGTGCTAAGAGTGTACGCAATCCGCTAAAAATTGCCACTTGAGCATGACTTTTTTTCGTAGTTTTACGGATTGACCCAAGCCTATTTTATGAACGTTAGTACCAATGCTGGGCATTACCTGACCCGCCGCACACAAGCAATCTGCAGATAACCGCGCTTAAGACTTAATCCACAGACGGCATTGCTGTTAAACTGGCGCACTTTTTGGCTGTACCTACGGAATATCTGTGAGAATGTCGAGCTCTACCCTTCAAGAAACAGCGCACAACGGCATTTCTGCCGTCGAACAACGTGCTGTCATCTCTCTCGCATCACTTTATGCCCTGCGTATGCTGGGGCTGTTTATGGTGTTGCCGGTGATGATGATTGAAGGGCAAAAACTTGAAGGCGCGACCCCACAACTGCTGGGTCTGGCCATGGGTGTCTACGGCCTGACCCAGGCACTGCTGCAGATCCCGGCCGGCACCCTGTCGGACCGCTTTGGCCGTAAGCCTATTATTATTGGCGGCCTGTTGATTTTTGCCCTTGGCAGCCTGATCGCCGCCAGCGCTGACAGTGTTTACGGTGTGATTCTCGGTCGCGCCCTGCAGGGCGGCGGCGCCATTGCCAGTGCGATTATGGCACTGGTCACCGATATGACCCGTGAAGAAAACCGCATGAAAGCCATGGCGTCCATCGGTGCCAGTATTGGCTTGTCTTTTTCTGTCGCTCTGGTGCTGGGCCCCTGGCTTGCCGGATTAGGCGGCCTCAGTCTGATTTTTGGTCTGACCGGCGTACTGGCACTGCTTGGCGTTCTGATTACTGTATTTGTCATTCCAACCCCACCCGCACTCCCTCATCGTGATGCCTCGGCGGTACTGAGTGAAGTCGGAATTCAGCTGCGCAACACCCGGTTATGGCCGCTGAATCTGGGAATTTTTCTGCTGCATGCCCTGATGGTCGCGATCTTTATCTCAATTCCCGGGCAGCTGCTGAAGCTGGAACTCCCGGCTGAGCATCACAGCTGGCTGTATCTGCCTGTATTGCTGAGTGCTTTTGTGCTGATGGTGCCTTTCATTATCGTTGCTGAAAAACGCCGCAAGATGAAAAGCGTGGTGATTACCGGCGCAGCAGTGATCGCCCTGAGTCTGTTTGGTATGTCCGCCGCCTCAGAACTGTGGCATTGGGTGGTACTGCTTCTGCTCTATTTCTGGGGCTTTAATCTGATGGAGGCAAGCCTGCCGTCCTGGCTCAGTAAGATTGCTCCGGCCGGCGCCAAGGGCAGCGCCATGGGCATTTATTCCAGCATGCAGTTTCTCGGTGCCTTTGCCGGCGGCAGCCTCGGCGGCTGGCTTATGAGCCAGTACGGCAGCAGCGCATTATTTGTCGGATTGGGGGCATTAATGGTACTTTGGGCATTGCTTATGTCACAGTCTGCCGCTCCCCAACACCTTACCAGCGTACGTCTGGAAAGCGCGGACGGCTGCAGCGAACAACAACTCGCACAACTGATGGCACTGACCGGAGTATCGGAAGTCAGTCTGCTTGCCAGTGAAGGCGCAATCTATTTAAAAGTCAGTGCTGATGCCTTTGACCGGACACAGGCATTGGCCATCATTCATTCCACAGGAGAAGAGCATGGGTCGCAGCGTTAACAAAGTGACACTCATTGGTACTCTGGGTCGTGACCCTGAAGTTCGTTATATGCCGAATGGCAACGCCGTGGCCAATCTGACACTGGCTACTGACGAAAGCTACAACGACAAACAGACCGGCCAGAAGGTAGAGTCCACCGAATGGCACCGTATTACGGTATACGGCAAACTGGCCGAAATCATTCAGCAGTACCTGAAGAAAGGCTCAAAAGCCTACTTCGAAGGTAAACTGCGTACCCGCGAATGGGAAAAAGACGGCGTTAAACGCTACACCACCGAAATCATCGCCAACGATATGATGATGCTCGATGGCCGTGGCGACAACATGGGCTCCTACTCCGCTCCGGCAGCGCCATCACAGACCATGGGCCAGCCTATGGGTATGAACGCTCCACAGGGCTATCAGCAGGCTCCTCAGGCCGCACCGCAGCAAGCTCCGATGGCCGCCCCTCAGGCTCCGCGTGGCTATCAGCAAGCACCGCAACAGGCACCACAGCATGTTCCGCAACAGGCCCCACAGCATACTCAGCAACAGCCGGCCTATCAGGGTGGTTACCAGCAGCCAGCTCAGGCTCCGGTGCAACAGCCTCAGCATGCACCACAGCCAAGCAACAGCTTTGACGATTTTGATGATGATATCCCGTTCTGACCAACCGCTCCGGCGGTTATAAGAGCAATAAAAAACCCTGCCTTGCAGGGTTTTTTATTGTCTGTCAGCAGGGCCTGTTATGGCCGTTGCAGTTCAGCCGGCATGGGGGCGGTAACCGCCTGCAGGAAGGCCTGAATCGCCTGATTGTCATCGGCGCTCAGTGTTCGCCCTAACTGCACTTTCGCCATAATGTCGATGGCGTCTTTCAGTTCTGCCACAGAGCCATCATGAAAATAAGGCGCGGTCTGAACCGCATGGCGTAATGGCGGCACTTTGAATACCCGGCGGTCGCTTTCTTTACCGGTAAATGCCATACGGCCAATGTCTTCCTGCGAGCCTGTATACTGGGTGTAGTCGGCCACAATACCAAACTTCTGATAAGAGGTTCCGCCCAGTAAGCGGCCATTATGGCAGCCTGCACAGCCGGTATTGATAAAGGTTTTCAACCCCTCTTTCTGCGCTGCACTGAGAGCCGCTGCATCTCCCTGCAGATAGCGATCGAAAGCAGAAGTGGTTACCAGATGCTCCTGATAAGCGCTCAGTGCTTTCCCCCAGTTGGCAGCGGTGACACCATCATCGTACAGCGAGTTAAAGCGTTCATTCAGATCTGGCAGGGCCTTAATAACCGCCAGCGCTTCCTCGGTCGAAGCATGAGCGTAAGCCGGTGGTGCCGTCAGTGAGCGTATTGCCTGATCCGCCAGAGATTCACGATCACCGGTCCAGTGCATGCTGATCTGCGGCACAATGTCGACGATTGTCGGCGTATTGCGTTTACCCTGAATGCCGAAGGCTCCCTGCGCGGTTTTGCGTCCGTCGGCACCGCCTTTACTCTGCTCATGGCAGGTACCACAGTTAGTACCATCGCGACCGATACGGGTATCGAAAAACAACACCCGGCCCAATGCTGCTTCAGCTTTTGAAGATTGCAGTTGCGGCGCTTCTCCTGAGCCGAACACAGCCTGAGCCTGCTGTTGCAATGCATCAGCGCTGGCAGGCAACGGTATTACGGAAGTTAATGCCACAAAGGCGATCAGCCCTGCGGTAACACCGCCGGGCAGAATTTGGCGGGAAGTCAGGTTCATAAGTTACTCTCATTAACTGGCACATAAGTGGGGGGATAGGACGGGGATGACCCGTGAGAGTTCCGTCGCCCGATGAACAACACTATCCCAGTAAAGCATCAAAAGGCTCAACCGTAACGGTCTCCCCCTCATTCACCCGGCCACGCATCTGCTCCAGCACAATGTAGCAATTCGCCTGACTCATCGAACTGAGTACACCCGAGCTTTGCCCGCCGGTTGGCCGCACCACTATCTGGCCCTGTTCATTCAGTTGCCAGATACCACGCTGGAAGTCCGTGCGTCCCGGACTTTTGCGGATAACACTGGCGGCCACTGCCGGCAGACGCAATGCTGCTGTCTGCGTTTCACCGGCCAATTTGCGCAGCATCGGCGCTGCCAGCTGATGCATAGTCACCAGTGCCGATACCGGATTGCCGGGCAAGCCGATAAATACGCTGTTGGGCAGACGACCGCTGGCAAAGGGCTTACCCGGTTTAATCGCCAGCTTCCAGAAACTGATTTCGCCAAGCTCGGCGAGAATATCTTTGGTGTAGTCGGCTTCACCCACCGATACACCGCCAGAGGTAATGACCACATCGGCCTGACGGTCGGCCTGAATAAAGGCCTGACGCAGTGCTTCGGGGCTGTCATCCACTTTGCCCAGATCCAGCACGTCACAACCAAGGCGTTTTGCCACAGCCGCTACGGTAAAGCTGTTGCTCTGATAAATCTGCCCGTCTGCCAGAGGCTCACCCGGCATCACCAGCTCATCTCCGGTCGCCAGCAATGCAACTTTCAGTCGCGGCCGCACACTGACCCCGGCAATGCCAATACTGGCCAGCAAGCCAACATCCGCCGGGCGCAGACGCCGCCCGGCATGCAGAATCACCTGCCCTGCACGGATATCATCACCGCAATAGCGCACGTTATCGCCCTGTGGCGCTGAGGCCTGAAACTGCACCCGGCCGCTTTCCAGCACGGTGGTATTTTCCTGCATGACCACAGTATCGGCCCCGGCAGGCAGCAGTGCGCCGGTCATAATGCGCACACATTCGCCCGGAGCAACGCTGCCACTGAAGGGATGACCCGCCATGCTTTTACCCAGCAGGGTTAATTCGCAGCCAGCATTTAAATCGGCAGCCCGCACGGCATAACCATCCATTGCGGAGTTATCTGCCGGAGGGACATTCAGTGTGCTGCAGACATCCTCTGCCAGCACACGGCCAACAGCCTGCTGCAATGGCACCTGCTCTTTTCCGGGCAAAGCTTCGATACCTGACAGCAAAGTTGTCAGAGCCTGATCCAGTGGCGTCAGGCCAGGCATATCACAGGCCGCCATCAGCCCTGCTCCTCAACACGGCAGTGCACACTGAGCCAGTCCTGCAGACGGGCTTCCAGCTGATCGCCGGGCAACAGAGGTCCAACACCAGCCGGGGTGCCGGTCATAATGATATCGCCCGGATTAAGGGTGAAAATCCGGCTCATATGGGCAATCAGCGGCAGCAATGGGAACAACATATCGGCACTGTTCCCCTGCTGTTGCAGCTGGCCATTACGCATCAGGGTCAGGCCCAGCTGCTGCCAGTCTTCTACCCTTGAGGCGGCAACAAAGTCACTCAGTGGACAGGCACCATCAAAGCCCTTGGCTATTTCCCAGGGCTGGCCTTTGGCTTTCAGGCCGTCCTGCACATCACGCAATGTCAGATCCAGCCCCAGCCCCACACCGGCAATGGCGGCCGGAACGTCATCTTCAGCGGCGTGACATAAGCGCTGACCAATCAACACCGCGACTTCCAGCTCATGATGCACAGACCCCTGCCCCTGCGGGATACGGAACGATGGCGCCATAGACACCGCAGCATCAGCGGGTTTGATAAACAGAATGGGCTGACTGGGAATTGGGTTATTCAGTTCACGCGCGTGTTCTGCGTAATTACGTCCGACACAGACAATTTTGCCGGTTGCATGGGTAAAGGGCTGACCTTCGAGGATGGGGAAATACATAAAAAAACGGCCTGATCAGGATCACAGGCCGTTACTATACCTTGTCACCCGGCTCGCCGGGAGAAGGATCTAATCTGCAGAACTCGGGCGCACCAGCTCTGCCAGTTCACGGTGTACAGCCTGCGGATCAGCCAGATTCAGCTCCAGCAGACGGCGCAGGGCGGTCATACTGTCGAGATCCATCGAATCACAGGCACAACCGACCACATCATCATCGATATGCACCAGTGAACAGCGCATTTCTATCGTTTCCCGCGGTGATAAAACCAGGGTGACCACCAGTTGCTGCTCCAGCCGCCAGTTAACATTTTCCGGACGCACCAGTAACACACCACGCAAACTGATATCCAGACAATGGGTTTCAAGCCGCTCCCCATCGGTTTCAACCTGAACCCGCTGAAGGAAATGCACACGTTTGAATTGCCGAGAATCCATGACTTACCTCTGTCATATTCCGGGGCATTATGCCCACAGATGTATAAAGGTTTAGTCCGGATTACTGAGATCGCAAACCGCTGAGGCTGACGTTTATGACAGATGAAGAGGGAAAGTGATAAGCCGGAGCAGGTCGCTCCGGCTTATGCGGATGGCTTACGCCAGACGCTTGTACTTCATACGCTTAGGCGCGGCATCGTTGCCCAGACGTTTCTTACGGTCAGCTTCGTACTCGGTGTAGTTACCTTCAAAGAAAGTCACTTTAGAGTCGCCTTCGTAAGCCAGAATATGAGTGGCAATACGGTCGAGGAACCAGCGATCGTGAGAAACCACCATCACTGCGCCCGGGAAGGCCAGTACCGCTTCTTCCAGCGCACGCAGGGTTTCTACGTCGAGGTCGTTGGACGGTTCGTCCAGCAGCAACACGTTGGCGCCCTGCTTCAGGGTATAAGCCAGCTGCAGACGACCACGCTCACCACCGGACAACTCACCAACACGCTTCTGCTGATCGCCGCCTTTGAAGTTAAAGCGGCCGATGTAAGAACGGCTCGGGTAGTCTTTACCGTTAATGTTGATCATATCCAGACCGTCGGAAATGGATTCCCATACGGTTTTCTTGTCGTCCAGTTCATCACGCAACTGCTCAACAAAGGCCAGTTTCACGGTTTCACCGATCACCACTGAGCCGGAATCCGGCTGCTCTGTACCGGCAATCATACGGAACAGGGTCGATTTACCGGCACCGTTACCACCGATGATGCCGACGATGGCACCCGGCGGTACGGTAAAGCTCAGGTCATCGATCAGCACGCGGTCGCCATAGGCTTTGGTAACGTTATGGAACTCAATCACCTTATCGCCCAGACGCGGGCCGGGTGGAATGTAGATTTCGTTGGTTTCGTTACGGGTCTGGAATTCACGCGAGTTCATTTCTTCAAACGCGGCCAGACGCGCCTTGCTCTTCGCCTGACGGCCCTTAGCCCCCTGACGAACCCACTCCAGCTCATGCTTGATGGCTTTGGAGTGTGCTTCTTCCTGTTTCTTTTCCTGCTCTAAGCGTTTTTCTTTCGCTTCCAGCCAGGTGGTGTAGTTGCCCTGATACGGAATGCCGTGGCCACGGTCCAGTTCCAGAATCCATTCCGCACAGTTATCGAGGAAGTAACGGTCGTGGGTAATGGCCACCACGGTGCCCGGATACTCCTCCAGGAACTGCTCCAGCCAGCCCACAGATTCGGCATCCAGGTGGTTGGTTGGTTCGTCTAATAACAGCATATCCGGCTTGGACATCAGCAGACGGCACAATGCCACGCGGCGGCGCTCACCACCGGACAGTTTGGTCACGTCGGCGTCCCAGGGTGGCAGGCGCAGCGCATCGGCGGCAACTTCCATATGGCGCTCCATATCATGACCGCCGGCCGCTTCAATAAAGGCTTCCAGCTGCCCCTGTTTTTTCGCCAGCGCATCGAAGTCGGCATCCGGCTCGGCGTAAGCGGCATACACGGCATCCAGTGCTGCGCGGGCATCAATCAGCTCACGCAGGCCATCTTCGACGTTACCTTTAACGTCTTTGGCCGGATCCAGCTCAGGTTCCTGTGGCAGATAGCCGATTTTCAGGTCAGGCTGCGGACGCGCCTCACCAATAATGTCGGTATCCAGACCTGCCATAATTTTCAGCAGGGTGGATTTACCGGAACCGTTCAGACCCAGCACGCCGATTTTGGCGCCTGGGAAGAACGAAAGAGAAATATCACGCAGAATCTGACGTTTGGGCGGAACAATCTTGCCCAGACGGTTCATGGTGAATACATACTGTGCCATGGAAAAAATCCTCGTTTCTGATGGCGGCAAAGCTACTCAAAAGCGCCGCTGAAGGCAACATAACAGGCCATTCTCTGCCCTTTTTCGCGCAATAGAGGAGATTTGCTGCGGGCAAAGTCACAGAAATGTCATCAGCGCCCGATTATGTCGCCTATACAATCTCAAGCTGTCTATACTTACCCCATGATAACTAATAAAGATAAGACTCTGTAACCATGCAGTTCCGTCTGTCACAGCGTACGGGTCAGGACGACCCGCGCCGCTCAACGCTGATTAACGTTCCGCTGTTTCTGCTCAGCTTTGTCTTTCTGGCACTGGTTCTGGCCGGTAACGGCTACCGTCAGTGGCACAATGACCAAAAGGCATTTAATAAAGAAGTTGCCCTGACACTGGAAAACTACGTCCAGCAATCCGGCTTGCTGGCTCAGGCCGGACTGGCCGCAAACACCATGTTCAGTCATGGCTATGCCGCTTTGCTGGAAGAGTCTGCCAACGGTGACGAAGCGGCTGCGGTGCGCCTCTGGCAGGATATGAAGCAGTCCTTCTTCAACCTGACCGGCTTTGTGCTGTTTGATGATAACGGCCGTTATCTGATGCATCAGGGCGCCCCGCTGCACGCCGATGAAATCCGCGACATCTATGCCAATATCCAGAGCCTCGGTGGCGATAAAGGCATGTTCTCCCTGCGTTATGGCGGCAAAGGCGGTTATTACTTTTATACCCGTTTCCGCGCCCCCAGCGGCAATGACTATATTTTTGTCAGTCGCCGCTCCTACAGTAAATTGTCGAGCATTATCTATAACGGCAATTTCCCCGGCTTCGAGATGCTGCTGCTGGATACCCGCGATAATTCCATTGGCATCCGCGAGCATTACTACGCCGACTCGTCCCATCAGCCAAGACTGACAAAATCCGAAGAACAACAGATTCTGTACCGTACCAACATCCCCTTTACCCACTGGGATGTTATTGCCCTGCCGGTCGAGAAGGATGCGCAGGCTCTGCTGTGGAGCCGTATTCATCCGCCACTGGTGGTACTGGCCACTTTCTCAGTGCTGGCCGGTATTCTGTGGATATTCCTGCGCCGTCAGGAACGCCGTGCCGCCGAGCTGGAAATTATCCGCCGCCAGACTGAGCAGCGCGCCGACCGGGTGCTGATGTCGATCGATGACGCACTGATTTCCACCGACGCCTTTGGCCTGATCAACTACGTTAACCCCAAAGGAGCAGCACTGCTGATCGAAAATGGCCAACACGACTTTATTGGCGAAAGTCTGGCCGAAGTCTGGCCCGATAAACAGGCGCTGTGGAACCGTGGTCTGAGCGCCGATGAACTTGAATTACTGCAGGACAACGGCCGCCAGCTGACCGTCCGTATCGGTGAAGAACAGCGTATTCTGGAGCAGGGATATAACCCGTTGTATGAAGGCCGGCGTATTACCGGCATCGTCTGGCTGCTGCGCGATATTACCGATGCCGTACATGCCACCAGCGCGCTGGAAGAAAGCCGTTCCCGCTATAAAGCCCTGTTTGAAGAAGCCGGTGTTGCCCATTGCCTGCTGGATATTTCCCATTTTGATGGTCAGCTGGAAAGCGTCCGTCTGGTCAATATCAATGATGCTGCTGTACGCATGACCAAGGCTCAGGATCGCCAGCAACTGCTGCAGGATTACAGCCACCTGATGGTGCAGGGCAGCCGTGAGCTGCGCTCTGCCCTGCAGCGCGCGGTTGATCTGAAACTGAACACCACCGAGTTTGAATTACCACTGCGTATATTCAGCGGTGAACAACGCGATTTCTGGGTCAACCTCAGCCTGCGTTCCGGCACACCGGGTCAGGCGCTGATGACCGTCCTTGATGTTACTGAACGCAAAAAAGCCAACGAAAAAACCCGCGAACGCGAAGCCTTCTGGTCCAAGGTAATGGCCGCCATGCCGGATCTGGTTTACGTCGTCGAACTGACCCCGGATCTCAGCCATAAAGTGATTTATCACAACCGCACCATGGGGGAAGTGCTGGGTTACCCACCACACCTGCTGTTAGAAGCCAATGACTGGCTGCGCTACGCAGAACCGGGTGAAGAAGAGAAACTGGCTATCGCCCTGAACAAAAACCGGGTACTGGAAATGGGTACCACGCGTGAAGCCACTGCCCGCTTCCGCCATTACGACGGCAGTCTGCGTATTCTGAAGTTCCGTGATACCCCTTTTGCTCTCGATAAAGACGGTAAAGTTGTACGCTATATCGGCACCGCCCGCGACGTAACCGGTGATATTGAGAAACAGGAACGCATTGTCGAATCCGAACGCCGCTATCGTCTTCTGGCAGAAAATATGAGCGACGTTATCTGGGCTACGGATCTTGATCTCAATTTTAATTTCGTCAGCTCCTCGGTTGAACGGATTCTCGGTTACAGGCCGGACGAATTACTGCGCGAAGGCGTCGGCGCTATTTTTAAACGCCGCGATATCCGCACCCTGTTCCGGGCTATGCACCACGAAATTCAGCAGGCATTACTTGATCCGGCCAATGCTCAATCGCGTAATGTGATGATCCGCAAAGATGCAATAGCCACCAGTAAAAGCGGTAAAGAAATTCTGCTCGAACTGCAGGCCAGTCCGCTGTGGAATGACCGCGGAGAACTGCAGGGCATGCTGGGTATTTCTCGCGATGTTGGTGAAGCACGAAAAATTGAGCGCGAATTGCAACTTGCCGGTGAAGTATTCGCCAACAGTAACGAAGCCATTTTAATTACCGATCGCACACTCAATATTGCCAACATTAACCGCGCATTCAGTTCCATTACCGGCTACCAGCATGAAGAAGTGATTGGCCGTACCCCCGATTTTCTTATTTCTCCGGAGCGCCATGGCGTTACCTTCTTTGAAGAAATCGGCGAAGCTCTGGTCGCTGAAGGTTACTGGCAGGGCGAGATTTTCTACCAGCGAGCCAGTGGTGAAATCCGTACCGGCTGGGCTGGTGTCAGCGCTATCCGCGACCAGGATCACGAAGTACAGAGTCTGATTATTATTATGTCCGACATCACCGAACGTAAGGTGATTGAAGAACGCATTCATAAGCTGGCGTATTTTGATCCGCTCACCGGCCTGCCTAACCGCAGCCAGATGCATGAGCGCCTCGATGTATTACTGAAAACCGCCGCACGTCATAACCAGTGTGTTGCGTTGTTGTTTATCGACCTTGACCGTTTCAAACCCATTAATGATTCCATGGGTCACCCGGCCGGTGATCAGGTATTAAAACAGGTCGCACAGCGTCTTCAGAACTGTACCAAAAAACAGGATCTCGTCTGCCGCATCGGTGGGGATGAATTTACCGTTGCTCTTGGCGAACAGCTGGATAATGAAAAAGCGGCCGACACCGCCGTTAAGGTAGCCGAACGTATTCTGCATGCACTGAACCGCCCCTATATTCTTGGCCAGCGTGAAGTCTTTATCAGTGCCAGCATCGGTATTTCTATTTATCCGCATGACGGCGGCAGCGTCATTGAACTGTTGAAAAACTCCGACATGGCGATGTATCACGCCAAAGATCTGGGGCGTGATAATGTGCAGTTCTTTAACGAAAAAATGAATCAGAAAGCGGTTGAATTGCTGGAGCTGGAAAACGATCTGCGCCACGCCTTAAGCCGTAATGAACTGGAACTCTACTATCAGCCACAACACCAGTCGGGCAACGGCAAAGCGGTTGCTGCTGAAGCTTTATTACGCTGGAACCATCCGACCAAAGGGCTTATTTCCCCCGGATTATTTATTCCCATTATTGAAGACACCGGGCTGATTGTTCCTATCGGCCAATGGGTACTGGAACAGGCTTGTCAGCATTTTTCCGATTGGCAAAAAGAAGGACTTGAACTGCAACGTATCGCCGTCAACGTTTCCGCCCGTCAGTTTAAGCAGGATGATTTCCTGCAGATTGTGAAAGATGCCATATTCAAAGCCGGCATCCGTCCCGACCAGCTGGAACTGGAGCTGACCGAAAGCATCCTGATCGATGATATTGAGCACACCCTGGAAGCACTCGATGGTTTACGCAAACTCGGCGTACGCACAGCGATCGACGATTTTGGCACCGGTTATTCATCACTGAATTACCTGAAGCAGTTCCCGGTCGATACCCTGAAAATTGACCGCAGCTTTATTCAGAATCTGCCCGATAATGCGGATGACGCGCAGATTACCCGCACCATTATTGCCATGGCGCACAACCTGGGTATGGGCATTATTGCTGAAGGAGTGGAAACCCGTGAGCAACTGGACTTTTTAATTTCTGCCCGCTGTGAAGAAGTGCAGGGCTTCCTGTTCAGTAAACCGCTTCCCCAACAGCAATTCCTGCAGCTGCTGCAACCTTATGAAACCCAGAGCTAAAAGCGCACTGCTGGCGCTCGCAGCTGCCGCCCCTGTTCATGCCCTGGCACCGCCACAGGAAGCACAGCTGCAATACCGCATCAGCCAGTATCAGGAAAACGATATGCCTGCTAACCGGGTCGCCAGCGGTTCCACTGAACGCTATCAGATTTCCGTACAGCAACTGCAGTGGCAAACCCCTGTCGCCGGCCAGTGGCTGCTGAATATGCAGGGCAGCTACGAAACCCTGAGCGGCGCCTCACCTCTGCAGACCTTTGAAAACAGCAGCGGTCAGAGCGAAGTGATCATGAGCGGTGCCTCTATCGACGAAAGCCGGCAGGATGCGCAACTGCAGCTGACCCGCTATTTGCGCAACAGCACGCTCGGTGGCGGACTGTATTATTCCAGCGAAAACGACTATCAGGCGCTGGCCTGGAATCTGGCCGGCAGCCTTGAACTCTGGTCAGGTATGACCACCCTCAATGCCGGCATCAGCCAGTCGGACGATACGCTCAGCCCCAGCGACAGCAGCCTCTCGGTTAACCGCCAGCTGGCCGATAACCAGAGCCGAAAGCGTCAGGAAGGTTATCTGGGCATCAGCCAGATCCTGAATAAATACGAAGTTCTGCAACTGACTCTGAGCTACAGCCAGAGCAGCGGCTATTTATCCGATCCATACCGCAATATCGATCTGCGCCCGGATAACCGCGATGCCCAGACCCTGAGCCTGATGTACCGGTTTTTTATGAAGCCCTGGGATGGTGCCGCTCACTGGAATTACCGCTTTTATCACGACAGCTGGGGCGTGGATTCCCACACGCTGGAGCTGCGCTGGTATCAGAATCTCGGGCGCTATTGGCGCGCCACGCTGGGCAGCCGCCTTTACCGCCAGCAGGCCGCTGATTTCTACTCGCTGGCCAGTACCGCCAGTGGCAATGCGCAAACGAACGACGCCCGTTTATCCGCTTACGGCGCCATAACCCTTGAACTGGGTGTGGACCTGCTCTGGTCTCAGGCACTGCAGTTCAGCATCAGCGGACAGAATTACCGCAGCCGTGAATCCTGGGGACCGGATGGCAGCAAAGCACCTGAAGCACCGGCATTGGTGAATTATCAGCTGCTCAGCGCCGGTATTCTTTACCGTTACTAGGGCCTGGCCTGCTACATCTGTCACGGAACAAATAATCGCCAGACATTACTGGCTGTCGGCCGTTGTCTATACTGCTCTCCAGCGCCTGCAAACACGCAGAGGTCTGCTCTATGAACAGCCAGATCAACGACCTTCTTTTCCGCCTGCTGGATGAAACGCCCAACGCTTTCGGTGTCTTCGACAGCAACAACCAACTGCTCTACTGCAACGCCAATATGGCCAGCGTGTTCGGTCTCAGCCGCCAGCAGGCCAAAGGGCTGACGCACCGGGAACTGATGCGTAATGCCTACAGCAGCGGGCTGGGTGTACGCATCGACAGCGAAGACTTCGAACAGTGGATCAATGATGTGGAAAGCCGCCAGCGTCTGGACCCGGTGCGCACCTTTGAATCCGGTCTGATGAACGGTGAATGGCTGAAAATCACGCAGGTCACCATCGACAATCATCTGGTCCTTATCGGCACCAATATCACCGAATTAAAAGATACCGAAGCCCGTCTGCGCGCAGCACTGGAAGAACTCAGCGATGTTGCCAATACCGATGTACTGACCAACGCCGCCAACCGCCGCCACTTTTTTAACCGCGCCGGAGAAGAACTGGCACGCGCCCAGCGCTATCAGCACCCGCTGTGCCTGATGCTGCTCGACATTGACTACTTTAAACAGGTTAACGACCTGTTCGGCCATCACGCCGGTGATCAGGTATTGCAGTTTTTTGCCCGCTTTTATGAGAACGGCCTGCGCAAAATTGATTTTTTTGCCCGTCTGGGGGGGGAGGAATTTGTTGTTCTGCTGCCGGAAACCCAGCTGCATGATGCGATGACTCTGGCCAACCGCCTGCGTAAACAACTGGCGCTGCAAAGCATTTACACTATGCCGGAAGAGCAGAAGATTCAGATCACGGTGTCGACCGGCGTCAGCCAGTTTGAAGGCAGTGGAGATTCCGTACAGACCTTACTGAGCCGTGCCGACGAGGCCTTATACCGCGCCAAAGCCCACGGCCGTAACTGTTGTGAAGCCGCAGCCCCATGGCCTGCTGCGGGATAAAAACTCAGAGCTGACCAAACAGATTGACCGACTCCGCATTCAGCGGAAAACGCTGGCTCAGCTCATGGCCGGCAATCCCGGCTAATTCCCGCATCGCCTGCTGTATATGCTTGGGCTGTAAAAGTATGCCGTTGCTGTCGGCGGCCAGCGTCTGAGGATTAATCGCCTGCGCTTCGTGAGCGGCAGTGGTTAAGCCCACGCTGCGGTTCGCCCAGCTGGCGTTCTTACTCATAAAAATCGTGCTGCTGATCGGCCAGTGATCTTTACCATTACCGTCGTTATAGCCCGGAGTACGGGCAAAATCGGAACTGATCATCACCACCAGCTTATCGTCGATGCCCAGCCGCTCAGCCTCAGCCCAGAGATATTCCACACCGTTCTGCAGGCGCATTAATGCTGCCGCATGATCAGCATCGTGATTGGCGTGGGTATCGAAGCCCCAGGCCACCAGATCGGTGCTGACACATAACCCCGACTGATACGCCGCCAGTGCAATCTGCGCCTGACGCAACAGCGGGTTCCAGTAACCATCAGCATCGGTGTAATCGACCAGCGTCTGGGGCACATACTGCGCCAGCAACTCCAGCAATTGCTGGCCATCTTTGGCCGCCGCAAACTGATTCAGCGCCGCCTGCATTCGCGACGCCATATGCGGCTGTGCGGCCTGTAACCGCGCCAGACGTTCCGCGCGGTGGCGGTTGATGATGTCGCGTGTGCTCTGACGATGAAAATACTTTGCCGCATCCCAACCGCTGCCGCCGTCGAGAAACTGATCCTGATACACCAGTTTATTAAGCGCACCGGGGTCCTGCATCAGGGTGTAATTGATGACGCCTGCCGTCTGGTTGTAACCGCCATTACTGAGATATGCCAGCGGCAGTCCGGCGCCATACACCGCCGCCGCCAGCGCCGCAAACGACGGATAACCTTCCGCCAGCCGGCCACTCCAGTTGTAACGCTGGCCGGCCTGATGCGCGTTGGTCTGGGCATCAATGCCGTTCACTACCAGCATGTGGGGGTGCAGGTTGCTGAAGAAGCGCTGGTTGTGGGCAAAGGGCGCGTAGGTAACAGAGCTGCCGCTGATGGTTTGCACGCCCTGAGTACTGGCCCAGTGATTGATCGCCGGATTGACTTTTGGATCGCAGAAACTGGTGACATCCCAGCCGCCACCCGCCTCGATGCTGACGAAAAACGGGCCGGAGTAAGGCGTGAAATTACCCTCTGCCGCACGCGCGCGCAGTGACATTGGCAGACCTGCGGCCAGACCGGAAGCCACCAGCAACTGCAGGAAATGGCGACGATTCATTCCATTATTCATAAAGCATCCTGAAATCACTGAGCAGATACGTCAGCACAGCCATCCAGCTGCGCAGGGTGTGGTTAGGGTCCTGTTTCAGGGCCGCGTCGTTATCCCAGTCGAGCAGACAGAACTCGTCCTGCTGATCATCGCTGGTATCGTTGTGGTACAGCCAGTCACTGGGCGCATTGGCCACACGCTCGCTCCAGACTTCGTTAAACAGGTTGTAGGTACTGTTCTGCTCCAGCGCCAGATCGGTCAGCGGATCGCCCCAGATCACTTCAATCAGCCGGTTAACCTGCACCTGCACTTGAGCGGATGCATTAGCCGGGGTATCGGTCATCTCCACCAGGGTAAACAGCGTGCGCTGTGCCTTGGGTAATTCAAATTCGGCGATTACCCGCTGACACACCATTTCCTGCGACATACGACCGGCCACGGCATACATCAGGGTGTTCAGGCTTTGCCCGCGCTGCACCACGGTATCGCTGTCGATACCGCCATACAGGCCGTAATAATCCCGCGCCAGCAGGTCATAATTTTCATCCCAGGTGTGATGCCAGAGGCCACCACTCACCGCCTGAATCTTACGGCTCAGCTGCTCGGCGCTGAGCAACTGACCGGCGCCCATATCGCCGTAATACGCCATTGCCGGAGCCTGCCATGCGCGAAACACCGGGCTCATTGCCATATCGGCCAGCAGATCTTTCAGCTGATAACCGCCGCTGCGAAAGGCAGTCGCCAGTTCACCAAGCATGCGCTGCTGTTCGCTGTAACGGGCCAGCTTGTCGGCGTAATCAACATCGCTCGGTTCGGTTGGTTGCGGCAACAACTCACGCCCAAAGACCGCCGGCCACCAGAAGGCGACCGTACCTGAAGCAAAGCGCTCATCGGCCACCATCTGCTGCGCCAGCCACTGCAGGCTGTTGTCATTATTGGCAGCCGGCAGTGTCTGCCCGGCAAAGCCCGGTGCGCGCATATCGCGGTACCAGAGATCACCCTGCTGATAGAGACTGCCGGCTTTGTAGGTGTCCGGCAGTGAGTCATCACCATCCCAGGCATCGCGGTAATGGCCGTTGTCGCCATAGTTCTGAAAAGCGCCGGCCACCGGGTCCATCATTTCGTGGCAGACCGCACAGGATGGATTATTCAGTGTCGGGTTGTTGGTATCGGCCAGATCAGCCGGGTCCATAGAGCGCAGCGCCAGCCCCTCGATATCCACATTCAGGAAAAAGTAATACGCCCAACGGGCCCGCGCGCGGTTGCGGTTGGTATCGGTTGAGGGATAACGCGCCAGAAACATCTGTGAGCTGAGCAGACCAGCCTGGGGCAATGGCCCACCGGCATAGCCATCGATAATCTGTGCCGGGCGCCAGTCGTCCGGATCATTGTTATCCGCAAAGCTGATTCCGGTGTGATACACGTCGTTGGAAAACGGGTTCACCATGATATAAGAGGCGGTCAGCACTTCGCTGTAGGGGCGGTCGTGGGTGACGACATAGTTAATCAGCTGCAGCGGTGCGGTGGCCACGGCCCTGTTGGTATTGGCCCAGGCAAAACCAAAGGCTTCATTGGCGGCCTGACGCTGTTCATCGGTGGTGGCACTGTTTACCGCCTGCTGTAACGGTGCCAGACGGGATTCGATATAGGTGAAGCGTCCGCCTTCATACAGCAGATCCAGCCCCGGCGTGCGGTTGTTGGCGAATTTATTGGTGAGTAAGCGGTCATTCGCGCTTTCCATCAGGAAATCACTGAAGTGCTCACCGCTCATTAAGTGGCGGATCGCATTGCGCAGGCTGATCTCGGTGCCATCGGCAATTGACGCCTGCTCTGCGGCTGTTGGCAGGCGTCCGGCAAACAGCAGCGCCGACTTACGCAGCGTGGCATTGTTATCCAGCAATACCGCTTCGTCCCAGAACGCCGACAGGCTGACGCTGCCGTCGCTGCCATCACCGTCACTGCAGCTGGCAACCGGGCCGGCAAGCCAGCCCTGCAACGCCTGATGAGCCGCAGAACCTGAAGCAAACACCCGCCCGCCACCGTGCACGACCTGCGCCAGCGGCTTGGCTTCTATATTGGCCAGACCAGACTCAGAGGCGATGTAAGTATTTACTGCGCTGAGATTATCAGCCAGATAAGAACTCACTGAGGCCGGCTTCAGCACCAGTCCGGACTCCGCCGCAATGCCACCGGTCTGGTGGCACTGCATACAGGATGGCGCCAGTACCGGCGCCCATAATTCAGTATTGAAACGTTCCAGCTCAGCCGCACAGGCCGCAGCGCCATTACCATCCGGCAAGCCACCACCGGGCTGCTGCGGATTGCTGTCACTGATCAGCCCGCCCTGATATTCCCCGGTACCACATGCAGCTAAAAGTGTCGTAAGGAGGAATAGAAACGATAAAACTAAGGAGTTAAATACTGGCGACATACGGCACCTGTCATGGCTGGCTGCAATCAGTATGGATCACTCTTCGGTGGGTATCTGTAAGGACAGGTAACGTCGTGTAGTTTTATTCACTCTTGTGACAAAGGTCGCGGCATAAGTCTTTGTCTGTTGCCTGCTGCTTGTTTCTGATCGTTATAAAAGCCAAACAAATGTACACAATTCCAGCACAACGAAACGCTAAACTATGCCCCAGCACCTTTTATCCCTCCCTCTGAGAATAATTATGGCAAAGCAATGCCTCACCCGATTCAGCGCAAAATTCGCGCTGATGTTTATGATTATGCTGTTCAGCGTTCCCACGATGGCCATGCAGATTTTTGTGAAAACGCCTGCAGGAAAAACCCTCACGCTTGATGTTGAAGCCAGTGACTCCATTGAAAATGTCAAAGCCAAAATTCAGGACAAAGAGGGCATCCCTCCCGACCAACAGAGCCTGATCTTTGCAGGAAAAATGCTTGAGGATGGACGCTCGTTATCGGATTACAACATCCGGAAAGAAAGCACCCTGCACCTGCTTATAAAATCACCCATCAGTTTCACTCTGGAAGAAACCGTCACCCTGAATGCCAGTGGTTTGCTCACCCAACTGCCTGAAAATCTGGTCAGCGCTCACGATAGTGATGGCACAGCGCTGCCGGTACAGCACGATCTGTCATCAGAATGGCTGGCGCCAGGACAACACATACTGACCTGGACCGCGGAAGATGGTCTGGGCAATCAGGCTCAGCAGCTGCAAACCCTTAATATTCTGCCTCTGGCCAACTGGGCACCGGATCAGCGCACCAACGAAGGCAAACAGGTTAAGGTGGCCTTACACCTGAATGGTGATGCGCCCGCTTATCCGGTCGAGGCCACTTTCAGTATTTCCGGGACGTCGGTTTACAACGACGACCATAACGCTCAGGCCGGCACACTGGTCATTAACAGCGGCCGCTATGGTGAGCTGAATATTGATATCACCGCAGACGCCAGCGCTGAAAATCTGGAAACCCTGATCATCACACTGGACACGATCAGCGCGGCCAGCAAAGGGGCGAAAACCCGCCACACGGTATATATCGATGAAGCCAGTCAGGCCGCCAGCATTCAACTGACTGCCGCAGCCAACAGCACCCCCTCCCGGCCGCAGCAGCTGTTCACGCCGGACTCAGGTCTGATCACCGTCAGCGCAACGTTCTCAGACTCCGGCAGCAGTCACACGCTGGAGTGGGATAGCGGTGTGATTCGCGGTGAAGTATCCGCCAACCGTTTTCAGTTCGATGCCGCGCAACTGAGCCCCGGCAGCTATGCCATTCAGGTTGAAGTGCTGGACGATAGTGCCGCACCACAATACCGCAGCGCTGCGTTAATACTGACGCTGGTTGAGCAACTGCCTGTTCTGAACGCCGGCACAGACAGTGACGGCGATGGCATTGATGACGCCAGTGAAGGGGCCGGCGACAGCGATGGCGATGGCATTCCCGACTTCGCCGACGCCACCAGCGCCAGCAATCTGCTGGCGATGTACCCATTACACAATGCTCCGGCGGCAGGCGCCTGGTTTGTTGAGACCGAACCCGGCCTGCATATTGCGCTGAATGTCTACGGCGCAGACAGCGGCGAATACAGCCCGCTGTTAGATCCGGCCCGCCCGGAGCTGACAGACAACGGCTATCAGTATGCTTCCGGGGTGTTTGATTTTGTCGTTTCCAACATGCCGCTGGCCGGAGAAGCCGTCAGCATCGTAATGCCTCAGCTGGCCCCTCTGCCGGAACGTGCCAGCTATCGCAAATACCTCAACGGCCGCTGGTACAACTACAGCGAAGACAGCAACAACCGCCTGCAATCGGCGCCGGGCGAAGCGGGTTTGTGTCCCCCTCCGGGAGATAGCCGTTATCAGGACGGTTTAAACGCAGGACACCATTGCGTGCAGCTGACCATCGAAGACGGCGGCCCGAATGATGCCGACGGTGAAATCAATGGCCGGATTGTTGATCCGGGCGGCATCACCACCAGCCGCACCAGCGTCCATACCCGCGCGGCAGCAGGCTCACTGGCCTGGCCATGGGCCGTTTTGCTGAGTTTTATCGGCCTGCTTCGTCACCGCAAAGCACAGGCAAGCGCAGTGCTGGCACTGCTTCTGGTCAGTGGCGTCAGCAGTGCAGACTCGCGGGCTGTACCGGCCAAGATTGCCGATAACCTTTACCTGAGCCTGAGTGGTGGTATCGCTCACTCCCCTATGCGCCGTCAGGATATCCGCCAGCAACTGGCGCAGTACAACGATGATGTACAACTCGAAAGTTCAGATGCGACGCAATCCGCAGGCAGTATTGGTCTTGGCTATCGCTTTAATGAACGCCTGTCGGCCGGGTTGTCCTATACCGATCTTGGCCAGGTCGATCTGCAACTGAGCAGCCGCGATGCGATTCGCCGCTTAACCGCAGTGCATCCGGAGGGTGGCCATGGCATCGCTCTGTCAGGCGCGTGGGATTACCCTCTGTCCGGGCTTCTGTATGTGCGCGCCAGACTGGGACTGTTCCACTGGCAGGCCAGTTACCGCAGCATTACAGCACCGGGCGACCGCACCGAAAACCTGTCCGACTCAGGCACAGACGTCTACTGGGGAATAGGAACAAAGTATCAGCTGCGTCCGGACTTCGGCTTAACCACCGAAGTGCAGCGTTTTGAATTCGATAACCAGCCACGCCACTATGCCGGCATCGGAATTGAGTGGCACTTTATGGCACCGGCCGGCCACTGACGATTCCTGCAGGCGTCTCCGTATGGTCAGTTTTCCTGACCATACGGTCATATTTTTCCTTGCTCAGATGAGCGCAGTTCACGCCGATAATGACACCTTCTCAAGTGCCAGACGGCGCAGTTTGCGCTAGAATGCCGCCCTTCTGATTTTAACCCCCTTTTCTACCACCCTGTGTGAGGAAGCTCTGATGTTTAGCCGTGATATGAACATAGCGGATTTTGACCCGGAACTGTGGTCAGCGATGAAAGCCGAAGATGCCCGTCAGGAGCATCACATTGAGCTGATCGCCTCCGAAAACTACACCAGCCCACGGGTAATGGAAGCTCAGGGCTCCCAGCTGACCAACAAGTACGCCGAAGGTTATCCGGGCAAGCGTTACTACGGTGGTTGTGAGCACGTTGACGTGATCGAACAGCTGGCCATCGACCGCGCCAAAGAACTGTTCGGTGCAGGCTACGCCAACGTACAGCCACACTCCGGTTCTCAGGCCAACGCGGCGGTTTACTTCGCCCTGTGTCAGCCTGGCGATACCATTCTGGGTATGAGCCTGGCACACGGTGGCCACCTGACTCACGGTGCATCGGTATCTTTCTCGGGCCGCGTTTATAACGCTGTTCAGTACGGTCTGAACCCGGAAACCGGCGAAATCGATTACGCCGAAGTTGAGCGTCTGGCGCGTGAACACAAGCCAAAAATGATCGTTGCCGGCTTCTCTGCTTACAGCCGTGTGGTTGACTGGGCGCGTTTCCGCACCATCGCCGACGAAGTGGGCGCTTACCTGTTCGTTGATATGGCCCACGTTGCCGGTCTGATCGCCGCTGGCGTTTACCCGTCTCCGGTTGGTATTGCTGACGTGGTAACCACCACGACTCACAAAACCCTGCGCGGTCCGCGTGGTGGTCTGATTCTGGCCAACGAAGACGAAGAGCTGAACAAGAAGCTGAACTTCGCGGTATTCCCTGAATCCCAGGGCGGCCCGCTGATGCACGTTATCGCGGCCAAAGCGGTGTGCTTCAAAGAAGCGATGTCTGACGAGTACAAAGCCTACCAGGCTCAGGTAGTGAAGAACGCTCAGGCCATGGCCAAAACCTTTATCGAACGCGGTATTAACGTGGTATCCGGTGGCACTGATGACCACCTGTTCCTGGTGGATCTGATCGGTAAAGAGTACACAGGTAAAGACGCTGACGCCGCTCTGGGTCGCGCCAACATCACTGTGAACAAAAACTCTGTACCTAACGACCCACGCTCTCCGTTCGTAACCTCTGGTCTGCGTATCGGTTCTCCGGCCATCACCAGCCGCGGCTTCAAAGAAGCTCAGGCAACTGAGCTGGCTGGCTGGATCTGTGATGTACTGAACGGTCTGGAAAACGGCAACTCCGACGCCGTTGAAGCCGAAGTAAAAGCCAAGGTTGTTGCCCTGTGCGAACAGTTCCCGGTTTACAAATAAGCCCCGACTGATACTTCCGCTGTAAAAAAACCGCCCGGTGCCTGCACCCGGCGGTTTTTTTATGCTGCCGTTATGACTCTCCAGCCCTGAGCATGGGGTGCCATATGTGACTTTTATAAAACAAAACGGCCCTTTATCGACAGCAAAAACGGCACTGCTGACAGCCTGGCCTAAGCTTAAAGCACGAACTCAGATGACGAGATACCCAAGCCATGCCACTACCGGCCCTGATTCCCTGCCTGTTGCTGCTGTTGCTGTGTGGCAATCCGGCACAGGCCCGTCCGTTAACTCTGGCAATGCCCTATTTTCCGCCCTATTCCTACCTCAATGCTGAGGGCCAGCCCGATGGAACCGGAGTAATACGCCTGCAACAGCTGCTGACCATTGCCGGGATTGAATACCGTATCGTGCCCGTCCCAAATTATGGTCGCGCTCTGGCAGAACTGGAGGCTGGCGATGTTGACGGCTTCTTTATCGCCAGCCCCAATAACAAGCGCAGCGAGTACGCACACTTTTTCGGGCCATTGATGCTCAACCGCTGGAGCTGGTTCTACTTTGTCGGGAAAAAGCCCGTGCTGTGCCAAAGCCCGACAGTAACCATTATTAATACAAACACTCAGTACTGGCTGGAGCAGCAGGGCTGCGGTCCGCTGCATACTGTCCATCAGGCCGCTGACCTGATCAGCCTGCTTACTGACGGGCGCGTCAGCGCCGCCTTTGTTGCACGTAAGGTAATGCGGGAAGAAATACGCCGACAGGGGCTGCCGGCCACGCTGTTTACCGAGCAGCCTGAACTGGTGCAGCCTTTCGGCCTGTATATCGCCCATAGCGTGCTGCAGGAGCAACCGGCACTCGCCCGGAAAATCAATGATGCCCTGCTGCAGCTACCTCCGCTGGATAGCGATTAAGCACACAACACAGTCATCTCTCTGTCACAGCTTTGTCATAGGGTGCTACATAAGCAGGCAGCACCTTGCTGTATCCGTTATCCACAAAGAGATGCCATATCATGAGCAAGCACTGGACTCCGGTAACCGAACGGCATCTGGCCGCCATGCTTCGTCATGCCGAGCAACAGCTGGACCCCGCACTGCACCAGATCTGGCGACTGATCCGGTTGCCATTGCCGGAACTCTGGCAACAGCATCCCTGGGGCGATGAAGGCTGTGGCTTCTGGGTAGTGGCGGTATTTGGCAAAACCTGTGTCTATTTCAACGACATCAGTCAGGGCTTTAACTCCAGCATATTTATGAGCTGGGGCCATATCGAAGATTACCAGACCCGCACCGACGCTCTGGACGTTCATCTGGAGCGCCTGTTTCAGAGCCATCCCGATCTGACTTCCGCCGCTAACTGATAAAATTAACGCCCATGCTGAGTGCGGGGCGTTTGTGCCGCATCTCCGTCAAAACAGCCATTGGCTGATTTGAACCCGGGAGTAATCCAGACAGCTGTACCAGAAGATGGCGGAAATGACGCGGAAAAGAGCCGTTCAGCGCCTTTCGTTCACATCCCGGACAGCTCAGGGTTATTTTCTGCCATAACAGCCGATTATCCTGTCTGACCCGCACCAGCCCCCCCCACTGAATATTGACCGATTGCTACCTTCACCCCTCCCTCCCGCAGGCGTTTAATACGCTGACATTGACTAAGGCCTGCCGACAGGCCCGAACATCCGAACAACAATAAAAGTATCAAAGGAATCAGTTATGACTCATGCAAGCACTGCCGATGCTGGCACTGTCCGTCAGACTGCCGGAGCCAAGGCTAACATCCCGCCACGTCGTATGGACTTCGAATTCGCAGATGACACCAAGCGTTACTGGTACAAAGACAGCCCGTTTCTGACCACGTTCTGGTCCACCCTGTCGACCCTGTTCCCGGAAGGCGAAACCTTCTTCGTTGACTCTGTGCGCAACTATCGCAAAGACATCACCGACCCGCTGCTGAAAGCCCAGGTATCCGGCTTTATCGGTCAGGAAGCGATGCACAGCAAAGAACACAAAGCCTTTAACGATCTGGCCGAGAAACACGGCTTCCCGGCCAACAACCTCGACCGCGATCTGGGTATTCTGCTGCGCTTTGCGCGTAAAGCCCTGCCAAAGAAAATCCAGCTGGCCATTACCGTGGCGCTGGAGCACTACACCGCGATTCTGGCTGAACAGCTGCTGCGTGACCCATCGCACCAGTCCAATATTCAGGACCCGGAAGCCCTGAAGCTGTGGATGTGGCACGCGCTGGAAGAAAACGAACACAAAATCGTAGCCTACGATGTGTACAACCTGGTCGGTGGTGGCTATTTCACCCGCGTACTGACCATGCTGATTGTTACCTTCTTCTTCTTTACCGTGGTGGGCATCGGCCATATCCGTATGCTCTGGGCCGACCGCAAGCTGTTTGATATCTGGGGCAACCTGAAAGGTTTCTGGTACCTGTGGAGCCCGAAAGGCCTGTTCCCGAAACTGCTGCCGCAGTATCTGGACTTCTTTAAGCCCGGCTTCCACCCGAATGACCACGACACCGTGCAATTACTGGACGACTGGCGTGAGAAACTGCTGGGTAAAGACGGCATGCTCGCCGATCAGATCAAAAACCCGCAACGCGCTTAAGCCCCGCCTAAACCGTTGCACCACTGACAGCCGCCCTCAGCCGCGGCTGTCAGTGTATCCGGAAAGCGCCCGGCCTCTGGCGCCGCCAGCGCAAATCCTTTAGAATCCGCCCTCTTTAAGCTCACCTGAGTCGCTCTTTACCAGTTATGTATTGCCCGTTCTGTACTCACCCGGAAACCAAAGTTATTGATTCACGCCTGGTTGCCGATGGTGAGCAAATCCGACGCCGACGGGAATGCATCAGCTGTGGCGAACGCTTTACCACCTTCGAAAGTGCCGAACTGGTGATGCCACGCATCATCAAACAAGACGGCACCCGCGAACCCTTCAACGAAGACAAACTCCGTTCCGGTATTCACCGCGCGCTGGAAAAGCGCCCGGTCAGTGTCGAAGACGTTGAAGCCGCCATTGTCCGTATCAAACAAAAACTGCGCGCCACCGGCGAACGCGAAATCCCCAGCCGTATTCTGGGCGAATGCGTGATGGCCGAACTGCGTCAGCTCGATCAGGTGGCCTATGTGCGCTTTGCCTCGGTCTATCGCAGCTTCCAGGATCTGGATGAATTCCGCGCCGAAATCGAGCGCATTTCCTCACCGTTAAGCCCTCTCGCTGACAGTAAGGAAGAAGAAGCATGAACCACGAATTCTATATGGCCCGCGCTCTGCAGCTGGCCGAGCTCGGGCGTTACTCCACCAGCCCGAATCCGCGGGTCGGCTGTGTGATTGTGAATAACGGCGAAATCGTCGGCGAAGGCTGGCATCAGAAGGCCGGCGAGCCCCATGCCGAAGTGCATGCCCTGCGCATGGCCGGCGATAACGCCCGTGGCGCCACCGCTTACGTTACCCTCGAACCCTGCAGCCACCATGGCCGCACTCCGCCCTGTGCCGAAGGCCTGATCAAGGCCGGTGTTGCACGGGTGGTTGGCGCCTGTTCCGACCCTAACCCGCTGGTTGCCGGACGTGGCTACAACCTGCTGCGCGATGCCGGTATCGAGGTGATTACTCCCTGCCTTGAAGTTCAGGCCATCGACCTGAACAAAGGCTTTATGCAGCGTATGCGCAGCGGCATGCCCTGGGTTCGCGCCAAGTTAGCGCAGAGTCTGGATGGCCGTACCGCCATGGCCAGTGGTGAAAGCCAGTGGATCACAGGCGCGGCAGCCCGTGCCGATGTCCAGCGCCTGCGCGCGCAAAGCTGCGCGGTAATTACCGGCGCCGGTTCCGTATTAACCGATAACCCGTCGATGACCGTACGCCCGGCTGAGACCGGCATCGAACAGGAACAACGTCTGTGGCGCCAGCCATTACGGGTGATTATTGACGGACAGCAACGGCTGAGCGGCAACGAACAGATATTCTCCCTGCCCGGCGATATCCTGCTGGCGGTTGCCGATGCTGCGCGCTGCAAAGTAAGCCGCGATGAGTCGCTGGGCACACTCAGCATCTGGCAGGCACCGCTGACCGTGGCGAATAAAGTCGATCTGCCGGCGCTGCTGGCGGAACTGGGCGAGCGTGGCTGCAACGAAGTACTGCTGGAAAGCGGCGCCCAGCTGGCAGGGGCCTTTGCCGCCGCCGGACTGATCAACGAGCTGGTGCTGTATTGCGCACCGACTATCCTCGGGAGTGAGGCGCGACCGCTGCTATCCTTAGGGCTTGAGCGTATGGAGCAGCAGCTGCGCTGGCGCTGGCAGGATGTACGTATGGTCGGTAATGATTTGAGGATGACTCTGGCGTCCGACGTCTGATGCTTAACGTCCGACGTCTGACGTCCGGCGCAAGAAACGAGTAATTTATGTTCACAGGAATCATTGAAGCCATCGGCACCGTTGCTTCAGTTAAAAACACTCAGGGCGACCTGACGCTGCAGATCAACAGCGGCACACTCGACCTGGCCGATGTCAAACTCGGCGACAGCATTGCCACCAACGGCGTCTGTCTGACCGTGGTTGGTCTGCCCGGTAATGGCTTTATTGCCGATGTGTCGCGCGAATCACTGGCGCACACCCACATCGAACGCTGGAGCGCGGGCACCAAAGTGAATCTGGAAAAAGCCATGCTGCCGACCACGCGCATGGGTGGCCATCTGGTTACCGGCCATGTTGACGGCGTCGGCATCGTGAAAAAACGCAGCGCCGATGCACGCTCGATCCGCTTTACCATCGAAGCGCCAGCGGCATTGCGTAAATACATCGCTGCCAAAGGCTCGGTTACGGTTGATGGCGTCAGCCTCACCGCCAATGCATTAAGCGCCGACGGCTTTGAGCTGAATATCGTGCCGCACACCGCCCAGCAGACCACCTTAATCGGTCTGCAACCCGGCAGTGAGGTACACCTGGAAGTCGATATTATTGCGCGTTATCTGGAGCAGTTACTGCGTCCGGACAACAGCGCCGAACAGGCACCGGACACTGGCATCAGCCAGGCGTTTCTGGCGCAAAACGGATTCTGGAAATAACAGGCTGAACACATGGCACTGAATAAAATCGAAGACATTATCGCCGATATCCGCCAGGGCAAAATGGTCATCCTGATGGATGATGAAGACCGCGAAAACGAAGGCGACATTATTGTTGCCGCCGAAAAAGTAACGCCGGAAATCATCAACTTTATGGCCAGCGAAGCACGCGGCTTAATCTGCCTGACCTTAACCGGTGAGCGTTGTGATTACCTCGGCCTGCCGGCCATGGTTGCCGGTAACGGCGCGAAATTTTCCACGCCTTTTACCGTCTCTATTGAAGCGGCCGAAGGTGTGACCACCGGTATTTCCGCGGCTGACCGTGCGCACACTATCCGTGTCGCTGTCGATTCCTACAGCAAGCCGGAAGACATCGTGCAGCCTGGCCATATCTTCCCGCTGCGCGCCCGTCCCGGCGGTGTATTAAGCCGTGCCGGTCATACCGAAGCCGGTTGCGATCTGGCGCGCCTGGCGGGCCTGATTCCGGCGGCTGCCATCGTCGAAGTGATGAATGCCGACGGCACCATGGCGCGCCGTCCGGATCTGGAAGTGTTTGCCGCCAAACACAACCTGAAAATCGGCACCATCGCCGATCTGATTCACTACCGCATTGCCAACGAAAAAACCGTGGAAGTGATCAGCCGCGACAGCGTGCACACCGAATTCGGTGAATTCACCCTGCACACTTTCCGCGACACGATTCAGAACGAAACGCACCTGGCACTGACCATGGGCGATATCCGCGCTGATGAGCCCACCCTGATCCGCGTGCAGACCAACAATATGCTGCGCGACGTACTGGGTCTGCGCAAACCGGAATCCGACAGCTGGTCATCGACCCAGGCACTGAGCCGTATTGCCGAAGAAGGCAAAGGTGCGCTGGTGCTGTTGTCCGCCGGTCAGAGCGAATGCGTGAGCGACAGTCTGGATGATTTCTTCGGCCGTGCGCGTCCGCTGCGCAGCCCGAATAAAGACAGTTCCGGCGCCTTTTTAACCATTGGTACCGGCTCACAGATTCTGCGTGAACTGGGCGTGCAGAAAATGCGCCTGCTCAGCTCCGAAATGAAATACAGCGGCATTTCCGGCTTCGATCTGGAAATTGTCGAGTACATCCCTTTTAACGAATGAATGGATAAAGACCATGAAACACATTAATACCATTGAGGGGAACCTGACCCCGAACGACGGCAAATACGCCATCGTAGTTGGCCGCTGGAATGCCTTTGTTGTTGAAAGCCTGCTGGAAGGTGCGGTGGATTCGCTGCTGCGTCACGGCGTGGACGAAGAAAACATCACCATCATCCGCGCGCCGGGTGCTTTCGAGATTCCACTGGTTGTGCAGAAAGCCGCAGCGACCGATAAATTCGACGCCATCATCGCACTGGGTGCGGTTATCCGTGGTGGTACACCGCATTTCGAATACGTGGCCGGCGAATGTGTGAAGGGTCTGAGCTCTGTCTCTCTGGAATTCGGTATTCCGGTTTCCTTCGGTGTTCTGACCGTCGATACCATCGAACAGGCGATCGAACGTTCCGGCACCAAAGCCGGTAACAAGGGCGAAGAAGCAGCCATATCTGCCTTCGAAATGGTTGCCCTGCTGAAAGCCATGGAGGCCTGATTTTCATGTCCCGCACTTCCGGCAATCAGAAAGCCAGCCCGGCAGCCCGTCGCAAGGCTCGCCATTACGCTGTTCAGGCTCTGTACCAGTGGCAACTGGCAGGCGCGGATCTGTCTCAGATTGAGGCTGAATTCCGCACCGATAACGACATGAGCAAGGTGGATCTGGAATATTTCCACGACATTCTGCACGGAGTGCCCCGCGAGAAAACCCTGCTCGACGAAAAAGTAGCACCGCTGCTCGACCGCCGCATGGACGAAATGACACCGGTCGAACTGGCGATTGTGCGCCTTGGCGCTTTCGAAATGCTGCGCCGCATCGACGTGCCGTATAAAGTCGTGATTAACGAAGCGATTGAGCTGGCCAAAACCTTCGGTGCTACCGACGGTCATAAGTTTATCAACGGTGTTCTGGATAAACTGGCCCAGCGTGAACGCAGCGTTGAAATCCGCGGACCACGCGCTGCCCGCGACTGATCACTAAACGGAGGCTGCCATGAGCAAAGCAACTGGCTCCGGTGAATTCGCTCTTATCCGCGAATTTTTTGCCTCCGGTTTTCCGCGCAATAAACACACCCGTCTGGGCGTGGGTGACGATGCCTCCATCGTTATGCCGCCCGCCGGTTGTGACCTGCTGCAAAGCATCGACACCCAGGTGGCCGATGTGCATTTTCCTGCGACTGCTCCTGCCCATTTAATTGCCCAGCGCGCGCTGCGTTGCGCCGCCTCCGATCTGGCTGCCATGGGCGCCGAGCCGCAGGGATTTCATCTGGCCCTCACCTTGCCCAACGCCGAATATGAATGGCTGGCTGATTTTGCCAGCGGTTTACGTGATGCTGCCCATGAGCTGGATCTCGATTTACTCGGTGGCGACACCACCTCCGGCCCCTGTCTTGTTATCAGCATTCAGGTTCAGGGCTGGGCGCCGGCAGGCTCCGCTCTGACGCGTGCCAGCGCACAGATCGGCGATGATATCTGGGTGTCCGATACCATCGGCCGCGGCGCACTGGCTCTGCCACAGGTGTTGGAAAATCCGGCGCAATTCAGCGGCCTGGCACGGCATTATTATTTTCCGCAGGTGCAGACGCCGCTGGGCATTCAATTGCGTGATCTGGCGACCAGCTGCATGGATATTTCCGACGGTTTATTACAGGATGCCGGCCATATTGCCCGCGCTTCCGGCGTCACCCTGGAATTAAACGCCACGGCCATTCCGACCATTGCCGAACGTACCGACAGCCGCTGGCTGCAGTGCATTACCGGTGGCGATGATTATCAGCTGTTATTCACCGTACCGGCGGCGCGACGCAAGGAAGCAGAAGCGTTACGTGATGAGTTTTCCGGTATTGCCCGTATAGGTAAAGTCATTGCCCATAACGGCGAGGATGTACTGCTGCAGGAAGAAGGCCGTCCTCTGGAATTGCCACAGCATAATGGCTACCAGCATTTCTGATTTTTGGGGTGCGG
The DNA here is from genome assembly GCF_025345565.1 of Thalassolituus hydrocarboniclasticus. Taxonomy (NCBI): domain Bacteria; kingdom Pseudomonadati; phylum Pseudomonadota; class Gammaproteobacteria; order Oceanospirillales; family Oceanospirillaceae; genus Thalassolituus; species Thalassolituus hydrocarboniclasticus. Next base: position 680,813 of record NZ_CP054475.1, on the reverse strand, counting down.
TTAAATAATAAAAAGCCCGGAAAAATCCGGGCTTTTTATTATGATCAAACCATTACTGATCCGGACGTTTCTGCCGTTTACGCTCATTAATTATGCGTTTATGCAGCTTACCGATTTCCCGCTCACCGGCACGGCGTTGTGCCAGAGTTGCGCTGTTCAGCTGCTGCTCACGCTGCAGTTTTTCATAATGACGTAAACGCCGTTCATCCAGAGTGCCATTTTGCAGCGCCTGACGTACCGCACAACCGGGTTCATTGCTGTGTCCACAATCGGCAAAACGGCATTGTCCGGCCAGTTCTTCGATATCGGCGAAGGTCTGTGCCAGACCATCGGCGCAGTCAGCCAGCTGCAGCTCACGCATGCCCGGTGTATCCAGAATCATCGCGCCACCCGCCATACTCAGTAATGAGCGCCGGGTCGTGGTATGACGGCCCTTACTGTCGTCCTCGCGGATAGCCGCAGTAGCCTGCACCTCCTGCCCCAGTAAATAATTACTGAGGGTCGATTTACCGGCACCGGATGAGCCCAGCAAGGCAACGGTTTTACCACAGCCACACCAGGGCATTAATTGCTGAATGCTGTCCTGCGCAAACGCACTGACACTGACCACCGCCAGCAGAGGATCAAGCTTCTGTACCTGCTGACGATAGTCTTCTGCCTGCTCACACAGGTCCGCCTTACTGAGCACCACCACGGCTTCGGCACCACTTTCGTGAACAATGCTGAGGTAACGTTCAATACGGTTCAGATTAAAATCGTCATTTAATGAGCAGACGATAAACGCCGTATCCACATTGGCGGCAATTAATTGCATACCGACTTTACTGCCTGCTGCGCGGCGCTGAAAACAGCTGAGCCGTTCAAGCCGGCGCATAATCTGTGGCTGCTCACTGTTATCCAGCAGCAACCAGTCACCAACACACACCGTACCATGCTGACTGAACGCCGCTGGCGTATAAGGCAGACGAATAATGCCCTGCCCGCCGCCCACTTCCAGCACTGTTTTATGCTGTTCCAGCACCCGTACCGGATAGCTGTTTTGCCATTCGTCGAGACTGAGTTGTTGTTGAAAAAATGCCTGCCAGCCAAGACCAGCAAGAGAAGGTTGAGATGTCATATAAACCCCTGACGCCAGGCGTCATCATGCTCTGCAGGTCTGCGCCGGATAACAGGCAGCATAAAGCCTTGCAGAGAAGCATGTAAAAAATACAGGGGGCATTTTTGCCCCGGTTTAAAAGTTCAGTAAACCGGGCGGGAAAACAGAAGCAGCAATGATGCAGGCATCAGAGCTGTGCAGAGTTAAACTGCGTTACAGGCCCGGTCAGAAGTTACGACAATCATCAAATATTCTCCTGACGGTTAAAAAAAGGTGATCCACTATATTACGTAATAAACAACGCAACAAGCCTGCGACATCGTTTACACTGATTGCTTTGCCATCGTTATGGAGACATTTATGACACCAGATCAGCAAACCGCCATTGAAGCCGCCGTACTGCGCCGCCTGCTTAAGCATCTGGACGAGCGTAAGGACGTACAGAATATCGACTTAATGAACCTTGCCGGTTTTTGCCGTAACTGTCTCGCCAAGTGGACCGTCAGCGCTGCAGCCGAACAGGGTGTCGAAATAGACTATGACGCTGCCCGGGAAAAAATTTATGGCATGCCTTACAGTGAGTGGAAAGAAAAATACCAGCAGGAAGCGACTGCGGAACAACTGGCAGCCTTTAATGCCACTCAGGAAAACAAAGCCTGAGCCTTAATTGTCCTGCGGCGGCGTAAAGATCAGGCAAAGACAGGCACGCCGCCGAACTGTCGGCCTGCTCTGCTATCCAATGCGCTTACTGACCGACTTAACAAAGAGTGACCAAGGAATAACCATGAAACTGAACACCGCTTCCGCCGCTTTACTGTTTTCTGTTTGCGCTTTATTCAGCGCTCAGCCGGCTCTGGCTGATGACGACCGCTATATCGATGTTACCGGTCAGGGCGAAGTCGAAGCCTACCCGGATTACCTGCAGCTGAACCTGACCGTCAGCGATACTCAGCCAACCGCCAAGGCCGCGAAAGCCAAAGTCGATAGCGCCATCAATAATGTCCTCACCATCAGCAAAAAGCTGGGCATTAAAGAAGACGATATCGATGCTGCACATATCAGCAATCAGCCGGTATATGAGTACGACTACAGCGCTGGCCGTAATAAGCGCGAATACAAAGGCGAGCAGGTCAGCCGTAATGTCAGCCTGACGCTGCGTGATATGGAACAATACAGCGCTCTGGTGCACGAACTGCTGCAGAATTCACTGGTGAAAATCCATAACACCGAACTGCTTTTTAATGACCGTGCCGCTCTGGAACAACAGGCGATGACGCTGGCGCTGACCAACGCCCGCAATAAGGCCCGCAATATGGCCAAAGCACTGGATAATAAACTGGGTAAAGTTCTGCGCATTGAAGAGCGGGGCAACGGCGCCCAGCCAATGTATGAAATGCGTGCCATGAGCATGGCGAAATCGGATTCTGCGCCTGCCCCGATGCTGATCCAGAAGCAAAGCATTAACGCCAGTGCCGGCGTACGCTTTGAACTGAAGTAATACGTTTTAAAAGGAAAACCAATGAGCGCACAAGCCGCAGTCCCACAGATTACTCCGGGAATTTACCGTCACTACAAAGGTAATGACTATCAGGTGCTGGGGCTGGTGCGCCACAGTGAAAATGAAGAATGGCTGGTGCTGTACAAAACGCTGTACGGCGATTTTTCCAGCTGGGTGCGGCCGTATGCGATGTTTGTTGAAGACATAGAGCACAACGGTATTCGTCAGCCGCGCTTCCAGCTGATCAGCCCGGAGGCCTGCTGATGACTCCAGCCATCAACAGCGCGAAAAAATCCGGTATCGCTTTCAAAGTACATGAATACCAGCACGATCCGGCGGCGGAGTCCTACGGCGAAGAAGCCGCCGAAGCACTGGGGCTCGATCCGGCACTGGTGTTCAAAACCCTGCTGGTCAGCTTAACCGGCCATAAAAGCACACTGGCCGTCGCCGTGCTGCCGGTAACCCATATGCTCAGCCTGAAAGCCATTGCCAAAGCACTGGGCGCCAAAAAAGCCGAAATGGCCGATCCTAAACTGGCCGAACGCACCACCGGCTACATAGTCGGCGGTATCAGTCCTATCGGTCAGAAGAAAGCCCTGCCAACGGTGATAGACAGCAGCGCCGAAGCCTTAACAACCCTCAACGTCAGCGCCGGCCGTCGCGGCCTGGAAATTGAACTGTCCCCTGCCGATCTGGCAAAACTCACGCGCGCAATCTTTGCGCCTGTTACCAGCGAATAAACTGCCCACCTCTGCCGGTCACTGTCAGCGCTGCGCAACAGACAGTGATCTCTCCCGGCCATTCAGCCGCCACAACAACCATTCTGTCGACTGCAACACAGCTTTGCACTTTTATGGCAGAACTTTTGCTCCCGGTGGCTGGACGTGAGCAGTAAGGCTGTGCAGAATTCATCCCCTTACGGCCAACAGGCCGGTTTACGCCATACTAAAGCACCCTGACCACCAACTACCGATCAGCCAATCACAGACCAGCCAGCATGAACGAGCCGAACCACTCTGTTTTACATCCAGCCACTGCCCTGCGCTCAGTCATCGCCTTAAGCCTGACCGCACTGCTGGCAGCCTGCAGTCCTGTCGCTTATAAGCCGGTACTGAATGATGGCGTAGAACAACAGAACGGTTATCTGGATAAGGAAATCGCACCAGGCGTTTATGTGATCGAAGTGCGTCAGATTGGCGGCTATCAGTTTATTCTGAATTACGACGACACCATCAGCACCTTCAAACAGCACTGGCGCCGCCGTGCGACCGAACTGTGCAGTGCAGGTTACATTGGCGAGCCGGAAGTGCTGCTGCCGGCAGAAGCCCGTCTCGAAGAGTTTCACTGCAGCCTGCGTTACTGCCAGGACTACCCCATCGTCTCCGGCATCGCCTATTGCCACCAGCGTTACAGCCTCTGATCTGAGCCATATGTGTTCAGCGGGTTGCGGTTCTACGCAGAATAAATAACCCGAAATTCAACCACTGAACCGTACGAGCCAACGGCGCCAGAACGGTTGCTCCGTCCGCGTTTCTTTTTCCTCCCCGGCGCTGGCATCGCGAATATTCACCTGCAGCTCATGAAAATACTGCACCAACAGATCAAGATCATCCTGACTTAATTCAAACGGATTGAAGTAGTCGTAGCCACGGGAGCGCAGGAAAGTGCGTACACTTTTTTCAGCCGGAATATATTTCATCGACCAGTTGCGGAATAAGCGCTTTTCAATAGTGCTGCGGCTGAGGATGACCTGATTATGATGACGGCTGTCTTCACAAATACGCTGATACAAAGCATCAACAGCAGCCGCCTCACCTTCCAGACACTGAAGAAAATAACCATCGCCAAGGTACAGAACGCCTCCGATCTCGCGCCGTGCATTATTACTGCGCGATTGCGTCAGAATCCGCCCCAGACGAGGATCAATCCGGTCATTACCAACGGAAAAAGAGGCGTGGCTGGCATATACAAGTCGGATCAACATAAAACGGCCTCACAAACAAATGTGAGGCCATTTTCTTCATCCCCCCCGATCGGCACCAATAACAATTACCGATACAGGCTATAGGCGAAATTAATCAGCCCAGAATCTGGCGCGGCTAAGCCGGCAGCTGTTCATTAACAGCCTCCTGCAAGGCCATCACCAGAGTATCAATCTGCTCACGCGAGATGGTTAATGGCGGCGAGATCGCCAGGGTTGCCACACTGGGCAGTGGCCGCACAATCACGCCCCGTTCGCGCACCGCATTACTGACCTTAAGCGGCCATTTTGCACCGGCATCCGGCAATTTTTTCTGCGTTTTATCGGCCACCAGCTGTACCCCGGCGAGTAATCCTCGACCGCGTATTTCACCGACATAAGGATTACTGTCTAACACCGCATGCAAACGCTGATGCAGATAAGCACCGTTTTCCCGCGCTTTTTCCACCAGCCCTTCGCGTTCCAGCAACTCAATATTGGCCAGCGCGACCGCCGCGCCGACCGGATGACCGGAATAGGTATAGCCGTGAGAAAAAGCACCCAGTTTTTCCGAACCCTGTTTCAGCACCTGCCAGATATCATTGGTAATAAAGGCCGCCGACATCGGAAAATAACCACTGGTCAGACCTTTGGCCGTGGCCATCATATCCAGCTCCAGCCCCAGCTGGGGTGATCCGAACCAGCTGCCCAGCCGGCCATAACCGCACACCACTTCATCGGCAACCAGTAAAATATCGTGCTCAGCCAGCAGCGCTTTAAGCTTTTGGTAATAACCGGCGGGCGGCTCGATAATGCCACCGGCGGCATGAATGGGCTCGGCAAAAAAGGCAGCAATATTTTCAGCCCCGGTAGTGTTAATTAACTGCCGTACTTCATCGATTAAACGCTCACAAAATTGCGCTTCGTCTTCACCGGGCAAAGCGCGGGTGTAAAAATGCGGACACTCCACCCGCAGCACAAAATCCAGCGGCAGCGGAAATTCTTTATGAAATCCACCCAGCCCGGTCAGACTGGCGGTGCTGACCGAGGTACCGTGATACGCCTGCTGGCGGGCGATGACTTTAATTTTTTTATGCTGGCCGCGCAGCGCATGATAATGCCAGGCAATTTTAATCAGCGTGTCGTTGGCATCGCTGCCACCACTGCCAAAAAATACTTTGCCCAGGCCGGCCGGCGCGATACTCAGCAGTTTTTCCGCCAGTTGCACCTGCCACGGGTTCGAGGCATTGCTGAAGGTGTGGTAATAGCTGAGTTTTTCTGCGGCCTCTTTCATCGCCTGCGCCAGCTCGGCACGGCCATAACCGGCATTCACACACCAGAGTCCGCCGACCGCATCCAGATATCGCCGCCCCTGCGCGTCTTCGATCATGCAGCCATCGGCGGCGCAGATCATCTGCGGGCCATTACTGAGCAGTGCGCTGATGGATGATGCCGGGTGTAATATGACGTCCGCATCGTCAGCGATCAGCTTTTTCAGGTCAGAATCGTCCATAAGGCACTCCTTTAATTTTTAAAGCGCATAAAAACAGACAAACCGGTCAGGCTGTATTTTCAGTGTAATCCGCTTCTGAGAAAGTAAACGGATTGCGGTAATGGTCATTGCCGATGCGTTAATGCTATACCTGTCACAGGACGAATGAAGGAGGCGTATATGCCCCTCACAGGCAATGCTGAGCGGCAGGCGCTGCTGGCCGCACTGGAAGCCCGCACCGGCAGTATGATCGATACTCTGCGGGCGTTATGTGAAATCAACTCCGGCAGCCGCCACCTGAGCGGCATCCGTCAGGTACAGGCTGGCCTGCATCAGCTGTTCGCGCCGCTATCCGATGCAGTGGAATACCGTGAGCTGGCGCCCCTCAGCCAGATTGCCGATAACGGCAGCCTGCTCGAATCCCCCTGCGCACCGATGCAGATCTTCCGCGCCCGCCCCGACGCCGCGCTGCAGATTCTGTTTACCGGCCACAGCGACACCGTCTTTCCGGCCAACAGCGCATTTAACCAATGCGAAATCCGCGCTAACCGCCTGCACGGCCCCGGCACCGCCGATATGAAAGGCGGACTGGTGATGCTGGCCGAAGCCCTGCGCTGGCTGCAGCAGTCACCATTAAAAGATCACTTTGGTTTTACCCTCGCCATCTCCCCCGACGAAGAAATCGGCTCGCCATCGTCTGCACCAGTATTGGCCGAACTGGCCACTCAGGCCCATGTCGGCATGACCTACGAGCCAGCGCTGGAAGACGGCACGCTGGCCGGAGCGCGCAAAGGCAGCGGCAACTTTACCCTCAGCGCCCGTGGTCACAGCACCCATGCCGGACGCGATTTCTTTTCCGGCCGCAATGCCGTGCTGGCCATTGCCGATGCCGCACGGCTACTGGCACAGCTCAGCGATCAGCAACAGGGCATTACCGTCAACATTGGCCAGATCAGCGGTGGCGGCGCGGTGAATGTGGTGCCGGATCAGTGCATCTGCCGGTTTAATGTCCGCATGGATGAAGCCTCACAGATGGCCGTGCTTGAACAACAGATGCAGCAGATCGTTCAAAAAGTGCAGGCCAGCAGTGGCTGCGAGCTGACCCTGCACGGCCACTTTAACCGCCCGCCCAAGCCGATGAACGAGCGCCAGCAGGCGCTGTTCAGCCTGCTGCATGAATGCGGTGCTGAGCTGGGTCTGGATATCCGCTGGGTTGCCACCGGCGGCTGCTGCGAGGGCAATAATCTGGCCGCCGCAGGTCTTGCCAATATAGACACCCTCGGGGTGCGCGGTGCCAATATTCATACCGAACAGGAATACGCCTGCACCGACAGTTTTGCCGAACGCGCGGCGCTGACGGTGGTCTTTATCGAAAAGCTGATTCAACAAACTCTGATTGAACGGAAGCTGTCTAACCCTGACAAGGAGAACCCTGCCTTATGCTGATTGTCCGGCCGGCCATCGCCGCTGATGTACACGACCTGCTGGAGCTGGCAGAAAAAGCCGGTGAAGGTATGACCTCACTGCCGCAGGACGAAGGCGCCCTGCTCGACCGGATTCAGCTGTCCTGTGACAGCTTCGAACGTCAGGACAAACACCGCGACGACTTCTTTTTTCTGGTAATGGAAGACAGCCGCCACAACAAGGTGGTCGGCACCGCCGGCGTACACGCCATGACCGGTGCGCGTCAGGCGTTCTATGCCTACCGTCTGATGAGCCTGACCCACCATTCCCACTCGCTGAATAAGCAGGTCCGCAGCCAGCTGCTGCACCTGACCAACGACTACACCGACTGCTCCGAAGTCGGCGCGCTGTTTCTTGACCCCGCCTACCGTGGCAACGGCCACTGGCTGGCACGCTCGCGTTATCTGCTGATGGGGCTGTTTGCCGGACGCTTTGCCGAGTCGGTTATCGCCGAGCTGCGCGGCTGGACCGACGAACAGGGCAACAGCCCGTTCTGGGATGCCATTGGCCGCCACTTTTTTCAGATGGAATTCGATGAGGCCGACACCCTGTGCGGCATCGGCTCCAATCAGTTTATTACCGAGCTGATGCCCAAATACCCGATCTATACCAGCCTGCTGCCGGAAGCAGCACAGGCCGTTATCGGCAAGCCCGCCGACGCCGGCCGGCGCGCCAAACAGCTGCTGGAGCTGGAAGGTTTCAGCTACGACCGGGTGGTGGATATCTTCGACGCCGGGCCATTGATGCGCGCCGAGCTGAGCAATATCCGCAGCGTACGCGCTATCCGCCAGCTGAGCAGTGCGCTCTGCGCCGACACCAGCGACGATGAAGACGCCGATGACAGTCAGTCACTGATCATCGCCAACCCCAGCTGGCAGCAGTTCCGCGTGATCTGTACCGAAGCGCAACTGATAGCGCAAAACGGCCAGCAGCGGCTGGCTCTGAGCGCCAGTGCTCTGGGTCATCTGGGCGTACAACCCGGCCAGCCACTGGCCTTTATCCCGGAACAGCTGGGGGCATGATGAGCCTGTTAATCAATGGCCAGTGGCTTGCGGGCGAAGGCCCGGAGTTTGAATCCTTAAACCCGGCCGACGCCACACCGCTCTGGCGTAAAGCCAGCGCCAGCGCCGCTCAGGTTGTTGCTGCCGTTGCCGCCGCCCGCACCGCCCAACCGGCCTGGGCCGCTCTGGGTTTTGAGCCGCGCCTGCAGATACTGCAGGCCTTTGCCGCACAGCTACAGCAGCAACAGGACGCTTTGGCCGGCACCATCAGCCTGGAAACCGGCAAGCCACACTGGGAAGCTCTTACCGAAGTCAGCGCCATGATCAACAAGGTTGATATCAGCATCCGCGCCTATCAGCAGCGCACCGGCAACGACAAGCCCGGTCTGCAGCATCATGCCCACGGCGTGATGGCCGTATTCGGCCCTTATAATTTTCCCGGCCACCTGCCCAATGGCCATATTGTGCCGGCGCTGCTGGCCGGTAACACCCTGGTCTTTAAACCCAGCGAAGAGACGCCGTTATGCGCCGAAAAAACCGCAGAACTGTGGCAGGCCGCCGGTCTCCCGACCGGCGTACTGAATCTGCTGCAGGGCGGGCGTGCGGTTGGCGAAGCTCTGGCGCAGCAGCCGATTGATGGCCTGCTGTTTACCGGTTCCTCAAATACCGGGCGCCTGCTGCATCAGCAGTTTGGCGGCCGTCCGGAAGTCTTACTGGCGCTGGAGATGGGTGGCAACAATCCGTTAATTGTCGATGGCAATGTGCATGCGCAACACGCCGCCGAGCTGATTGTGCGCAGCGCTTTTATCAGCGCCGGACAACGCTGCACCTGCGCCCGGCGCCTGATTCTGACGGGGACAGAAGCACAAACTGACGCCATAGTTCAGGCACTGCTGGCACTCTGTGCGCGGCTGATTCTGCAACCCCAAGGTGATGAGCAGGCGTTTTACGGGCCGGTAATCAGCGCCCGCGCGCAGCAGCAATTACTGGCCGCGCAACAACAGTTAATCAGCCTCGGCGGTAAAGCATTACTGAGTATGAGCGCCATTGGCAGCGCCGGTTTTTTACTGTCGCCAGGGCTGATCGATATGACCGGTGCGCAGCCCGCGCCGGATGAAGAATGGTTCGGCCCGCTGCTGCAGCTGTACCGCACGACCCGCTTTGACGACGCTATGCAGCTGGCCAACAACAGCCGCTTTGGTCTGGCCGCCGGTTTAATCAGCGATGATCCACAACAGCAGGAGCTGTTCCGCGCGCAGATCCGCGCCGGGGTTATCAGCATCAACGCACCGACCGCCGGAGCCTCCAGCGCGCTGCCGTTCGGCGGTATCGGTGCCAGCGGCAACCACCGCCCCAGCGCCTTCTATGCCGCCGATTACTGCGCCTGGCCACAGGCCATCAGCACAGGTCCGTTAACCCGCGATTACGTTTCCCCTTCAGGTACAGGTTTCCGTCCATGAACACCCAGACTGCCCAGACTGCCCAGACTGCTCAGGAACAACAGGAACAGGAACAACAGGCTCAACAGACCGTGCAGGAAGTTAACTTTGACGGGCTGATCGGCCCGACTCACCATTACGGCGGCCTTGCCAGCGGTAACCTGGCCTCCAGCCGTAATGCCCTGAGCCGTTCCAGTCCGAAACAGGCGGCATTACAGGGGCTGGAGAAAATGCGCACGCTGCTGAACATGGGTTATCCACAGGGCTTTATGCCACCGCAGATGCGCCCCGATCTGAGCGTGCTGCGCCGCCTGGGCTTCAGCGGCAGCGATCACCAGCTGCTGAACCGCGCTGCGAAAGAAGCTCCGGCGCTGTTGTCGATGGTGTATTCCGCCTCCTCCATGTGGGCCGCCAATGCCGCTACCGTCACACCATCCGCCGACAGCAACGACGGCCGGGTGCACTTTACCCCGGCCAACCTGCTCACCACCGCCCACCGCGCCATCGAACATGAACAGACCTTCGTTACTTTAAATGCCATGTTCCCTGATAAAGAACGCTTTGCTGTGCATCCGGCGTTACCGGCGATTCACCGCTTTGCCGACGAAGGTGCGGCCAACCACACCCGCCTGAGTGCTGATTATCAGAGCCCGGGGGTGGGCTTATTTGTGTATGGCCGTGATACCAATACCGACCTCGCCGCCCTGACCTTTCCGGCACGCCAGAGCCGTGAAGCCTGCGAAGCCATCGCCCGCCAGCACGGTCTGCGCCATGCCGTTTTTTTACAGCAGAGCCGCCATGCGATTAATGCCGGTGCGTTTCATAACGATGTAGTGGCTGTGGGGAATGGGCCGCTGATGTTTTTTCATGAGCAGGCTTACGAAGACAAAGCACGCGACCGCGCCTTCGGTGAATTAAATCAGTGGCTGCCACTGCAAAGTCTGTGCGTACCGGCCAGCAAAGTCAGCCTCAGTGACGCCATCAGCAGTTATTTATTTAACAGCCAGTTGCTGGCCGCCATGAACGCTGACGGCAGCGCCGATATGAATAACATGTGTTTAATTGCCCCTTCAGAATGCGCCGATAATCAGGCCGTAAAAACCTATCTGAATGAACTGCTGACCGATCACAGCCAGCCTATCCGTCAGGTGCAGTTTGTCGATGTACGCCAGAGTATGAGTAACGGCGGCGGCCCGGCCTGCTTACGTTTGCGGGTGATATTAACGGCCCGCGAACGGGCGGCGGTAAATCCGGCCTTTATGCTCAGCGACGAAAAAATCAATAGCTTACAGGATTGGGTAAAACGCCATTACCGCGACGAATTAGTGCCTGCGGATCTGGCCGACCCGGCCCTGTTTGATGAATCACGGAATGCTCTGGATGAGCTGACGCAGATGCTCGGACTGGGAAGTTTTTATGGTTTTCAGCAAGCATAAAAAACGCTGAAAATAACTGGCGCGGCTATGAATATGCCGCGCAGATTTAAACGCTCACTTACCTGTTAACAGCTTCGGGTCGAGCAGACGCTCCAGCTCTTCCCGGCTTAAATCGGTATGTTCCAGTGCTACATCAATCACCGGGCGGTTTTCTTTATACGCCTGTTTGGCGATTTCGGCGGCTTTTAAATAACCGATTACCGGATTTAATGCGGTTACCAGAATCGGGTTACGTGCCAGCGCTTTATTCAGATTATCTTCGTTTACCTTAAAACCGCTGATGGCGTTATCGGCCAGTAAACGACTGACATTGGCCAGCAGGCTCAGACTTTCACACAAATTACGCGCCACCAGCGGCAGCATAACATTTAACTCGAAATTACCGGACTGACCGGCAATGGTAATCGCGCTGTCGTTACCGATCACCTGCGCACAGACCATCGCCACAGCTTCCGGAATTACCGGATTTACTTTGCCCGGCATAATAGACGAGCCGGGTTGCAGTGCCGGTAATTCAATTTCGCCCAATCCGGCTAACGGCCCGGAATTCATCCAGCGTAAATCATTGGCGACTTTCATTAATGAAACCGCACAGGTTTTTAACTGGCCCGACAAGGCCACGGCAATATCCTGGGTCGCGATATGAGTAAAGGGATTGTCTGCCGGGGTAAAAATCATGCCGGTTAATACCGATAATTCGGCACAGAACGCACCGGCAAACTGTGCATGGGCATTCACCCCGGTACCGATGGCGGTACCGCCCTGTGCCAGTGACTGAATCGCCGGCTGCTGCATTTTTAAGGCGTGAATATTCTGCGCAATCTGTGTAGCCCAGCTGTTCAGACTCTGATCCATACGCAACGGCATGGCATCCATTAAATGGGTGCGACCGGTTTTAACAATATGCGCAAGGCTCACGGCTTTGCGTTCGATACTTTGCTGCAGATGCTCCAGCGCCGGTAATAATTGCTGCTGCAACAATAAAGCGGCACTGATATGAATCGCCGAGGGAATACTGTCGTTACTGCTCTGTCCGGCATTAACGTGATCGTTCGGGCTGACCGTTTTCTGCAATGCGCGGGCGGCCAGCGTGGCCAGCACTTCGTTGGCATTCATATTGGAGCTGGTGCCGGAACCGGTCTGAAATACGTCCAGCGGAAAGTGCTGCATCATGTCAGGACTCTGCAGCAGCGACTGCACCGCCTGCTCAATGGCGACGGCGATATCCTGATCCAGCTCACCCAGCTTACTGTTGGCGCGCGCTGCGGCAGCTTTTACCAGCAACAGTGCACGGATAAATGGCTCGGGCAGAGTCTGACCACTGACCGGAAAATTATTGATCGCCCGCTGGGTCTGGGCACCGTAGAGAGCATCAGCCGGTACCTGTAACTCGCCCATGCTGTCGCGTTCGCTGCGGAAGTCACTCATGCTGTATTCCTCTGTCATTAATACGGTCTGTATCCTTTGACCATAAAGAAGCAGAGCCTGTTCGGCCAATACTGATTGGTTATCAGCCCGATAAGAATAACGCTGAGCCGCGTTGCCATACCTACAGAACAATCAGTCCCACAGAACAATCAGGGCCGTAACACATCCTGCCGCCAGTGCTCCGCGGTAAAGTTGCTCCGCGGTAAAATGACGGCGACGGGTGTGGAAAAACGCAGCCCCGACCTGACAGCCGGCTGTCAGCGCCAGCATCGGTGGCCGTGACACCGGCAATCATGAGATTGTTGCAGCATCTGTCCAGCGAATTTTCAGCCAGTTATTTCTCGTTCCTACGCTCTGCGTGGGAATGTAACTGTGCCAGCAAGGGCTACCACGCAGAGCGTGGGAGCCAGGTGAATCCGTAAAAAACACCTCATAACCCGCTTTAATTTGCATTTATTTTCGCTGGCCTTTATCAACAACTTTGCGTAACCACAGGTTGTGCCCGGTAACCTCCGGTAACGGCTGCGATAAAAAAACAGGAAACTTGTTACGCCTTTGTAGCCACACTGCCGATTGTCATAAAACCTTCATATTTCCCGCCTAAAAGCTGCACCTGTAACTTCTATTCTTTCCTCGGACTTTCTGAACTCTTTTAAATACGGGTACCTACATGCGAATCCGCCACCGTTTGATTCTGATGGCTGCACTGCCGGCATTGCTGGCCAGTATTATGTTTTTTTATGTCTGGATGCAGATGCCTGTGGTGGTGAATAACGCCACCCGTTTATTTGAGCAACGCATGCAGCCGGTGTGGCTGCTGAGTGGCATCAGCCGCGCTTATGCCGCTAATGTGGTGGATGTTGCTCATCAGAGCCGCGCGCAGATGCTGTTATGGGATGACGCAGGCCAGCGGCTGCAGCAGGCACGTGAGCAGATCGAAAACAACTGGCAGCAATATCTGAACAGCGGCCTGACCAATACCGAACAGGAAGCCATCAGCCGGCAAGCCGGTGCTTACGACAAAGCACTGGCGGTAATTACCCGGCTGCAGCAGTTTGTTGCCGAACGCGAGTCGTACAGCATGGGCGGTTATATCGATATGGATATGTACCCACAACTGGCGCCCATGCTACAGCTGACCGATCAACTGATCAGCCTGCAAAGTGAACTGGCCGCTGCCGGACAACAACAGGCGCTGAGCGACACCCGCGCCACCATCCGCACCATCGCGCTGATGGCGGTGGTAACCATCAGCGCAATGCTGGCGCTGGGCTGGTTTGGTTACCGTCGTATTCTTAACCCGTTACGGACCATCCGTAACCATGTGATTGCCATCGAACAGAGTAAAGACCTGAGCCGCCGTACCGGCATAAGCAGTAAAGACGAGCTGGGCGAACTGGCCGCGGCCTTCGATAAAATGCTGAGCACTATGGCATCAACCCTGGGCGGTATGCACAGCAACGGTCAGCATCTCAGCCGTGCTGCCGGAACCTTGCTGCAGCTGGCACAGGAAACCGGCGAGGTTGCACAGCAGCAGGTGCAGGAAGCCACTACCAACGGTCAGCAGATGGAACAGGTGGCAGCCGCCGCCGAAGAGGTCCGCAATGTCGCGCAAAGCGCAGAGCAGGCCACGCTTGAGGCAGCATCCAGAGTTGATGACGGCAGTAATACGGTACAGCAGCTGGTCAGCACCATTGCCCGCTCCAGCGAACAAATCCGGCAGGCCGCTGATAACGCCGAGTCACTGCGTCGTCATTCGGAAAATATCGGCAGCGTGCTGGATGTGATCAACAGCATTGCTGAGCAGACCAACCTGCTGGCGCTGAACGCCGCAATTGAGGCGGCCCGTGCCGGTGAACAGGGGCGTGGTTTTGCCGTGGTCGCCGATGAAGTACGCACACTGGCCAGCCGTACCTCGGCCTCTACCCGTGAGATTCAGCAACTGGTGGACGACCTGCAACAGGGCGCTAACCACACCGCCAGCGGGCTGAATACCGTAAACCGCTTAAGTGAGGAGATGGTGAATCATGCGCAGCATGCCGGGACGGCCCTGAACGCGATTCAGCAATCGGTCGAGGCTATGCGCCAGACCAGCGAGAGCGTATCGCGCCTCAGTGGCGAACAATTGCAGTTGAGTCAGAGTATTCAGAGCCGCGGCGAACTGGCCACAGAACAATCACGCCACACAGAAGAAAAAGCCAGCGAGACCAAGCAGCTCAGTCATGAACTGGCGGGGCTGGCCGAGCAACAGCGTCAGGCGTTGCTGGTTTTTAATGTCGGATTCGATATGGAATACGAATCCTGCTGCAACGACGGCAGTTCAGCCTAATTGCTGATTGTTCTGCTGCAACCAGTTCTATAGTCTTAGGACTCCACTCTTTGGCAAAGGCGTTGTGCGGCCCGGCTGACAGCGTCTTTGTTCTGTTTTTTTCGGTACCTTTCCCGTTTCGTTATCAAGCATTTCTGCGTTAATTGCCCGCCGGTAACCAGTTATCTTCCGGCTTAAAAGAGTCCTGCATAATGTCCGGATGTTCCTGCTGCAGCTTGAGGGCCATTTCTTCAATTTTGCGGATTTTTTCCCGCGCAAAGGCGACCTCTTCTTCACTGATACCGCCGGCTTCGGCCTGATCAATATACTGCTGAATCAAAGCAGTTTTCTGTTTGCTGGCCTCGACAAAGGCGCGGAACATACGTTTTTCCTGACGCTGCTCGTAAGCCAGATACTGTTCTTCATCGGCCAGCTCTTCAGCCGTCGGCATTTCCCGCGGACGCGAAGGTGACAGTTTCGGCGCACGCGGGTCACCGTTAATTCGCGCCGCCTGCATACTGGCAATGGCATCGCTGTTCAGGCGTGGCAGCCAGGCATCCAGCTCGCTGTTATCCAGATCATGGATGGCGTTGTCTGCATTTTTTGCACTGGCAGAATCCGGTGCAGCCGGTACCTGCAATGGCGGCACAACGGTTGGCGTGTAAGCTGGCTCCTCTGTCTGCGGCGCAGCATTGTTTTCACCCACCAGCACATCCACCTGACGCAGCGACAATAAAGCCGCGAGCAGACCAGCGGCTACCAGCAGCGATAGGATTATGATTTTGGCCTTCATCGGTGTTTTCAGCTCTGTGGTTGCAGACGACGATTAAGGTGAATATCGGCATCGTTGCGCAATTTTTTCTGCAGCGCCTGCATCTCCTGCTGCAAAGCTGCCCGTGCCAGTTCATGCGAAAGCTCATACCGCACGCCTTCATCACTCAGCGGTAAATAGCCATCCACCCGCTCATCCACCCAGAGAATTTCGTACACAACATCGCCTTCGTTCTGCGGACTGCGGAATGCAGGCGACACCTGCCCGGCGGGCTGCACAAAAGCTACCGAGTGCAGCCAGGTGCGGTCTTTTTCACCACGTTTAAGCCAGCCCAGCTCACCGCCTTTATCTTTATCAGCGGCAATGGAATAGCGCTTTACTGCATCGGCAAAGGACAGGCCGCCGCGGATTTCGGCGACGATGGCATCGGCCTGCGCCTGATCAGCGACGCGGATATGCCGCACTTTGGCACGCTCGACCACGCGAAAATCGTCTTTATGTTCGTTATAGCCGGCCTGTAATTCGGCGTCGGTAATTCTGGCCGCCCGTGCACGCAGGGCCGGATTATCATCATGAATATCCATATTAATCCCCATGCTGGCCTGCAGGCGTGAACGTTGTTCCTGATTAAGGATTACCTGTTGCAGTGCCTGCCAGTCTGCCTTACTGAGCTGCTTTTTCGCCCAGTTCAGAACATACAGACCACCGACGTATAACCGTGTCTGCTGCTGTAAATAATCAAGATTGCCGCTCTGCAACGCCAGGCGGCCCTGCACATTCTGACGCTGATAAATATCCAGCAGACTGACTTTACCGCCTTCCGCCAGTTCCGTGTTCAGCACGGCAAAACCGGCAGCTGCGGTTTTCTGTTCCGGGGTCAGATCAATGGTCAGCCCTGGCTGTAATTTAATCAGCGCATTCAGGCGTTCCACATTCAGTTCAGGATTCCACTGCACCAGACTGGAAAAGTTTTTTCCCGGTAAGGCATTTACGCTGGCAACAATCTGCTCATTGAAATAACCGCGCAATAAAGCGACCAACCGGTTATGACGTTCAACGCTGGCGGCAAAAGCCACGCGGTTTTCCGGATTCAGCTGCCCGGCTGTCAGGTGCGTGCGGGCGTATTCCGCCATTAAGGCGTCATCGAGTAACTGTTGCAGAATGGTTTGCAGGGTCAGGGTTTTACCGCTGGCCTGCGCGGCTTTCTGCTGTTTATGCAGAAAAATATCCAGCAGGGTTCGGCTCAGGGTCAGATCTCCAACACGGGCAATCTGCTCTTCATCTTCCAGACTGTACTGAATACCTGCCGATGTCTGGGCAGGCAACAGAAAAGACAGCATAACGGCAAAGAATACGGCGTAGTTTTTCATGGCTTCGTTACAGATCCGGTGGCGGTGTTAACTGGAATAATGACCGGTATGAATGACAAAGTCTTTTCCGGGCAAAAAAAAGCAGGATGATCCTCACGCAAATCATCCTGCAAACACCTGAAATAAATTTCAGAGTGGGGCCTTCACAACGGCGCTCTGATAATCCATGCCTGAGCAGCCTTTGTGACCTTGGACAGCAACACCCTGATCAGGCGTCGCTGCCGCTATCCTTTAAAAACGATTCGCAGCGTGGTTCAGTACATGTACCGTCATAGCGATGGCGTGTGGAATCACAACCTTGGCAACCTGAGTACGATCAGCAGAAGAAGTACTGCTCAGTACAATACCGCCCTGGCTGTAAGAGATCGCACCACCCTGAGTCAGCAGAGGACGAATATCTTTCTGGTTAGCCGGAACCGGAGTGAAAGTATTCAGGGCTGAAGTCACCAGCGTATCGTTATTCAGATCCAGTGCGGTGTAGTTGTCTTCTACCCAGCCTTCCCAACCTGAGTGGTTCAGGTCAGAGGTCGTCCAGGTGTGATGCGGCTGCAGCAGGTCTGTGGTGTGCAGGGTAAAGCCCAGCATCTGTGCCGTTGGGTTTTTCCAGAATTCGTTGTACCAGTGCTGGCCGAGGTTATCGATCGGCTGGAACGGGATTTTTTCGAAGTCGGCATACATGCCTTTATTGGAACTGCTGCCCTGACGGTAGTTGGCTTCGGTAATACCGTAGCTGTTGTATTCAGAATCTTCAGAGCAGGACCAGAAGAAGCACCAGCCGGTCATACCGCCTTTGCCGTCATCCAGGTGATCGCCCACCAGCCAGGTAGCGGCCAGATTATCCACAGCACCCCAGACGGTCAGCAGATCGTAGTTATAACCACCCAGGTCATTACCATGAGCATCACCACCGCGGGTGTGGTTCTGGAAGTGCCAGTAAGAGGTGTATTTCACGATGGAAGCACCTGCGCCCCATACCGGTGCTTCAACACAGTCACCGGTTACCGCACCACAGATAAAGGTGTCAGCAAAATCATCCACATCGTAGGCACCCTGCCCCAGAACTTCAGCAAACTGTTCCATGCTGTAACCGGCAGCCTGTGCTGCGGCAGCCAGCTTGTTGTATTCGGTGGTATCCGGATGCGCGGCCATATAGCTGATAGCATCTTTTACAATGCGCTTATGGGTTGGCTGGGTAAATGCTTCGGCATTCATTGCGCCGATGGTCAGGGCTGCGCTTACAGAGAGGGCCAGAGTGTGTTTCATAGTGATTCGCCTGTGTGTTTTTGGTCTTACTAAACTCGCACAGCATTGTGAATACCGCGTTGCGCTGCGGTGACGACTCTGGGTCAGAACAATGAATAACGAGCGTATTTTTTTATTTTTTAAAACCGTCACGACGACCGTGATGCAGCTAAGACTAATAACTGAGAATGGCCGCCGACAATACGTCGGCTGGCACTTGGCCTGAATGGGCACAGATTAATTTCAAACTGTCCCGAACGGTGAATACGGCGACTTTTTTGGACCATCAATAATATTAGATATATTAATTACTATAATATTTTACTGATTGGTCTGACCATATTTAAAGGAACAAAAATCCGGATTATCAAAGGATTACCAGAATTCAGGAAATAATTAAAAACTCAGAAAGACTGGAACCTGTGGTTGAAAACATGCGCTGTTCTGACAATCGCATACAGGACAATCCGACCTGCTAACAAGCACATCAGCACAGCGGTCTGACACAACATGGCACTGCACCGAACAACACCGCCGCACAACACAGCTCCGACGCTATTAAGAAGATCTTTAATTAAAATAATGATGCAACCACTGAGACAGTATTTTTATCATTGTCAGCGACTGATACCATATCGGACAGACAGACGCCCGGCGTTATAAACATCAGACCGGCCATTACCGGACTTTTTCTGCAGGATGCCACTATGAAATTACCCCTGAGTTTTATCGTTCTGACCACGCTGAGTTCATTCAGCAATGCCTTTGAAGTTGGCCGCGATACCTGGACCAACGCCATGACCACAGCCCTGCCTGATGCGTTTTGTCAGCCGCAACAGTTCTTCCGTCAGTGTTTTGATATCAGCGAAGCGCAGTGTGTGGAGACAGCAACCAAAGTCACCGGTCAGTGTCTGCAGCAGTTTTCAGCGCAGTTTCCACAGGTATTTAAGCAACCGGATGACGGTACTTACTGGGGAACCAAAGTTGGTGAGTGTGCCGGCGAGGCCTATCAGACAACGCTGAGCAAAGAGTTTAAAAATACCGCTAAATGCAATGACGTAAACCAGTGGATGTGATCTGGACTACGAAGGTAAATACTCAGCCTAGCAAAGCGCTAGTCGGGAACGACGCTTAACGCGCTGCCGCGCGGCCCGAAGGGTGGCCGCCACGGACGGAGGACATAAAAAAACCCGCTTGCGCGGGTTTTTTATTGGGCTGGTAAATAAACGCCAGGCGCTTAGTTTACCTTGGCGTTCAGTTCGCCACTGGCGTAACGCTGGAACATGTTGTCCAGAGAGATCGGTTTGATCTTAGAGGCGTTACCGGCAGTACCGAAGGCTTCGTAACGGGCGATACAGATATCGCGCATTGCAGTCACGGTTTGGGCGAAGAATTTACGCGGATCGAACTCGCTTGGGTGCTCAGCCATCATGCGACGCATCGCACCGGTAGAGGCCAGACGCAGGTCGGTATCGATGTTTACTTTACGCACACCGTACTTGATGCCTTCGACGATTTCTTCAACCGGTACACCGTAGGTTTCTTTAATGTCGCCGCCGTACTGGTTAATGATTGCCAGCCACTCCTGTGGCACAGAAGAAGAACCGTGCATAACCAGGTGAGTGTTCGGAATGCGCTTGTGGATTTCCTTGATGCGGTCAATCGCCAGGATATCCCCTGTTGGTGGCTTGGTGAACTTGTAGGCGCCGTGGCTGGTGCCGATGGCAATCGCCAGAGCATCCACCTGAGTACGCTTCACAAAGTCAGCGGCTTCTTCCGGATCGGTCAGCATCTGGCTGTGATCCAGTACGCCTTCGGCACCGATGCCGTCTTCTTCACCGGCCATACCGGTTTCCAGAGAACCCAGACACCCCAGCTCGCCTTCTACCGATACACCACAGGCGTGCGCCATATCGACGGTGCGCTTGGTCACGTCAACGTTGTATTCGTAAGAAGTCGGGGTCTTGCCGTCTTCACCCAGAGAACCGTCCATCATCACTGAGCTGAAGCCCAGCTGGATAGAACGCTGACACACATCCGGCGAGGTACCGTGATCCTGGTGCATACACACAGGAATATGCGGAAACTCTTCGATCGCGGCCAGAATCAGGTGACGCAGGAAAGGCGCGCCTGCGTATTTGCGGGCACCGGCAGACGCCTGAACAATCACCGGAGAGTCGGTCTTGTCGGCGGCTTCCATAATGGCGCGCATCTGTTCCAGGTTGTTCACATTAAATGCCGGTACGCCGTAGCCGAATTCGGCGGCGTGATCCAGCATCTGACGCATGCTGATTAATGCCATGTCAAAATACCTTAACTGTGGAAATTGGCTGGCCGCTATTCTAGCGGCTTAGGCAGCAGATAGAAACGGCTATCGGCCGCTGTCTGCATCCTCGCCCGTCATCCTGCGGATCATGGCCTGTTCACGCTCAGCCTGAGCTGCGGCAAACTGCTCCAGCGCCGCCGCCAGTGGTTGCCAGCGCTCTGCTGGCCAGAGTTGCTGCAGAAAAACGGCTTCGTTGCAGGCGGAAAATTCCCGCGCGGTGACAAAGAAATCCTCTGTGGTCTGCAGCAGCGAAGAAGAGAGAAGAGAATCCTGCAGACGGCGGCACAGGTTGAGATAGAAAGCGACGATAAGCTGATCGGCCTGTTCGTAATCCAGCTCCTCGATTTGGGCATTGATACGGTCAAACAACGCATCATGCTCACCATGCAGGCGGATGCCGTCAAAATCATCCTCGGTAAAGAGTTCGCAATCCGGAGCATTCAGCCATAACAGCGGATAGTCATCCTCTTCCTGCGTGATTTCATGCGGCTGAATCAGCGCGATGGTGGGCGGTAACGGCCCCTGGTCTGAGTATTCGAACAGGAAACAGCCAACGGTATTGGCAACCGGTGCCGCCTGCAGATCCGCCAGAATCTTATCGTGCAGAACTGAACTGGCCTGCTCCAGCATGTCCGTCAATGACAGCGTTTCGTGCGAACGGTCATAGACAATGCTGTTCTGCGTCAGATTGCGGATGATCTCAACCTCGCCCGTGCTGCTGAACTCAACCAGGCTTTCCATATAAGGCGTCAGCTCCGGTGCAACACCGAGCTCTGGCATGCGGGCAGAACGCTCAACAATGCGCACACCGGCCTCACTCCACTCATAATCACCGACCTTTAAACCGTATTCACGGGCGGTAATAAACGTGACAGGGTAGCCCTCGGCATCTTTTTTCAGAAACTCAATAACAATGGGTTTTACTTCGGCGCCATTGCGATAAATCTGCTGGCGGCAGGACCAGTCACCGAGCTGATAAAACGCCGTGTCATAACTGACGTCGTCGCCAATCAGATATTTGGTCGCATGCAACTGCCGGCCCTGCAGTGCAACAACAATGATGCCATCGGCCGTGGTATCCATCTCATCGACCGACGGATAAATCGTACAGCGCTCAGGCGGCATATGCTGCAGATACTGCACAAAGGGCTCTAAGGAAAAGAAGTCCAGACTGGCAAAGCCCACCTGATACTCACCGGACATCAGTTCATCCAGCGATAAATCAGCAAAATGTTCCGGCGCTACCGTGCTGAATAATTCAGCAATCTGCTTGAGAGGATTCATCCCTGGACTCCGTTAGTTACTCGCCGGTATCGGCGCTGTTATAACCACTGCTGCGATCCAGATTACGCAGCATATTTTTTTCTTCCGCCGATAACGCCTGCGACCAGGAACCCGGCTGGCCACCACTGCCACGTACAGTGCGCAGATATTCCAGATGGCGGGCCATCAGACGGCGCTGCACGAAGACATCATCCACCCGGTCATTGCGGTAATAACGGCAGGGCTCATAAGCACCTTCATGTAAGCAGATACCATCACCATGGCGCAGACCTTCAGCAAAGCCACCATCGTAAACAATGCGGTTATTTTCCAGCCATTTTCCCTGTACCAAACGACCATCCGTTACACGTCCGCGAAATTCATTACCCTCTGTGTTCCGGGCAATACCCTCCCCCTGTGCCACACCCTGCGGACACTCACCGCTGATCCAGAACCAGTCCGGCTCCTGCAGTGCACACTGGCTGCTGGCCTGTAACTCTGCCCGTATCTGTTGCAGGCGACCGGCCAGCGCCTGCTGTGCTTTATTGCGGAATATATTGTCCGGCTCGGCAGCCAGAAACGCCTGATAATCAGCGGGCTCATTGGCACGGTGTACGGCCTGCCAGCTCAGAACATCCCGGTCGTAAACCGCGAAGGCTTCCAGGGCATCGTTCAGCCCACAGATTTTTGCCAGATCACGGGCAGTGATACCGGCAGACGCACGATCCCGGCCATTTGGACAAGCCACCGGCCGACGGCTGAGACGGGTTTCATCAGCACCATCGATTAAGGCTGAGAAAATGGCTTTTGAATCAGACAAAACCGCCTGATGAAGGTTGTTACCAGCCTCGCTGGTTACTTTTTTGGCAGGTTGCTGGGCACAGCCGGCCACAACACCAGCTCCCATAACCAATAAGAGGCATAAAAGAATGCTGCGCATACTCTTCCCTGAATATATGAATGTGAAAATGAAACAGGGCTGCCCATGGCAGCCCTGATCTGACTTACTTGGCGCGTTCTTCCAGAATCGCAACCGCAGGCAGTACTTTGCCTTCTACGAACTCCAGGAAAGCGCCGCCACCGGTCGAGATGTAAGACACTTTATCGGCAATTTCATATTTATCAACAGCGGCCAGAGTGTCACCACCGCCGGCAATAGAGAAGGCATCAGATTCGGCAATCGCCAGTGACAGGGCTTTGGTGCCTTCACCGAACTGGTCGAATTCGAACACGCCCACCGGGCCGTTCCAGATAATGGTTTTGGCGCTCTTCAGTTGTTCGGCCAGTGCTTTGGCGGAATCCGGACCGATATCGAAGATCATATCGTCGGCTTCTACCGCATCGGCGCTTTTCAGTGTCGCGGCTGCTGATTCGGAGAATTCTTTACCGCACACCACGTCGGTTGGCAGCGGAATAGAGACTTTTTCCATCAGCTTTTTCGCTGCCGGAATCAGGTCTTCTTCACACAGGGATTTGCCCACCGGCTTGCCCGCTGCGGCCAGGAAAGTATTGGCGATACCACCACCAACGATGATCTGATCACAGATATCGGACAGGCTTTCCAGCACTTCCAGTTTGGTCGACACTTTTGAACCACCAACGATGGCCACCAGCGGACGCGCCGGAGTCGCCAGGGCTTTGCCCAGTGCGTCCAGTTCAGCCGCCAGCAACGGGCCGGCACAGGCAACCGGCGCAAACTTGGCCACACCGTGAGTAGACGCCTGAGCGCGGTGAGCGGTACCAAAGGCATCCATCACGAACACATCACACAGCGCTGCATACGCCTGCGCCAGTTCGTCGGCGTCTTTTTTCTCGCCTTTGTTAAAGCGCACGTTTTCCAGCAGCACCACTTCGCCAGCGGCGACTTCAACGCCTTCGCGGAAATCTTTAATGACGTTAACATCACGGCCAAGCAGGCCAGCCAGGTGGGCAGCAACCGGCTTGATGGACGATTCTTCGTCGTACACGCCTTCTTCCGGACGACCCAGGTGGGACATAACAATCACCTTGGCACCGGCATCCAAAGCCAGCTGAATGGTTGGCAGCGACGCACGGATACGCGCATCGGATGTGACCTTGCCATTCTTAACCGGAACGTTCAGGTCTTCACGGATCAGAACGCGCTTACCGCTCAGATCCAGATCGGCCATTTTCAATACAGTCATGATAACCCCACTCACAATATCCAGTAGCTGATGCGCCCGCAGAGCCGGCTCAGCGTGTAAGGCTTACGCGCTGAACCGGCTCTGCGGGCGATAAAAAAATTTGGGGCGCGATTATAGCAGCAAGCAACCGCCGGCCCTAGTCCTGCGCGCGCAGCATCTGGTTCTTCCCGCTGCGGGAGCGATGGGTACAAAGTCCTCTGAGACAGGAGCATGGTGACTACTGGCCTGCCCTGAAAACTGACGTTCAGCAAGCCGGATTCAGATAGTGTGAACGGGTCCTTATCGCCAAGGTAGTTATTGATAGAGGTTGCAGCTAGAATCTGCGGTCTTCATTCGGCTCAACCCGGAGCGAGCCGAAGTGACAATTCCAGGACTGTTAATAAAGGAAGACCCCATGTTCAAATCCTGCTTACGCCTCAGCAGCCTGCTGCTGGCAACCTCACTGGCTTTGCCTGCTGCTGCACTGGAAATCAAAGTGCTGAGCGCCGTGGTTAAAGACGAAAAAATCGCCGATGCCAAAATCACCTGGCAGCGCAACGGTGAAAGCTCGGTACGCACCACATCGACGGCCAACGGTATCGCCAGCGCCAGCAGCACTCTGGCCGACGATAACGATACCACCATGATTATTGACAAGGCCGGTTACTCCACACTGGTTGTGAAGTGCCCGTGTGATGGCTTTACCTACGCCCTGTCACCGGTAATGCAGAACCTCGATGGTCTGCGCGTGGTACTGACCTGGGGTAGCACACCATCCGATCTGGACTCTCACCTGACCTACCCGGCGAATCACGTGTACTACGTGAAGAAACAGGGCCGTGATGCCAATCTGGATGTGGATGACACCGACAGCTACGGTCCGGAAACCATCACCATCGAACAGAAGCACGACGGCGAACGCTACGTTTACGCCGTGCACGATTACACCAACCGCAACAGCAAAACCTCCGCCGCACTGGGTAACAGCAGCGCCCGCGTGCAGGTTTATGTTGGCCAGACGCTGATCCGTACCTATAACGTAAAACCACAGCAGACCGCCTCCAGCTGGGTGGTGTTCGGCATCGATGAAAACGGCGCCTTCCACGATATTGATCAGTACCTGAGCCTGAACCGTGAAGGTCTGGCCTCGCACCTGAACAGCCTGATCAGCGCGGAATCCTTCGAGAGCCACTCACTGATCACCGACGCCATCAAAAAAGAAGCCAAGCGGATTAATACCCGTGGCGAAAAACTCTATGGCGAGAAGAAACTGGAAGAAGCTATGTACGCCTTCCAGGATGCCGTTAACCTTTACCCAAGCTTTGGCCAGGCCTACAGCAACCTGGGTCTGACCTATCAGAAGCTGGACCGTACCGCCGAAGCACTGTGGGCTAACCGCAAAGCGATTGAACTGGCATCCGGTAAAAATAAAGATCGGGTACAGGCCAGCAGTTACTACAACATTGCCCGTATTTATGAAGCCAGTGGCCGCTGGCAGGATGCGCTGGACAACTTCCGCAAAGCCAAGTCGCTGCGTGAGCACAGCGCTTACGACAGTGGCATCACACGGATGCAGGAAAAACTGAACCAGCAATAAGCAGTACGATTAAAAATACCCCGCGTCAGCGGGGTTTTTTATTCCCTTTATCCAAAGTTACTCCGCATCGTCAAAGGATATTCCATGCGTTTCATTTTCCCGCTGTTACTGGGCCTGATCATCAGCCCGCTCACTCAGGCCGCAGGCCCCGCTAAAGTCGCCACGCTGGAGCGCAGCCTGTGGCCACAACCGTTAACCAGCGCCGTGGCGTTTGACCGTGCCTCCGCCGCCGAAATTCTGACCTTCGCCCGCTTGCTGGAAGCCACGCCGCTGAACAACGAAGCCGACATCAAAGCCTTCACCGCCGTCGATAAGCCCGATGCCGCCAGCGTGCAGCGCTGGCTGGAGAAAACCCGGCAGCGGCTGCAGGCTAACTACGCACAGGCCTGTGGTCAGTGTGCCGCGTCCGCCAGCTGGGCGGCATTAACCGCCGTCAGCCAACGGCCCGTTACCGGGAAGTATCAGAATTGGGCCAAAGCCAGTGAAGCATTTCACTTACGTTACCTGTATGAGCAGGTGCGTCTGGCGGCACTGTTCCCGCGTATTACCAGTGAAATTCACACCTTTAATCAGCACGAAGTGGATGGTTTTGAATTACCCGACCGGCAGTTTCTGCTGAGCTATGATGATGGCCCGGCACCCGACCGCTTAAAGGATGGCGTTAAAGTAAACGGTACTGAGCAGCTGGTTAAAGCACTGGAAAATGCCGGTATGCATGCACAGTTTTTCGCCCTGGGCGAACGCATTAAACAGCAGAAAGCACCTGAAGATTTTTACGCCAGCCAGTGTCTGGGCTCCCACGGCGAAGTCCATAAAAGCCACCAGAAATGGGACGGCTGGGCCGACTCCATCAGCACCACGCGCAGCCGTCTGAATGATTACCAGCCGGGCCCTTACTGGTTCCGTCCGCCTTACGGCCAGCGCAGCGAAGCTCTGACCGCGGCACTAAAGCAGGCAGGTGAAGGCGTGATGCTGTGGAATATCGACAGCCAGGACTGGAACCGTAAACTAAGCGATAAAGACGTTGAAGACCGGGTAATAACCCTGATGTTATTGTGGCGTCGCGGTATTATTCTGTACCACGATATTCACCCGCGGGCGCTGGCGAATTTAGCCGCACTGCAGACCCTACAGCAACAGGCCGGACTGAACTGGCGCGACTGCCGCAGCCTGCAGCCAACCGCCATAAACCTCTGACAATGCAATAACCGGCAGGAATACAATTTTGGACAGCGGACTCTACCTGATTTTTCTGGCAACCACGGTTATGTTAATCATGGTGCCCGGCCCTTCTGCCATCACCGCAGCCAGTCAGGGTGCCAGCCACCCGCAAGGCAAAGCCTTTTTTGGCGTGCTGGGCATCGCCTGCGCTGATGTGTTGTATTTTTCGCTGTCCGCCACCGGTATTGCCTCGTTAATTATTGCCTCGGCCACACTGTTCGCCCTGATTAAATGGGTTGGCGTTGCCTACCTGTTCTATCTGGGGCTGAGTGCCATATTCAGCGACGCCGGGCCCATTAATCTCAGCCGTGAGCAAAAGACGAGCAGACCCGGCAAGCTGTTTTATCAGGGATTAATCGTACAGCTCGCCAACCCCAAGGCACTGCTCTATTTTTCTGCGCTGCTGCCGCAGTTTATTGATCCGGCAGAACCTGTGCTGCTGCAGCTATTGATTATGGGGGCTTCCTGCCTGCTCGCCGACCTGCTGGTGTACAGCGCATTCAGCTATATGGGCAATCATCTGGCACGCAAGCAGCTCAAAGCCTGGGTGGTTAATGCGATTAATAAAACCGCAGGTTTAACCCTGATTGCGACCGGAGTCAGAATCGCGATGATGGAGGCTAAGAATTAATCGCTCCCGGATAGCGAAGATAAAAAAACCTGCCAAAACACACTGCTGTCCCATAGTTTTTAATCAGCACCATAGCTGGCAAAAACAGCATTTTTTAACATCAAGGCCTGCTGCCTCCCAGGGGAACTTATCCCCTTGCCGGCGGGCCGACCCCAGCTTCGCGCTTTCTGGGCCGTCACCCTTGAAACCTTGATACTTACTGGCCGCGCGTCTCATCGGCCATCCATGGCCGGAGCCGCTTGTCCGTATCCCTGCGGACAGACCAGACATATCAGCGGTTTCTGCGGCGGCCCCAGAGGCGCAGAAAACCGTCACCTCGCTGCTGCGTTTCAGAGCAAGCAGTTTGTATGCAATTTCATGTCGCAAACGCTGTTCAGTTGAAATACGGCTGAGCGGGTTACTGTAATCGGCGATCGTGCGGCGCCAGACAACCAGATGATTCTGCGGCCTTCAGAGCAAAACCCTGCCCCGGAACGATACAAATTATTGGTATTTTAAAACGTCGTTCCGGGGCGAATTGTTTTGCGTGCCGCATAATCATTGCAGTTGGCTGGATGAAGCCGGACGCGCCGAAAAGAGAGGATCGTAAGGAGATACCTCTCCTTACAGGGGGCCAGGGGCTTGCCCCGGAAAGGCGTTTCAGATTGAAAAACAGTAGTCGATGAATGCTGCGGTTTGGAGTGACATGAAGTCACTCCAAACTGTGGGACCGCAGTTGCTAAAGCAGACTTTTATGGGTATTTATCAGCCTTCTCTGCTGATGTATTTATGCCGGTTAACCCTTAATTCCATCAAGCGGAATAAGCCGATCAACACAGCGGACATAATCAGGTACATCATGCCGGCGGCGAAGAAAATTTCCAGCGGCGTATAGGTACGGGCAATAATCGTGCGCGCCATACCGGTAATATCCAGCAGGGTAATGGTCGAGGCCAGCGCACTGCTTTTCAGCATTAACAGAAATTCGTTGCTGTAAGCCGGCAGTACAATACCCAGCGCTCTTGGCAGAATAATACGGCGGATTTTGGTCAGCCGGTTCATGCCCAGCGCGTCGGCGACTTCAATTTCGCCATGGGGAATTGCCTGAATGGCACCACGGATTAATTCTGCGCTGTAAGCCGAGGTATTCATGGTGAAAGCAATAATGGCGCACCAGTAAGGTTCTTTCAGAATCGGCCAGAGGAACGAGTCTTTCACCGCATCAAACTGTGAAGCACCGTAATAAATCAGGAATATCTGTACCAGCAGTGGCGTGCCACGGAAGAAAAAGATATAGCCATAGGCCAGACCTTTAAGCAGCGGCTGTGTTGACGCGCGCATTAACGCCAGAGGCACCGCCATCAGAATACCGAACAGGCCGGATAAACCGACCAGCTCTAATGTCAGCCAGGCGCCTTCCAGCAGGCGTGGGAAATACTCCCAGATTACAGACCAGTCCCAGTTCATGCCCGTCGCCCACGCAGTTCAGGTTTACTCAGACGCTCAAGAATTTCGGTCACCAGCGTCGCCAACAGGGTCAGCGCCAGATACAGAATGGCGGCTGCCAGATAAAAATCAAAAGGATGTTTGGTTGCCGCAGAACCCACACTGGCCTGACGCATTAATTCATTCAGACCAATCACCGATACCAGTGCGGTATCTTTCAGCAGTACCTGAAATAAATTGCCCAGTCCGGGAATGGCCAGACGCCACACCTGTGGAAAAATAATGCGGAAGAAGGTTTGCCCGCGGCTCATGCCCATCGACTGTGCCGACTCCCACTGCCCCTTGGGTACTTCCAGCATCGCCATACGAAATACTTCCGTGGCGTAAGCACCAAAGGCAATAGCCAGAGCTGCAACACCGGCAGCAAAAGCGCCTACTTCGATGTATTCGTCATAACCAAAAAAGCTGGCGCCCCACATCAGCAGCTGAGCGCCGCCGTAATACAGGGTTAATACCAGCAATAATTCCGGCACGCCGCGCACCAGCGTGGTGTACAGCGTGGCCGGAATACGCAGAAACGGTGAAGGCGACAGCTTGGCGGCCGCCCCGAGTAAGCCGATCACCAGTCCGATGGCTAAGCTGGCCAGTGCCAGCTGAATGGTCATCAGCGCTCCGCTGAGTAACAGATGGCCAAAGCCCTGTAAATCCATCAGCATGCAGCGTCGTCCTGGTGTGTCATATCGTTCATCGGCTTACCTCTGAGCAGCGTTCGCTCAGTAAATATCAAACGGGAAATATTTAGCGTTAATTTCTTTGTAGGTGCCGTTGGCAACAATGGCATCCAGCGCTTTATTCAGACGTTCCTGCAGTTTGTCGCCTTTACGCACCGCGATACCGATTTTGTCATCGATATCCAGATCGGCACCTTTAAATTCGAAATTCGCGCCGTCTTTGCTTTGCAGCCAGTCATAGGCCGGGAATTTATCTGAAAGGATGGCATCGATACGGCCAGCAGCCAGATCGAGGTAAGCGTTATCCTGAGTGTCGTACAGTTTTACATTCACCACGTCGCTGTATTTATCTTCCAGCGTCTGGCCGGAAATCGTCGCGCGCTGCGCTCCAACGCTGAGGCCTTTCAGTCCGTCCATGCTGGTGTCCAGAGCTTTGCCCTTGGCAGCCACAAACGCCAGGCTGTTGGTGTAGTACTTATTGGTAAAATTCACCACGCGCAGACGTTCTTTGGTGATCGACATGGAGGCAATAATGGCGTCGTACTTACGTGCCATCAGACCCGGAATAATGCCATCCCAGTCCTGCGCCACGATTTCGCACTCGGCTTTCATTTCGGCACACAGGGCTTTGGCGATATCGATATCAAAACCGACCAGGTTGCCATTGGCATCGATCATATTGAACGGTGCGTAAGCCCCTTCAGATGCGATGCGGATTTTTTCAGCAGAAGCGAATGGCGACAGCATAACGCTGGCTGCCAGGCACAGGGTGGCAACGAATTTTTGCATGGTGTTAATCCTCAGCAATAGATAATAAAGCAGACCAATCAGGCCTGATGACTCGCCATAAAATCGCGTACGCGCTGGGATTCGGGGTTATCGAATACCTTTTCCGGCGAGCCTGTTTCTTCAATCTGTCCCTGATGCAGGAAAACCACAGAGCTGGACACTTCACGCGCAAAGCGCATTTCGTGAGTTACGATCAGCATAGTCCGGCCTTCTTCGGCCAGTTCGCGCATCACCGCCAGCACCTCGTTGACCAGCTCAGGGTCCAGGGCAGATGTCGGCTCATCAAACAGCAATACCTGCGGATCCATTGCCAGTGTACGGGCAATGGCCACACGCTGTTGCTGCCCACCGGAAAGATGTCCCGGATAGGCGTCCTGTTTGTCAGCCAGACCGACCTTGCGCAGCAATTCCTGTGCCCGTGCAACGGCAACATCACGCGGCACTTTTAATACGTGCACCGGTGCTTCGATCAGGTTCTGCAGGATGGTCATATGTGGCCAGAGGTTGAACTGCTGGAAGACAAAGCCCAGACGTGAACGCAGGCGTTCGAGCTGGCGCTTGTCCTGCGCTTTCAGTTCACCGTTTTTGTCCGGAATCAGTGCCAGCTGTTCATTGCCAATAATGATCTCGCCCTGATTCGGGCGTTCCAGCAGGTTAATGCAGCGCAGCAGCGTGCTTTTACCGGAGCCACTGGAGCCGAGAATCGAGATAACGTCACCCTTCTGCGCGGTCAGGCTGACGCCTTTCAGCACTTCAAGATTACCGTAGCATTTGTGGATGTTGATCAGCTCAAGAGCAGCGTTGGAGTTCTTCATATACAGGGCTTGGCGCGCACAAACGGACAAGGGCGCGAACATTACACATTGGCAGGATGAAGACAACCTTCACGCAAGCTTAGCGCCAATTTCTGACCGGAAAGTCCACTTTGAGTCACGAATTGGTGCAAAAAAGTGTGACAACAACGCTGCAGGTATGAAATCCAGCGGATGGGCGCATTGTCTTACGGTAAGACCAATTGGCGGCAAACGACGCTGCAGACCGGATGGAAATAAGACTCCCGACGCACCAATTCAGGGCGCGCACGGCTATAGTCCTGCCTTGTAACAAGGCAAAAAAAGCGCCGCCCGGAAACCGGGCGGCGCTTTGTGTTTGAACAGCAGGGCTTATTCGGGAGCCTTATTCGGCAGCAATCTGAGCTGGCACCAGCTGCAGGAAGTCACGGTACAGATCGGCAGCTTCTGACGCGACTTCCACCATCGGCATATGACCGATGCCGTTAAAGATATGGGTCTTCAGCTGCGGAACGCCCGCTTCCCACACCGATACCGAGCTCACATGCAGTAAGCGGTCTTTATCACCCCACCAGAGCATGGCCGGTGCTTTCAGGTCAGCCAGTTTTTCTTCGAGGTAATCGCTGGAGTGGAAATCGGCGAAGATTTTTTCCAGCTCGCTGCGGCGCTCAATGTATTTATCCGACATGGCTTCCAGCACCATTCCCGGCAGGAATGGCGGCTGCGCCATGGTCATCGCATAGAAGCTGTCGAACTCTGCACGGTTATGAATCAGGAAAGGGTTATGGCCCTGATTCAGCATTTTGAACATATCGCTCGGCTCCGGCGACATCACCCCGGCCGGGTCAACCATAGTGGCCGACAGCGTACGCTGCGGATAAGCAATGGCGAAGGTGGCGGTTAAAAAACCACCCATCGAATTACCAATAACGTGTGCCTGAGCGATATCCAGTTTATCCAGCAACGCCGCCAGACGTTTGGCCTGAGCCGGCATACTGTAATCCCAGCTGGCATCAAAACCGGTATCACCATGACCGGCCATATCCGGAATAATCACCTGATAGTCGTCGACAAAATGCCTGGCGAAGCGTGGCCATACATCTTTATCGGCGCTGTAACCATGCAGCATCACAATGGCGGGCTTGCCCGGATTATTATTGCTGTACAACGCCAGTTCCATATCGCCGATATCCACCGCGCTTTGCTCAAAGCCGTACAGTGACGCTTCAAGATCGGTGACGTTTGCATACAGCCAATGGCCGACACGACCATAAGCGCCGTTAAGCATGCCAACCACCAGAGCCAGCACCAGCGGCAGAATTAACAGACTGATTTTTTTCATAACCTTACCTTGTCTATTTTATTGTTATCGCGTTTTTATACCTGCACTACCCGGTTGTTAACAGGTTCGATCAGGCAAAGTCGTGATCTTTGACGCGGAAGTTTTTAGTCCAGCGACGGAAGGTAAAACTGAAGCCCGGAAACATCGCAATTACCTTACCGCTTTTGCTCTTATACCAGCTGTTACAGCCCCCCTGCTGCCAGACGGTTTTGGCCATTTCATCATGAATATGACGGGTGTAGCTGTCTTCGGCACTGGCCTTTACTTCAATCAGGTTTTTCTGCCGGCGGCCGACTTCTTCGATCGCCTTCATGATGTAATTCATCTGCGCTTCGATAATAAAAATCGCCGAAGTATGACCAATACCGGTATTCGGGCCGGTAACAATAAACAGATTCGGGAAACCCGGCGCCGACGTACCTAAATAGGCACGGGGGAAATCCGCCCAGACATCCGCCAGCGTCTGCTGATTTCGACCGATAACCGGATAAGAGATTACGCCATCGGTGGCGTCATAGCCGGTGGAATAAATAATCAGATCCAGATCCAGCTGATCGCCATGGCTGGTTTTAATGCCGCTCTCATTAATTTCACCAATGCCATCAGTTTTATCGTGCAGGGTAACGTTGTCGCGGCAATAAGCCGGGTACAGGGTGTCGGATAAAATGACGCGCTTACAGCCGATGGTAAAGTCCGGCGTGACTTTCTGCTGCAGAACCGGGTCTTTAATCTGCTTTTTAATATGCGCACGGGCTTTACGGCCTGCCAGCAATTCCAGCATGGTGGATGAATATTTAAAACCAATTACGCGGCTTTCCAGCCCCCAATAAATCGCTTCGCGCAGCGCACGGTAAATACCACGGTTACGCAGCAACTTACGCTGCCAGCCTTTAAATACATAATCCGGGCGCGGCAACACCCAGTGTGGTGTGCGCTGGAAAATATGCAGATGACCAACATCGGCCGCGATGGCCGGAATAATCTGTGCGGCGCTGGCACCGCTGCCGATAATCGCGACCCGTTTACCTTTATAGTCGTAATCGTGATCCCAGTTATTGGTGTGGAAGGCTTTTCCCTTAAAGCTGTCGCGGCCTTTAAACTGCGGAATCACCGGGGTGCTTAATGGCCCGGAGGCATTGATAACAAAACGCGCCTGCAGCACGCCTTTACCATCGACATGCACGTGCCAGCGCTGATCAGCGTCGTGCCATTCGATTTTTTCAACATTGGCGTGGGTCAGGGTCTTTTCCCGCAGGCTGTGTTTATCAATCACATGATTCGTGTACTGCTGCAGTTCATGCTGTTCGGCAAACATCTGCGACCAGTCATACGGCTCGGATTCGATCGAATACAGCGGCGACTGCACATCCACCGCAGCACCAGGATAGGTATTCTGTGCCCAGGTACCGCCCATAAATTCACGCCGCTCGAGAATAACAAAATCGTCGATACCACGTTTTTTAAGATTGATGGCGGCACACTGACCACCAAAGCCACTGCCGATAATGATCACACCATAACTGGACATACAGACCTCTTCGCCCGGCACCGGCCGGAAATTTTATTGTTATATTGCACTCGCCAGTAAATCTGACGACAGATGTCCTCACTTTACTTCTGAGGACACTTGTCGTCAAATTGCTGTACGAGTCATTTCCGGACAATTTTTCCGATGGGAAAACCCACCGCCAGCAACGGCGAACACACCACAAGCGATGCTCCGGCAGCCAGAACAGGCGGACGCACCTATGGCGGCCAAAGCCAGCAGCAGCGCAAAGCCCAGCGGCGCCAGCAGTTTCTGCAGGCCGGGCTTGAAGTGTTCGGCACCGAAGGCTTCCGCAATGCCACCGTGCGTGGCCTGTGCCGTCAGGCGCAGCTGACCGACCGCTACTTTTACAGCGAATTCGGTAATCTCGAAGGCCTGCTGCAGGCGGTATACGGCCAGTGCATGGACAGCATCAGACAGCAGCTGTTTAACGCTTTCTCTCAGGCGCAGCCCGGCGGGCAGATTGAAGTGTTGGCACAACAAGGACTGGCGGCCTTTTTCAGTGCCATGCAGGACGCCCGTGTCGCACGGGTCTGTATGCTGGAACTGGAAGGCGTCAGTGCAGAAACCGACCGTTTCTATCACGGTTACATGCAGGATTTTGCCAATATGGTGATGACGCTGGCGCGCACCGTACACCCACACTGGCAACTCAGTGATGAGGAATCCGCGCTGCTGGGAATGGGCTTTATCGGCGCCATGCGTCAGGTAACGACCTACTGGCTGCAGAGCGGTTGCAGTGCCTCGCAGCAGACACTGGTCAGCACCGGTATGCGCATGATTATGGGACTGGTGCGACAAATAGAAAGTGAACAATAAGCTCATCCCGCGCCGGATAAAACCTGCGCACATCGTGTGTTGCATAACAGCCCGCCGGTATATGGTGGGCCGGGTAATAAACAGCGACTGAACTCACTGTAAAAACTTACACAACCCTGCTGCTTTTCAGCCATGCTTCTGTTCTTTCCATTCCCTCCGCAAGAGACACCACGGGTGTGTAGCCGAGTAAATCTCTGGCTTTATCAATGGAATAAGAGGCTTTTCTCGACAGCATAGCCAGCGAACTCCGGTCTATTTCAGTATTGGCATTTAATACCGTATTAAAAATAAACGAGCCGATGCTGGTTATACCTTCGGCGACACGGGTGGGTAAGCATACTGGCTCTGTGGTTTTTCCAAGCCATTTATAATGATTATTAAAAAACTCTCTGCATTCTATGCCTGTGCCATCGGTTATATTAAAAGTCTGGCCCTTCCCACTTTCTTTTTCAGCAGCCAGAACAATACCATCCACCAGGTTATCGATATAAACCGGGCTGAATATCCCTCTGCCCATGGCTGGTAAAACAAATTGTTTTTTACGGATCATCGCCAGAGGAATAAGAACCCAGGGTCTGGACCCCGGACCATAGACATCTCCCGGACGAATAATCGTTGTGCAGATATCTCCTGCGGCATGAGCCGCCAGAAAGCCGTGTTCGCTCGCTGCTTTGGCATCACAATATGAAGATCCACTCAGAACCGAGATACTGCAGCTTTCGTCCTGATCAGCATCAAAGTTCAGCCCATAGGCTGCGATTGAGGAAAGATGAACAACGCGTGCAATCTGATGCTTTTTGGCAGCAGCAACCACCTGCTTCACACTGCCAACACTTACCTTCTGATACATGTCCGCTGATGCCGTATTTGAAACGACAGCGGCTGTATGAAAAATGATGTCGCACCCTTTTGCATGTTCCTGCCATTCTCCGGCATTGGCAACATCACCGCGCACAACGTTGCGGGAAGGATCGGCTGTAATATCGACGCCACAGATATCAATGCCTTGCTGTCTGTAACGCTCCATAATTGCCCGGCCGATAAAGCCATTAGCTCCGGTTACAAATATTTTTTTTATTTTATGCACGCCTGAACCCTTACTGAGATTTACGGATAATCAGATAAATACGGCCCCATCTGACAGATAAGGTTTCGCAACGAGACCATCACCGTTTTCTCTGCCTGCACAGCGGTTCAATACAAGCGGAGAGGTATTCATTATTTTTATCATCTTGCCATGCCTGCTGATGGTTTATCCCAGCCAGCGGAAGAGAGTAAACTGACAACATTGGTAGTCAGATTAATTCTGACTACAAGCGTTGTCAAATGTAAAAAGGGAGCCAAGTGAGTAGTTCATCATCCCCAATGCCGGGTAAGAAATATGCAGGATGTTCTTCAGAAGAGCGTCAGAAGCTGAGACAAGAGCAGATCATCGCGGCCGGCATCCGTTTATTTGGCAGCCTGGGCTTCCATAACACCAGTGTCAGGGCAATCTGCGGTGAAGCAGGCCTGACCAGCCGTTACTTCTATGAATCTTTCGAAAGCACTGAGGCACTGCTGATTACCTGCTATCAGCAGCTGATGTCAGACTTCCAGCAAAAACTTCTGCTGACGCTGAAAGAAAGCGCAGACATTAACGACTTTATAAATAAGGGACTGTACTGCTTTTACCGGGAAGTCAGTAACCCGGCCTTTGCGCAGATTACAATGCTGGAGGTGCTGGGCATCAGTGACAGTGTGGATGTCATTCATATGGGCCAGACCCGGTCTTTCGGCCTGCTGATGATAGACACTCTGGCGACGTCCCGCTTCGCGGTTAATGTCCCCAGAGCCAGACTGGAAGCTCTGGGATACTCTGTTTGCGGTGCCTTGGCATTCAGCGCTATCGACTGGATGAAAAGCGGGTATAGGCTATCTATCGACGATGTTGTGGCAAACAGCAGGATGATTTTATCCGGAGTGGTCGGACAACTGGGAGCTGAGTAAAATTTTCCTGCGCACCGGTAACGGGCAGCGATTAGCCGCCCTCCCCGGCGTTCTGCAGTCTCATACCGGATTGTCGATATCGACAAACTCCACATTCAGACCAAATTCATCGGCCAGATATTCACCCAGCGCTTTGGCGCCGTAACGCTCGGTTGCGTGATGGCCGGCACTGAAAAAGTGGGTGCCGGTTTCTCGCGCCAGGTGCACCGCCGGTTCATTGATTTCACCGGTTAAATAGGCATCGACGCCGGCATTAACGGCCACCTGTAAATAGCCCTGAGCGCCACCGGTACACCAGCCAATGGTTTCGATGGTGTCGGTTTCTTCGCCGATGTGCAGCGGCTCGCGCTGCAGGCATTCGCCCAGCCAGGCGCTGAATTCTTTGCCGCTCATGGGGCGTGGCAAACGCCCGATATGACCCGGAATGCTGGGGTCGTCTTCACTCAGCGGGCCATCAATCTGCAGCCCAAGCACATCGGCCAGCTGCACGTTATTGCCATACACCGGGTGACCGTCGAGGGGCAGATGATAGGCAATCAGGTTGATGTCATTAACCAGCAAGGCTTTCAGACGCTCACGCTTAATGCCGGTAATACGCTCATCTTCCCCTTTCCAGAAATAGCCATGGTGTACCAGAATCGTGTCGGCTCCACGCTCAATAGCGACGTCGATTAATGCCTGACTGGCGGTAACACCGGTCACGATATGGCTGATATGTTCACGCCCTGCCACCTGCAGCCCATTAGGGCAATAATCGCGGAAGCGCTCTGTTTGTAAGAGTGAGTCAAGGTGCTTCAGTAATTGGCGGCGCTCAACCATGATATGGCCCTCATTTATATTCTGATAAAATGCCGGTTTATATTTTCAGATGGCCCAGTTTATGGGTTACGGGGGATTCACAGCAAATGCGTTCTGCTCAGTTCATTGTGAATACACTGGTGATACCGGTTCTGGTTGGTCTGGTCGTCGCCTTTGCCGTGCTGCTCTGGGCGCCGCAGCTGGTCACCCCCACAGCACCTCAGGCTCCGGCGGTAACCTATGCGCCAATCGCCGGCATAGGTCCGATGCCCGAGCAGACAACGGCCGCGCCCGGCAGCAGCATGGCGCATATGGGGCCGGTCAGCTATGCCGATGCCGTTGATCGCGCGGCACCGGCGGTGGTGAATATTTTTACCCGCAAAGTGGTGCGGCGCAAAACCCATCCGCTGTTTGATGATCCGTTTTTCCAGCGTTTTTTCCGCACCAACCCTGAACCCAACGAGCGCATGCAATCCAGCCTCGGCTCGGGTGTGATTATGTCACCGGATGGCTATGTGCTGACCAATAACCACGTGATTCACGGCGCCGACCAGATTGTGGTCGCCCTGCACGATGGCCGTGAGGTGAATGCCACCGTGGTCGGCACTGATCCCGAAGCCGACCTCGCCGTACTGAAAATTGAGCTGGAAAACCTGCCACAGATTCAGGTCGCCCACGACAGTCAGCTGCGTATCGGCGATGTGGTACTCGCCATCGGCAACCCCTTTGGTGTTGGCCAGACGGTAACCCTCGGCATCGTTTCCGCCACCGGCCGTAACCAGCTGGGATTAAACACCTACGAAGACTATATCCAGACCGACGCGGCGATTAACCCCGGTAATTCCGGCGGTGCTCTTATTAATGCCTACGGTGAACTGGTTGGTTTAAATACTGCCATTTTCTCCAAATCCGGCGGCAGTCAGGGCATTGGCTTTGCCATTCCTGCTGAGGTTGCCAGCCGCACCCTGACCGATATCGCCACCCACGGCACCACAATTCGTGGCTGGCTCGGTATTGAGGTGCAGGAATCGACACCACAATTGCTGACCGCCCTCAGTCTGCCGCAGGCATTAACCGGCCTGATCGTTACCGGAATTTATCCCGATGGGCCTGCCGATCAGGCGAAACTCGCCATCGGCGATATTCTGGTGCGGATCAATAATCAGGATGCGGCCAACGCGCGCAGTGCTATGAACCAGATTGCCGCCTTGCGCCCGGGCGATGGCATTGATCTGGAATTTATCCGCGCCGGACAAAAAATGCAGACCCACGCCATTGCCGGCCAGCGTAAAGCGCATCAGCAGTAATTTCTGTGAAAAAAGCCGCTCATGGTCACAATGACACATAGGCAGCATCAGGCTTAGCCGCTAAACTGGCGCAGCCATTCAACGATAAAAGGAACTTATCATGCGAGCCATCGCACCCGGTTTACGCCGATCCTCTGCTCTGCTGTTGGGCTGTACTCTATTCACCCTCAGTGCCTGCACCAAAACCCCGGATCTGCCTTTAGGCCAGGAACTGCCGGTTAAAGGCGAAGAAGTGCTGTTTAAAGACATCAGCACCCTGCTGACCGATCACCTGAAAGAACAGTACGCCAACGACAATATTCTGCGCGATACCCACCCCAAAGATAACGGCTGTATCCGCGGCAATTTTGTGGTTAACGAACAGATTGATGAGCGTTACCGTCATGGTATTTTTCAGCCGACGGCCAGCTACCCGCTATGGATGCGCTTTTCCAACTCGGTCGAAGAAATCACCAGCGATAAAGAAAAAGATTTCCGTGGACTGGCGATAAAACTGACTCAGGTTGAAGGCAACCGTCTGCCGTTACCGGGCGACGAACAACACACTCAGGATTTTTTATTCCTGGGGCACGATGCCTTTTTTGCCGCTAACCCGCAGCAGTTTTTCGACTTCTTTGATGCCAATTTTAATGGCAAGCGCCTGAGCTTTTTGCTGACCCATCCGCGTGGCGCCTGGAATATTCTGCGCGGCGCCAAGGTCTACAATAATCCGCTGAATGTAAAATGGAACAGCGTAACGCCCTATGCTCTGGGCCTGCCACTGGAAGGCAGCGATGGCGTACAGACTTACCCAACTGTCGTGCGCTATGCACTGCGTACCTGCTCCGATAATCCGGGCCAGATGACCGACTCCGACGATTACCTTGCAGAAAACCTTGCCGAGCAACTGAGCAAAGGCAGTGCCTGCCTCGACTTTTTAATTCAGCTGCAAAAAGACCCTAAGGATAATCCGACTGAAAACGCCCTGATCAGCTGGGACGAAGAAGACTCACCCTTTATTCCGCTGGCGCGGATTAATATTCCACCACAGAGTTTTACCTCTGAGGCGCAAAAACAATTCTGCGAAAATATCTCCTTTAACCCGTGGCACAGCCTGGAAGAACACCGCCCTATTGGCGGCATTAACCGCGCCCGCCAGGTCGTGATGAAAGATATTTCCGACTTCCGTTTACAGGCCAATGGCGTTGAACGTTTTGAGCCGACCGGGCATGAGGTGTTTGAATAACATCTGTAAATGCGGAGCATAAAAAAACGGGCTTTAAAGCCCGTTTTTTTTATGTCTGTTTTTTATGCCGTTCTTTCTAAGTTCAGCCGGCTTAAATTACAGTGCTTTCAGCGCATCCAGCAGAATCCGGTTCTGCTCATCCGTGCCAATGGTAATACGCAGGAACTGGGCAATACGTGGTGTTTTAAAATGGCGCACGATAATGCCCTGCTCACGCAGCAACGCGGCCAGTTCTCCGGCATCTTTTTGCGGATGACGGGCAAACACAAAGTTCGCGGCTGATGGCAGTACGTCAAAACCCAGCTGCTCAAGACCGGCAACAACGGTATCGCGGCTGTTGATCACACGCTGACAGGTATCGTCGAAATACTCACGGTCATCGAAGGCTGCGGCCGCACCGGCAATCGCCATACGATCCAGCGGATAGGAGTTAAAGCTGTTTTTAATACGCTCTAACGCTTCGATTAAATCCGGGTGACCAACGGCAATACCCACACGCAGACCGGCCAGCGAACGTGACTTGGACAGCGTTTGTGTGACCAGCAGGTTCGGATACTGGTTGACCAGCGCAATAGCCGTTTCACCACCGAAGTCGATATAGGCTTCGTCGACCAGCACCACAGTATCGGTATTTTGCTTAAGCAGCTGTTCAATCGCGGCTAATGGCAGCAGACATCCTGTGGGCGCATTCGGATTTGGGAAAATAATGCCGCTGTTTTCTCCGGCTTTGTCACGGGTGTAATCAGCAATATTAATCTGAAAGTTTTCATCCAGCGGAATCTGTTTTGGCTCAATGCCGTACAGACCGCAGTACACAGGATAAAAGCTGTAGGTAATATCCGGAAATAACAGCGGCTTGCCGTGCTGGAATAAACCATGAAAGGCATGGGCCAGCACTTCATCAGAACCGTTACCAACAAATACCTGCGCCGTGCTGAGGCCGTAATAATCAGCGACCGACTGTTTAAGACGGTCACCGTTCGGGTCCGGGTACAGACGCAGATCGTCGTTCACTTCCGCCTGCATCGCCGCAATCGCCTTAGGCGACGGGCCGTATGGGTTTTCGTTGGTATTGAGCTTTACCAGCCGCGTCATTTTCGGCTGTTCACCCGGTACATAAGGCACCAGGTCTTTTACAAACGGGCTCCAGAACTGACTCATTGATATCAGTCCTTAATACGGTATTCGGCGCTGCGGGCGTGGGCGGTGAGGAATTCACCACGGGCCAGCACAGAAGCGGTTTTACCCAGTTCAGAGGCGCCATCGGCCGAGCACATAATCAGCGACGAACGCTTCTGGAAGTCGTACACACCCAGAGGTGATGAGAAACGCGCAGTGCCGGAGGTCGGCAATACGTGGTTCGGCCCGGCACAGTAATCGCCCAGCGCTTCTGCGGTGTAACGGCCCATAAAGATGGCGCCGGCATGGCGGATGGCTGGCAGCCAGGCTTGCGGATCTTCTACCGATAATTCCAGGTGCTCCGGTGCAATGCGGTTGATGATGGCAATCGCATCGGCATCGCTTTGCGCGTGAATCAGGGCGCCACGTTCGGTCAGCGAGGTACGGATAATTTCGGCGCGCTCCATGGTTGGCAACAGCTTGTCGATGGAGGCTTTAACGGCATCAAGGAAATCAGCATCGGTCGACACCAGAATCGATTGCGCATCTTCATCGTGTTCCGCCTGAGAAAACAGATCCATCGCAATCCAGTCCGGATCGGTCTTACCATCGCAGACCACCAGAATTTCGGACGGACCGGCGATCATATCGATACCAACCTGGCCAAACACCATACGCTTGGCAGTCGCCACATAGATGTTGCCCGGGCCAACGATTTTATCCACACCCGGAACGGTTTCGGTACCGTACGCCAGCGCGGCAACCGCCTGCGCACCACCCACGGTAAATACGCGGCTGACGCCGGCAGCGGCTGCAGCAGCCAGTACCAGCTGGTTCAGTTCGCCATCGGGGGTTGGCACCACCATGATGATTTCCTGCACACCGGCAACGTGAGCCGGAATCGCATTCATCAGCACAGACGACGGATACGCCGCTTTACCACCGGGAACGTAAATACCGACGCGATCCATCGGCGTTACTTTCTGGCCTAAAAGAGTACCGTCAGCTTCGGTATAGTCCCAGGAATCCTGTTTTTGCTTTTCGTGATAAGCACGCACACGCTCAGCAGCCAGCAATAATGCGGTGCGGCGTTCGGCCGGTAATTCGTCGAGGGCTTTCTGCAGCTGCTCCTGATTCAGTTCCAGCTGCGCCATCGAGGACACATTCATACGGTCGAATTTATTGGTGTATTCAATCAGTGCCGCATCGCCGCGGGTACGGATATCGAACACGATGTCAGATACGGTTTTCTGCACCTGAGCATCAGACACAGCTTCCCATGCCAGCAGAGTATCCATCTGCTGCGCATAGTCCGGCTGAGCAGAACTGAAACGGCGGATTTCGATCGTCATGGTATTACTCCGGAAAATTAAGCCTTGGCCTGGCGCTGGCGTTCTACTGCCGCCGCCATCTGATCAATGATGGGCTGAATCTGCGCATGCTTTACTTTCATGGCCGCGCGTCCGGCCACTAAACGTGAGCTGATCGGGGCAATTAAGTCGCGCGCTTCCAGACCATTGGCCTTCAGGGTATTTCCGGTATCGACGATATCCACAATCATATCGGCCAGGCCCATGATCGGCGCCAGCTCCATACCACCGTACAGTTTGATGATGTCTACCTGACGACCCTGCTCGGCAAAGTAACGCTTGGCGGTATTCACAAACTTGGTGGCCACTTTCAGACGGCCCTGTGGCATCACGGCATCTTTAATTGCCGCCGTCATCAGACGGCAGGTGGCAATGTTCAGATCCAGCGGCTCGCACAGGTTGTTGCTGTCGTATTCCATCAGCACATCTTTACCGGCCACACCCAGATCGGCGGCGCCGTATTCCACGTAAGTGGGTACGTCGGTGGCACGGATCACCACCAGCTTGATATGGTCATGGTTGGTATCAAAAATCAGCTTGCGACTCTTATGAATGTCTTCTGCCGGATGGATACCGGCTTCCGCCAGCAGGGGCAAAGTGTCATCCAGAATGCGCCCTTTCGACAGGGCAATGGTTAACGGCTGAGTCATCGTGTTGCTGATCCTCTCTTGTCTGTCAGCGATCCGGCAGGGCGTGCGTATCAGGCTGATACGCGACGGATATTAGCGCCCAGTTGCTGGAATTTTTCTTCAATACATTCGTAACCGCGGTCAATGTGATAGATGCGGTTTACATCGGTCGTACCACTGGCCACCAGTGCGGCAATCACCAGCGAGGCGGATGCGCGCAGGTCGGTTGCCATCACCGGTGCACCCTGTAGGGTTGCACGGCCGGTGACAATGGCGGTGTTACCTTCAACATGAATATCCGCGCCCATACGCACCAGTTCCTGAGCGTGCATAAAGCGGTTTTCAAAGACGGTTTCAATCACGGTACCTGTACCTTCGGCAACCGCATTCAGCACCATAAACTGGGCCTGCATATCGGTTGGGAATGCCGGGTGCGGCGCGGTGCGGATATTTACCGCTTTCGGCCGTTTGCCATGCATGTTCAGCTCAATCCAGTCCGGGCCGGTGGTGATTTCTGCTCCGGCTTCTTCAAGCTTATGCAGTACCGCTTCCATAATTAACGGGTCGGTGTCTTTGGTGCGTACCCGGCCACCGGTTACGGCGGCAGCGACCAGATAGGTACCGGTTTCGATACGGTCCGGCAGCACATCGAATGAGCAGCCGTAGAGTTTCTCAACGCCTTCAATCACCAGAGTGTCGGAACCGGCACCACTGATTTTCGCGCCCATGGCGTTCAGACAGTTCGCCAGGTCAACCACCTCGGGTTCACGCGCAGCGTTTTCGATGGTAACGGTGCCGTCAGCCAGAACCGCCGCCATCATAATGTTTTCCGTTCCGGTTACGGTCACGGTATCGAGGAAGATATTGGCGCCATGCAGACGGCCGCCCGGAACGTGGGCTTTGATGTAACCGTCCAGCACTTCCACTTCTGCGCCCATGGCTTCCATACCACGCAGGTGCAGATCCACCGGACGTGAGCCGATGGCACAACCGCCAGGCAGCGACACTTCCGCTTCGCCGTAACGTGCCAGCAGCGGGCCCAGCACCAGAATGGAGGCACGCATGGTGCGCACCAGGTCGTATGGAGCAACACAGCTCTTCACGCC
Source organism: Thalassolituus hydrocarboniclasticus (assembly GCF_025345565.1). NCBI lineage: Bacteria > Pseudomonadati > Pseudomonadota > Gammaproteobacteria > Oceanospirillales > Oceanospirillaceae > Thalassolituus > Thalassolituus hydrocarboniclasticus. Next base: position 636,142 of record NZ_CP054475.1, on the reverse strand, counting down.
GGCGCAGTCGGTTTCCACCGACATGTCTTCATTAATAGCGACTCCCACGCCCATGCAGCCTAACAGCTCCAGCATGGTGGTGATGTCGTGCAGGTGCGGCAGGTTACCCACCCGCATCACACCTTCGGCCAATAAAGTGGCCGCAAGAATAGGTAACGCTGAGTTTTTAGCGCCGGAGATACGGACATCACCGTCCAGACGCTTTCCACCCACAATTCGTAATTTATCCATAAGGGGTCTTATTATTCGGCTTTTTCAGCAGGCGTATAGGTACGGATGGTGACCGCATGAATACGACCATCCGCAATGTAAGGATTAAGCACACGATAAACGAACTGTTGGCGTTTAACGGCATTGAGGCCATCAAACACATCGCCAACGGCTTCTACTTCGTATTTATAGCCGTCACCATCAACGTGCCAGCTCACTTCAGGGGATTCTGTTTGCAGAATTTGCAGAATTTCCGCCGGGGACATACCGCTTCACCACTCAGCTTGGGGAAAACGCCCAATCATAGCGGATTTATGTGTCAGGGCGAAGTAAATGGCGGCGGCAATGTGTAATGAAAGGATGAAAGCGGGTAACAGATCACAGGCATGCGTCGGGACTCAGGCCAGCAGGGGCTCAAACAGTGAGTCCAGATCGCTGATGCTGATAATAGGCTTCATATGTTCAGGCAGATTCTCAATATGCAGATCAACACCGGCCGCTGTCGCGCAGCGCAGCCACTCCAGCAATAAAGCAACACCGGCACTGGATACTTCACTCACTGCGGCCATGTTCAGCGTCCATTGCCCCTTTGCGGCACGGATCAGCTTTTCCCCGGCGGGCAGAACACTGACCACAGTGGTTGCCAGCAGGCTGCCAGCCAGCTCGGCACGGTTATCATCAATACGGGTCAGCGCTACGTTCATGGTCTGTCCTCAGTCTGCTTATCGCGGGCATCAGAAGCCCGGGCTTGTTTGCGTAATTGGCGGCCCTGCTCCTGCAGGCTGGCGCTCCAGCTTTCTATCGCGGCACCAATATCGCCATCACGCTCCTGTACCATCTGCTCAAATTGCTCGGCGAACAGCTTGCCAACATTAATGCCGTTAACAATTACGTTCTGCGCCATCCAGCGCTGGGCATGATGGTGAAAATACATGCTCTGGGTAATAGGAAATACCTGACCTGCGGAAGTCACAACTTCCAGATCGACCAGGGTGTTGCGCAGGGTATTTTCCACGTCCGTTTTTGGCGGCAGCACCCGCACCTGATAATCATCAAATTCAAGCAGCGCCAGCGCGTAGGAGTCCAGCAGGCTGCGTTTAAATACCATGGCAAAGCGTTTGCGCTGCTCCGGTGTAGCGTCACGGTAATGGCTTCCCATAATGCGCCGGGTCAGGCGCTGAAAGTCGACCATCGGGCCAAGCACATCTTCCAGCTCCCAGAAAAAACGCGCTTTATCCGTCTCGTAGATATCGCGGTTTTTGCTGATCGACACGACCACTTTCTCGGTAGCGGCCCGCACCACATCATGAGCCTGCTCTGCCAGCTCTCCGGAGCCGGTGGCATGGCTCACAGCCCACGGCATCAAACACAGCAGCAATACCAACAACAAACTACGCATGGCTAACTCCCTTTAACCACCGGAAATTCAGCCCTCTTCGGCCTTATTAAACAGGAAGCGGCCGATCAGCTCTTCCAATACCAAAGCTGACTGAGTGTCTTCAATCCAGTCACCACTCTGCAGGTATTCCTCTTCAGCACCAACCGTCAGGCCGATGTACTTCTCTCCCAGCAGACCTGCGGTCAAAATAGCCGCCGAAGTATCTTTGGTGAGCGTGCTCATGGTTTTGCTGATTTCCATTTCCACCACGGCAGAGTACCACTCAGGGTCGAGATACACCTTGGTCACCCGGCCAATGGTGACACCGGACATCGACACTTTAGCGCGCTCAGTCAGACCACCCAGATTCTCAAAGCGTGCCTTGATGGTGTAAGTATCACCGGCATCCTGCAGTGACAGGCCACTGACGCGGAACGCCATCAGCACCAGAGCCACAATCCCCATCACCATAAAGGCTCCGACGGTAATTTCGATATAACGCATGCGCATGATTAAACGCCTCCCAGCATGACGGCTGTCAGTACAAAATCCAGTCCCAGCACCGCCAGTGAGGAAATCACCACCGTCTGAGTCGTTGCTTTACCGATACCTTCCGAAGTCGGCACCGAATCATAACCCTGATACACCGCGATCCAGGTCACCACCACACCAAATGCCACCGACTTGATGATGCCCTTTACCACGTCTTCATAAAACTCGACCGACGCCTGCATGTTGCCCCAGTAGGCGCCATCGTCGATGCCCAGCATATCCACCGCCACAAAGGCGCCGCCCCAGATACCAACCGTAGAAAACAACAGCGCCAGTATCGGCATGGAAATAATGCCGGCCCACAGACGCGGTGTTATTACCCGCTTGAACGGATCGACACCCATCATTTCCATGGAGGATAACTGCTCGGTGGCTTTCATCAGACCGATTTCGGCGGTTAATGCCGAACCGGCGCGACCGGCAAATAACAAGGCGGTTACCACCGGCCCCAGTTCACGCAGCAGCGTCAGCGACACCATGGTGCCGAGCGCCGCTTCCGAGCCGAAGTCGATCAGAATGTTGTAGCCCTGCAGGCCCAGCACCATGCCGACGAAAAAACCGGCGACGACAATAATAATGAGGGAGCGCACGCCAACCGAATAAATCTGCTTCAGCAGATCATAAAATCCGGCACTGCCCGGCCCGCCCCAAAACAGCGAATTTTTCAGCAATAAGGTGCCACGGCCAATGGCTTCGATGGCGGCGGTACCACTGCGGCCAACGGCCTGTAGTTGCTCCAGTAATTTGCCCAGCATTAATTCACTCCCGCCAGAATATCGCTGCGGTAATCATCCGCCGGATAATGGAAAGGCACAGGACCATCCGGTTCGCCACGCAGAAACTGGCGTACCTCATCGTTACCTTCATTGATTAATTCTTCCGGAGTGCCGAAGCCAATCACGCGGCCATCGGACAGCAGGCACAGGTAGTCCGCGATAGCACAGGACTCTTCGACATCGTGGGACACCAGCAGGCTGGTCAGTCCCAGCGCTTCATTAAGACCACGGATCAGCTTAACGATCATGCCCATAGAAATAGGATCGAGGCCGGTAAAAGGCTCGTCGTACATAATGATTTCCGGGTCCATGGCAATGGAACGCGCCAGCGCGACCCGACGCGCCATGCCGCCGGATAACTCGGCCGGAGAAAGATGTCGCGCACCGCGCAGACCAACCGCCTCGAGTTTCATCAACACCAGATCACGGATCATGGATTCCGGTAAGTCGGTGTGAACACGCAGCGGAAAAGCGACGTTATCGAAAACATTAAGGTCGGTGAACAGGGCGCCGGTCTGAAACAGCATGCCCATTTTTTTGCGGCGCAGATCAAACAGTTCTTTGCGTGGCAGCGTCGGCACATTGTGTCCGTCCACCATGATGGTACCGCTGTCCGGTAACAGCTGACCGCCAATCAGACGCAGCAACGTGGTTTTACCCGTGCCACTCGGTCCCATAATGGCCGTCACTTTGCCACGCGGAAAATCCACATCCATATTGTTGTAAATCAGCCGGTCACCACGGCTGAAACTCATTCCACGAACAGAGACGTAGGGCTGACTGACGGACATGAATGTCGTCCTTTTAACTCGGTACGGATAGTCGGGCTAGCATAGCGGAATGTCCTGACGGAACCAACGCCCGTAACGCTGTGTAACAGCATCAACATAAAACGCTGAGTTGCAATTGCGTGCAGAATTACCTTGGGTACAATGTCGCGCTGAATTTTCTGCTGATAATTAACTCTGGTGCCCCATGCTCACAGCCTATGCTGCCGTTATTGCTGGTCTTATTATTCTGGTTTGGAGTGCTGACAAGTTTGTTATTGGCGCTGCAGCTTCCGCCCGCCGCCTGGGCATGTCGCCTCTGTTAGTTGGCCTGACCATCGTTGCCATGGGCACCTCCGCGCCGGAGATGTTCGTTTCCGCGGTGGCTTCCCTCGACGGTGCAGGCAACCTCGCTATTGGTAATGCCCTCGGTTCAAACATCACCAACATCGCTCTGGTGCTGGGCATCACTGCACTGATCAGCCCGATTCCACTGCAGAAAAAACTGCTGAAGAAAGAGCTGCCATTGCTGATTCTGATCAGCATCATCGGTGGTCTGACACTGGCCGACCTCGAACTGAACCTGACCGACGCCATCATTTTATTCAGCGCCATGGCTGTAGCCCTGTACCTGATGTTTCTTGATACCAGCGAATCCGGTGAAGCCATTGTCGATGAAGACGAAGCCGCCGAGATTGAAAATACCCCAATGCGTACCGCCGTGTTCTGGCTGGTAACCGGTCTGATCGCGCTGATGTTAAGTTCCAAGCTGCTGGTCTGGGGCGCCACCGAAATTGCCCGCGCCTATGGTGTCAGTGATCTGGTGATCGGCCTGACCATTGTTGCCATCGGCACCAGCCTGCCGGAACTGGCAGCCTCTGTTGCCAGCGCCCTGAAAGGCCACCACGATATCGCCATCGGTAACGTGATCGGCTCCAACATTTTTAACCTGCTGACCGTCATGCCGATCCCGGGCCTGCTGGCCGTAACCGTGGTTGATCCACTGGCGCTGTACCGCGACTATGCCGTGATGATGGCACTGACTCTTGCTCTGTTGGTTCTGTTTTTAATCAGTTATCGTAAGGGCACTCTCGGACGTTTCGCCGGTCTGTTCCTCACCACCAGCTACGCTGGCTATCTGGCATCCCTGTTTTATATGGCTAACTCATGACCACTGATATGAATTTCGATTTTCTGCAATCTGCCCGCCGCACCATCAAACTGGAACAGGAGGCCATTGCACAGCTGGAAGGTCGCCTGACCGATGATTTTGCCACCGCCTGTCAGCTGATCCTGAACTGTGAAGGCCGCATCGTGGTCACCGGCATGGGTAAGTCCGGCCATATTGGCAACAAGATGGCGGCAACCCTGGCCAGTACCGGCACGCCGGCGTTTTTTGTGCATCCGGGTGAAGCCAGTCATGGCGACATGGGCATGATTCAGCCGTCCGATGTGGTTATCGCTTTATCCAACTCCGGCGAAACCGGCGAAGTCACCAGCCTGCTGCCACTGCTCAAGCGTCTGGGCACCGCTCTGATCAGCATGACCGGCAATCCGCAGTCGACGCTCGGCCGTGCTGCCAACGCTCATTTGAATACCGGCGTGAATCAGGAAGCCTGCCCGCTCAATCTGGCACCAACCTCCTCCACTACCTGCGCTTTAGTCATGGGCGATGCACTGGCGGTTGCCCTGCTGGAAGCCCGCGGTTTCACCGCCGAAGACTTTGCCTTCTCTCATCCGGGTGGCTCCCTTGGCCGCCGCCTGCTGCTGAAAGTGGAAGACATCATGCACGGTGGCGAGCAGATTCCGGTGGTATCCCCTTCTGCCACGCTGTCTGAAGCCCTGCTGGTTGTGACCTCCAAAGGTCTGGGCATGACCACCGTACAGGACAACGGCAAGCTGGCCGGTATTTTCACCGATGGCGACCTGCGCCGCGCAATCGATCACGGCGTTGATATTCACACCGCCACCATGGCCGATGTGATGACTCCGGGTGGCAAAACCACCACACCCGGCACTCTGGCGGCGGAAGCACTGAAGCTGATGGAAGACAACAAGATCAACGCTCTGGTCGTAAAAGACGGTGACGCAACCGTCGGCGTCATCAATATGCACGACATGTTACGCGCGGGCGTGATCTGATGCGCAAGCGCTATCTGCTGCTGCTGCTGACCCTGTTTTTTGGTCTGGCCCTGCTGGCAGTGGATCGCTACACACTGGAGCAGGCTCCGGCCCTGAGTGAACTGCAGAATCACGAGCCGGATTACTACGGAGAAGGGCTGCATAACCGCCAGTACAACAGTGACGGTGAGTTGCAGCAAACCTTTGTCGCCGCCCGCTCCACCCATTATCCGCAAACCGGCAGCACACTGCTCAGCGAGCCGCTGCTGATGTCAGAAGACGACGATGGCCAGACCTGGCAGGTCAACGCCAACGAAGGTACGCTGCTCGATAACGAACATTCGCTGCGCCTGATTGGCGATGTAAAAATCCGGCCGCTCAATCCTGCTGATGCTGCTGACGACCTGCTGATCGAAACCAGCACGCTCACCTATCACAGCCGCCAGCAACTGGCCGAAACCGATCAGCCGGTAACCATTACCAGCGCACAGGCACGCATCAATGCAACCGGTATGACACTGGATATCGCGCGCCAGCGCATGGAATTCAAATCACAGGTGGATACCCGCTATGTTCCGCAATAATTACCACTTTCTGGCCGGCCTGCTGTTACTGTGCTGCACGTCGGTTACGAGCGCGTTACCCGATGACTGGCAGCAGGAAATGACCATTCTTTCTGACCACGCCGAGCTGGACCGTAAAGCCGGAGTGGTCATTTATCAGGGCAACGTCGTGCTTACTCAGGGAACGATGCGTATTGAATCGGAGCGCCTGCTGATTATCCGCTCCGGCAATGCGCTGGAAAAAGCCATTGCCGAAGGAACAGCGAAGCAACCCGCACGCTATCAGCAACAGATCAATCCCGGTAAACCACTGACCAAAGCCCACGGTCAGCGCATTGATTACTTTGCCCAGCTGCGGGAAATCACCATTCAGGGCAATGCCCGGCTGGAACAGGACGGCAACCTGTTCAGTGGTGAGCGCATTCTCTATGACATGACCAAAGAAACCGTCAGCGCCAGTGGCGGCACCAGCACCTCTGCCCAGGGCGGCAACGAAAACGACAAACAACGGATTAAAGTTGTGATTCAGCCACAGGCTCCGGCCGAACCGGCAACCGGCACTGACAGCAAGCCAGCACAGGAATAACCATGAAAACCCTGAAAGCCGAAAATCTGGCCAAAAGTTATAACGGCCGGGAGGTGGTGAAAGACGTATCCATGTCAGTGCAAAGCGGGCAAATCGTCGGCCTGCTGGGGCCCAACGGCGCCGGCAAAACCACCTGTTTCTACATGATTGTGAACCTGGTACAGGCCGACAAGGGCCGCATCAGAATTGACGACGAAGACATCAGCCATCTGCCGATGCACGGCCGGGCGCAGAAAGGCATCGGCTATCTGCCACAGGAAGCCTCCATTTTCCGCAAGCTGAGCGTAGCCGATAACATCCTCGCCATTCTCGAAACCCGCAAAGACCTCAACCGCGCACAGCGCCTGGAAAAGCTGGAAGAGCTGCTGAATGAGTTCCATATTCAGCATATCCGCAACAGCCTTGGCATGGCGCTGTCCGGTGGTGAAAGACGCCGGGTCGAGATTGCCCGCGCGCTGGCGGCTGAACCGTCCTTTATTCTGCTCGATGAACCCTTCGCCGGGGTTGACCCGATTTCTGTAGCTGACATCATGGACATCATCCGACAACTCAAGGCGCGTGGCATCGGCGTACTGATTACCGACCACAACGTACGGGAAACTCTGGCTATCTGTGAGAAAGCCTATATTGTCGGAGGGGGCCACATCATCGCCGAAGGCACCGCTGAACAGGTATTGGCCAGCGAGCAGGTGCGCAAGGTATATCTGGGCGAGGACTTCCGCCTGTGATGGCCTCTCAGGCAGCAGAGAAGCGCCTGATGATTCAGCGCAAAGGAAGATGCACAAAAGATTCCAAGGTTTACCGCTTGGCGTATAATGCACAGACTATGCCGATACTGAGTGATTACTGAACTTTTATGAAAGCGTCTCTTCAGTTAAAGATGGGTCAGCACCTGACCATGACCCCTCAGTTGCAACAAGCCATCCGCCTGCTTCAGCTGTCTACCCTCGACCTGCAGCAGGAGATTCAGGAAGCCCTCGATTCCAATCCGATGCTCGAAGTCGAAGAACACGAGCACGATGACCTGCCCGACCTGTCCCGCAACAGCGATCACGACACCAGCACCAGCCACGAAGTCAGCAGTCAGGACGACAGCCATAACGACACCCCAGAGCTGGACGAACAGTGGTCACAGGAACAGCTACCCGACGACCTGCCGGTCGACAGTCAGTGGGAAGACACCTACCAGACCACCGCCAGCGTTGCCTCCGGCAGCAGCAGTAATGCCATCGACGACGATTTCGACTACGACTCACGTCATGCCAGCACCGAAGATCTGCAGGACCATCTGCTGTGGCAGCTTAACCTGACTCCGATGTCGGACACCGACCGCGAAATTGCCCTGATGCTGATTGATGGCGTGGATGACGACGGCTACCTGCATACCACCGTTGAAGATATTCTGGAAAGCATGGACCCCGCACTGGACGTCGAAGAAGACGAAGTGATGGCCGTGCTGCACCGCCTGCAACAGTTTGATCCCGCAGGCGCGTTCGCCCGCGACCTACGTGAATGCCTGCTGCTGCAACTGCAGCAACTGCCGGCAGAGACCCCATGGCTGAACGAAGCCAAAATGGTTATCCGCGACTATATCGAGTTGCTGGGCAGCAAAGATTACCCAACGCTGATGCGCAAAACCAAGCTGCGCGAAGATGACCTCAAAGCAGTACTGCGCCTGATCAAAGAACTCAATCCCAAGCCGGGTGCCGGTATCAGTGCCGAGCAGGCCGAGTACGTAGTGCCCGACGTACTGGTACGCAACATCCGTGACGAATGGCGGGTTGAACTGAATCCGGAAATCGCCCCCAAGCTGCGAGTGAATGCTGACTACGCCTCACTGGTCCGCCGCTCCGATAACAGCACCGATAACGCTTTCCTGCGCGATCACCTGCAGGAAGCGCGCTGGTTTATCAAAAGCCTGCAAAGCCGCAATGAAACCCTGCTGAAAGTGGCCACCAAAATCGTCGAATATCAGATCGAATTCTTCGAACAGGGCGAGGAAGCGATGAAGCCGCTGGTTCTGCACGATATCGCCGAAGCCGTTGGTATGCATGAATCCACCATTTCCCGGGTAACCACCCAGAAATACATGCACACCCCGCGCGGTATCTTCGAGCTGAAGTACTTTTTCTCCAGCCATGTCAGCACCGATGGCGGTGGCGAATGTTCCTCTACCGCAATCCGTGCCATGATTAAAAAACTGATTGCCGAAGAAAATGCGCGCAAGCCGCTGAGCGACAACAAAATCGCCGCAGTGCTGGGCGAAAAAGGCATTCAGGTCGCACGGCGCACGGTGGCCAAATACCGTGAAGCCATGATGATTCCGCCTTCAAATGAACGTAAACAATTGATTTAAAAACAACAGCCAGCAACAAGGAGTCTGGACATGAAGATCAATATCAGCGGTCACCACGTTGACGTTACCGAATCTCTGCAAGTGTACGTAGACGAAAAAATGTCCAAGCTGGGACGCCACTTTGACAACATCACCAACGGCCAGGTAACCCTGACCGTTATTAAAGAGCGCATGATTGCTGAAGCCACCATTCACGTCAGTGGTGCTGACTTGCACGCCAGCGCCGAGCACGATGATATGTATGCGGCCATCGACCAGATGACAGACAAGCTCGACCGTCAGGTTCTGAAGCACAAAGAAAAACTGGTGGCGCGGCAACACGGACAAGGCTGATTAATGGACATTCGCATCGAGGATATCCTCACACCGGAACGCACCCTGATTGACGCACCGGTGTCCAGTAAGAAGAAATTACTGGAGTACCTGGCAGGTTTTATCGCTGAGCAACTCAGCGACAGCTCCGCCGACGATATTTACGAGCGATTACTCGGCCGGGAACGCCTTGGCAGCACCGGGATTGGCGAGGGTATCGCCATTCCCCACTGCCGCCTGAAGCAGTGCGACCAGGCCATGGGCGTACTGCTGCGTCTGGTGGAACCGGTGGATTACGACGCCATTGACCGTAAGCCGGTCGATCTGGTGTTTGCTCTGCTGGTTCCCGAAGAAGCCACTGAACAGCACCTGCAGGTGCTGGCCATGCTGGCACGCAACTTCAGCGAGCCGGCCTACCGCGAGGCACTGCGCAAAGCGCCGGATGCGCAACGGTTTTATCAGCGGGCACTGAGCGGACAACCGGGCTGACATCAGCCCAACGGCCAATGGAGGAGCACAGCAATGCGTTTAGTAGTGATCAGTGGCCGGTCCGGCTCGGGCAAGTCCAGTGCTCTCCACGTTCTGGAAGACCTTGGTTTCTACTGCATCGACAATCTGCCGGTCGCCCTGTTACCGGCTCTGGCCAGACAGACTGAAATTGAAGAAAAGCTGGCCAAAGTCGCGGTCAGCGTCGATGCCCGCAATCTGCCCCATGCCTTCGATAATATTCACGAAGTTCTGCATCAGTTACCCAGTGCAGAATACCAATTGGATGTGGTCTATCTCGACGCCAGCGAAGAAGTGCTGTTGCAGCGCTTCAGCTCTACCCGGCGTAAGCACCCACTGACCAGCAAAAGCACATCTCTGGCCGAAGCCATCGATAAAGAGCGCCTGCTGCTGGAACCCATCGCCAACCTTGCCGATCTGACACTGGATACCACCAACATGTCCGTGCATGAGCTGCGCAGCCTGATCAAACTGCGGGTGGCGGATAAAACCAGCAACGACATAGCCATCCTGTTCGAGTCATTCGGCTTCAAGCACGGCATCCCGATTGATGCCGATTATGTATTCGACGTGCGCAACCTGCCGAATCCATACTGGGACCCGGCACTGCGCGCTTTTACCGGACGCGACCCGGAAATCAGGAATTTCCTCGCTCAGGAACCGCAGGTCAGCCAGATGCAACAGGACATCAGTGGCTTTATTCAGCGCTGGCTGCCGGCCTTTGTCGATGCCAACCGCAGCTATATGACCATTGCCATCGGCTGCACCGGCGGGCAGCATCGCTCCGTTTACCTGGCAGAACAACTTAAGGCAGAATTCTGCCATCATTACAGCAATGTTCAGGTTCGCCACCGCGAGCTGGGCAGCGCCGATATTCATCAGGATCAGAACGGATGACCAGCACCGAAATCACCATCATCAATAAGCTCGGTCTGCATGCGCGAGCGGCTGCCAAGCTGGTTTCCACAGCCGCTGCTTATTCCTGCCAGATCAAAGTCGGTTACCCCGACCGCATGGTCGACGGCAAAAGCATTATGGCGGTGATGATGCTGGCCGCCAGCAAAGGCACCAATATTCATATTCATGCCGAAGGCCAGGATGCCGAACACGCACTGGCAGCTCTGGTGGATCTGATCAACCGCCGTTTTGACGAAGAAGAATAGCCCGGTAAAACAATCTTCTAGACGGAATTCTGCGAGTAGTTTCGTGGTATCAGAGGCCTAATCAGGCTAGAATCTGAGCATTCAACCATCCCCCGAACCGAGCTTGACTCATGGCACAGCAAACCGAAAAGGCTAAAGCCAAGTTACACAGCCTGACCGCCGCGCTGGAAAGTGGTGCGCTGGCGCAGGTCAAGCGCATCCTGAATTCGGGTCTGGCTCCGGTTGATATCGCCCACCTGATCGAATCCTCTCCGCCTAAAGCCCGTAAACTGCTGTGGGAACTGGTCGATAAGGAACTCGAAGGCGAGGTCATGCAGAACCTCAGCGAAGAGCTGCAAAGCCACTTCCTGAGCGACATGAGTGCGGAAGAAGTTGTCGATCTGACCGCCGACCTCGACACCGATGACGTGGCCGACATGCTGCAGCAGCTGCCTGAGCGTGTGACTCAGGAAGTTCTGGAGTCGATGGACCATCAGGACCGCGCCCGTCTCGAAGCCGTACTGGGCTATCCGGAAGACAGTGCCGGTGGTCTGATGAACACCGATACCGTGACCATCCGTCCGGATATCACCCTTGAGGTTGTCCTGCGCTACCTGCGCCGCCACAAATCCCTGCCCGCCATGACCGATAACCTGTTGGTGGTTAACCGCCAGAACGAATTTATCGGTACGCTGGCGATCAGCAAACTGCTGGTCAGCGACCCGCAACAGACTGTGCGTGAAGTGATGAGCACCGACGCGCGGGTTATTCAGGCAACCCAGCACGAAAGTGAAGTTGCCAAACTGTTCGAACGCCACGATCTGGTATCGGCGCCGGTGGTTGATGCCGCCGGTATGCTGCTCGGCCGTATCACCATCGATGACGTGGTTGACGTTATCCGCGAAACCGCGGACCACTCGCTGATGAGTATGGCCGGTCTGGATGACGAGGAAGATACCTTCGCCCCGACGCTGAAAACCAGCCGTCGCCGCGCCGTCTGGCTGGGTATTAATCTGCTCACCGCGCTGGCCGCCTCTGCCGTTATCGGCCTGTTTGATAAAACCATCGAGCAGGTTGTGGCCCTTGCGGTTTTAATGCCGATTGTCGCTAGCATGGGCGGCATTGCCGGCAGTCAGGTGCTGACTCTGGTTATCCGCGGTCAGGCGCTTGGCCATCTCAGCGGCAGTAACTTCCGCTGGCTGTTTAACCGCGAAATTATGGTTGCCGCCATTAACGGCGTACTCTGGGCTGTGGTTATCGCCTTAATTACATACGCCTGGTTCCGTGACCCGGCTATCGCCCTGATTATCGGCGCGGCCATTATCATCAATCTGATGGTGGCGGCGATGGCCGGCGCCAGTCTGCCACTGCTGCTCAAAGCCCGTGGCATCGATCCCGCCCTGGCTGGCAGCGTGGTGCTGACCACCGTCACCGACGTGATCGGCTTTCTATCTTTCCTGGGGTTAGCTACCCTGTTCTATCTGTAACCTGCATTTAAAGTACCCCTGATGAACGAATCTGATTACCCGGACGACGAGATCGAATACGTCAGTAAGTCCGAAATGAAGCGCGAAGCAGAGCGCTGGCAAGAACTGGGCAAACGTCTGACCGAGCTGAGCACTGCCAAGCTGAAAGAATTACCGATCAGCGAAACCCTGTATAACGCTCTGGTGGAAAACGCCAGGCTGAAGCAGCACGAAGCCAAGCGCCGTCATATGCAGTACATTGGCCGTCTGGTTGGTGATGAAGACCGGGATGCGATTCAGGCCAAGCTCGACCTGTTTGATCCATCCAGCGAAGCCTATGGCCGCCGCATCCGTCAGCAGGAATTGTGGCGTACCCGTCTGGTCAGCGACAGTAACGGACTGAATGCTTTTATCGAAGAGTTTCCGGCGGTGGACCGCCAGCAGCTGCGTAATCTGGTGCGTAACGCCCAGAAAGAAATGAGCAGCGAACCACCGAAGCCCGGCACTTCATATAAAAAGCTGTTTCAGTTTATCAAGGAGCAGATGGCCGACTAACGGCCATCCGTTCAGAAACGCCGGTGCTGAGTCACCGGCATTTTTTTGCGTACCTCCGCCAGCTGCGGCAGATCAATCTCCGCCAGCGCCACACCGGCCTCTTCTTCCAGCTCGGTCATTACCGTTCCCCAGGCATCAATAATCTGCGAATGACCATAGGTACGGCGTTTATCGTCATGCCAGCCACACTGGTTCGCGGCCAGCACATAGCACTGGGTTTCAATCGCGCGGGCACGCAGCAGTGTTTGCCAGTGCGCGGTACCGGTGGTGTAGGTAAAGGCCGCGGGCACAGAAATCAGCTCCGCGCCCTGCTCGCGCAGACGCTGAAACAACCCCGGAAAGCGCAGGTCGTAACAGATCACCAGCCCCAGTCGGCCGGCCGGTGTATCCACCAGCACCACCTCATCCCCGGGTGCAAAGCGTTCTGATTCACGGTAACTGCCGTGGGCATCGCCAACATCGACATCAAACAGATGAATCTTGTCGTAGCGGGCAACCTGTTCGCCTTCGCTGTTAAACACCAGACAGGCCGAACGCACCCGCGGATCGCCGTCCGGACATGGCATCGGCACCGCACCGGCCACCAGCCAGAGTTTCAGCTCCTGCGCCCAGCCGGCCAGACGCTGTACATACTGCGGATCTGCAGCAATGGCGTTGTACTGCTTACCATCCAGCGTGAGGAACATTTCCGGTAGCAGCGCCAGCACCGCCCCCTGTGCCGCTGCCTGCTGCAGCAGGTCATAGGCCTGTGCCAGATTGTGCTCAATCTGTGTCTGGCTGCTGAACTGAATCACCGCGACGCTAGCCATCAGTCGTCGTCGCCTCCGCCGAAGATATAGAAAATACTCTTGAAGCGTTCCAGCAGGCTGCGGCTTTTCTTACCGTCGACTTTATCGTCAAAGGCCTGATTGATCTTAAGATCCGGTTTTTCCCAGGTGCCTTTCAGGTCGTAACTGGCACTGGTGAAGCGCGCCAGCTCATCGCCGATCAGTTTCTCGGTAACGTAGATCGAGGCCGCAACCGGTGGCGCCAGACCGGCCAGCAGTGCCACCATCGGCAGCGTACTGGATACCGGGAAGGTCACCGCCAGCTTCATATCCAGCGTCTGGGTATTCAGATCGGTGCTGCCTGAGGTCAGGAATTTCCCCCCCGGACCATCCATGCTCAGCGGCTCGGTCAGGGTCAGCAGGCCATTCTCAATCCGCGCCTTGCCTTTCAGTGTGTCGAAGGCCACCCCGGACTGATACAGATCGGAGAAGTCGAGCTTCAGGCGGCGGGCGACCGAATTAAAGTTCAGCGCACCAAAGGCTTTTAACGCTCCGGCACCTTCGGCAGCCATATTGCCGTCTTTCACACGGAAGCTGGCCAGACCATTGAGGGTTTTGTTGTTGTAGGCCAGTGGCGAGCCCTGCCAGCTCAGCTGCAGGGTCGAGCGCATATCCTTACCTTCAATCGCGGCTTCCTGACGGAAGGCGCGCTGCACCCGGCCAAGGTCATTGCTGCTGATCTGCAATGTATCGAGGCGGGTCTGATGCTGGCCGTTCTGTTTCAGCCAGTAGACATCCCCGCTAAAGGTCATGCCTTTCATATCGCTGTCGTGCAGGATGATCTGCATACCATCAGCCTGTGGCCGGCTGCTGACCTTCCAGCGGCCAAAGTTGCGGCTGCCGACATACAGCTCCGCCAACTCCATATCCATTGGCGGAAAAACCGCCGGATCGAGTTCGGCCAGCGGATCTGGTTTATCAGCAACCACGGTCACCTCATCCTGACTGCCATCCAGCGTCGCCAGATTGCCCGGTTCCTCTTCGTCCGCCGGCAGGTGAATATAATCGAGCGTCATCTGAATCGGCTCATTGCCCGGCAACATACGGATCTTGCCTTTGACCAGCGTGCTGTCGACATCAAAGTCCCATTCGTCCCACTGCTGGGCAGCAATAATATGGGTTGGCCCCATCGCCGTTCCCCAGGCATCCACGCCGCCCAGCGTCAGATTAATGCTGCGCAGTGGGTTGTTACTGTGCGCACTCACCTCATCTTTGGCCGCCGCAGCGCTTTTCTGCGCCTTGCTTTCTGCCGCCAGCAGGCCTGACAGATGCTGCCAGCTGTCCCACCAGTCAGCGGCAACAATGGATTCACTCAGATGGCCACGCACCACCACACCTTTGTCACTCGGCAGGAAAGGCTCCGAGCCACCGAGATATACCTGACCCCGGTTCAGGCCATCGGCATCCAGTGCCAGTGCAGCACGCAGCAGGTTGTCGTAGTTCAGGTTAATCCGCGTTTCTGTACCCGGCTCGACCCGCATCTGCACCGGCCGTGCCGCCTCATCGGCGCTTTTGCCGAGCGGATAAGGCAGATCAATGGCCGTGCCCTGCAGGTTAGAATCCAGATTGAATACCACCCCCTGAGCGCCAACGGTCAGACGGGCGTTGTAGTCGAGGGCACCACTGACCGGGTCCAGCAAAAACAGTGGCATCCACTGCTTAAAACGATCCCAGTGGGCATCACCATTGGCACTCAGCACCATATCGAAGCCGCCGGGGCGGCCGACCGATTCGATGCCGGCATTAAAGTGACCGCCGAAGACATCGCCTTCGAGCCAGTCGGACAGCAGACCAACCTGACTGTTATAGCGCAGCCGGCCTTTAAGGTTAGCCAGATCGATATTGAGGTCGTCCAGACGCAGCTGGTTGTCGCTCAGTTCCACTTCCAGTTTGATTTCAGGTTCGGTGTGCTCAGCGCCCAGCGGCATTTCCAGCAGCATATTGGCCGTCATCGGACCACTGGCCTGCCAGTGGTCAAAGGCATTGTTCACCACGCCCTGTAATGGCGTTTCGGTGAAGTAACGCAGTGCTTCACTGCTGTCCCCGCGCAGACGACCGGCCACCGACAATCCGGTGTGGCCATCACGTCCCGGACGCAGGCGTATACGACCGGAATGCGGTACCAGCTCGCCCCCCAGTGTCTTGCCCTGCTCCAGCCAGACATCCAGCGCCGGGGCATCCATCATCAGTCGCCCTTTCATGGCCGTCATCGCCGGCCAGTCCGGCATGTATTTCAGTTCGGCATCTTCCACTTCCAGATACAGCTGAGTGGTCAGGCTGTTGTGCGGATGTTCGTGCTCAGGGTTACCGTGCAGCAGGAAAGCGGCATCGCGGAAATCTCCGGCCACAATCGACTGATCGAGCCAGTCGCGGACGGCTTCATCAAGAACGTCAGGCACCAGTTGCGCGCGCAGACTGGCCGGCGCCTGCGGCAAACCAAACAGCAGGCTCAGGGTAGATTCGGTGGCGCTGTGACTGCGCGGCAGATTCACCGCCAGTTCTCCACTGACAGGCCATGCCGCCGCCGAGTCATTGTCCTGCAGAGCGGCTTTCAGACCACGCAGCTGCAGCTGATAAAAATCGGGTTTGATCGCCCAGTAGAAGCGCGCTGACAGGTGCTGCAGCGTCCAGGGCTGGCTGTAAATATCGGCAAGGTGGACACTAAGGTCATCACCGTCCACCTGCACCAGACCGCCCTGCGGCTGCAGATGCAGCTTGCCGCTGACATCACTGAACGCCGGAATCCCCTGATAGGCATTGCTGCTGGCATTCACGATGTCGCTGCGTACATCAACCTGCCAGTGCTCGCCGGGCAACAGCGATATACGCAGATTGTGCGCTTCACCACGACCACCGGTGGCATCGACATAGCGGTCAAAGGGTTCAGGCAGCAGCTGGTGATCAAGGATAAAACGCCGTGCGGCAGCGATATCCAGCAACGGCACACCAATCTGCCAGCCTTTCTGCTGCGGCAATGTGATGGCACTGAGACTCAGACTGTCGAGGGGCAGTTGCTGATCAAACTGCGGTAATACACGCAGGTGCCAGTCATCGCCATTGTGCTCGCCACCAATTTTCAGGCTGCCGCCGGTCAGCGCCAGCGTCTGGCCACTGGTATTGAGGGTAAAGGCCGGAATATCGGCATCGACATAGACAGCGTTCAGATCGCCATCGCGGATACTGAGCCAGGCTTCTGCTCCGGCGGTAAACTGCTCTATGCCCAGCCCGCCGGGCAGCTGATCGGGAATCCAGCGCGTCCACTCCTGATTGTCGATACGCAGAAAAACTTCGCCATTCTGCCGGTACCAGGGCCAGAGATCGCCATCGAGGGACGCCATCAGTTTGATATTGGCCAGCTGTTCGCGGCCCCAGGCCAGGTTGCCGTCCAGCTCGTGACTGTCGCCGCGGTTACGCAACACCAGACGGTCGATCTCCACGTCTTCGCGGGTCATTTGCGGGTCGAAGCTGGTTATTTTCCAGTCGGTCAGAACAATGGCCTGCTGCAGTTCCAGCCAGTTCAGCCACAAAGGGTTGGAAGAGGCCGCGACTTTCACCTGATCGGCAGCGGCAGGTTTACGTTCAATACCACTCAGATCCAGCGGCCAGGAGCGGCCTATCGACCAGCGCTGCTTACCCAGCTGATACAGGTCGGCGCGTACGCCCTGAATTTCGATACGTTTGAATACCGGCAGACGATAAAAAGCACTGGCACTGACATCCAGCTCGGCTTCCATACGCGCCACATGGATACCGTCGGCCAGCAGCCCGACCTGTACGTCGCGCATACGCACCACGGGCGACAGCATATTCCAGTCGCCCTGCAGCTGACCGATGGATACCGGCTGGCCCAGTTGCAGGGTCAGTTCATGTTCGAGATCGGCACGGTAGGTTTCCACCAGCGGAATCAGCTGGCGACCCAGGCTGGTATACAGCGCCAGGGTCACCGCGGCGACCACCAGGGTAATCCAGATTTGTGTCCAGAACTCGCGCAACCAAATCATAACAATGCCTATTGCAGGACGATGTCGTAATGATCCTGGGTGTATAACGGCTCAACCTGTAACTTAATGGCCTTGCCGATAAAGGCTTCCAGATCCGCCAGACCGTTGCTGTCTTCGTCCAGCAGCCGGTCAACTACCTGCTGACTGGCGAGTACGGAATAGGTTCCGGCACCGTAAGCCCGTTCTTCGCGCAGAATTTCACGGAAGATTTCATAGCAGATGGTTTCTGCGGTTTTTACCGAACCGCGTCCGCCACAGCAGCGGCAGGGCTCCATCAGCATCTGTTCCAGACTCTCACGCGTACGCTTGCGTGTCATCTCCACCAGTCCCAGTTCGGATACACCACTGATCTTGGTTTTAGCGTGATCCTTTTCCAGCACCTTTTCCAGCATGCGCAGAACCTGACGCTGATGCTCGGCTTCAGCCATATCGATAAAATCGAGGATGATAATACCGCCGAGATTACGCAGGCGCAGTTGCCGGCCAATGGCGGTTGCCGCTTCGAGGTTGGTTTTAAAAATGGTTTCTTCGAGGTTGCGGCGCCCAACAAAGCCACCGGTATTGACGTCGATGGTGGTCATGGCTTCGGTCTGATCGATCACCAGATAGCCGCCGGACTTCAGCGGCACCTTGCGCTCCAGCGCACGCTGGATTTCATCTTCAACGCTGTACAGTTCAAACAGCGGGCGCGGGCCCGGATAATACTCAATACGGTCGGCAACTTCCGGCACATACTGCTGCACAAACTGCTCGATTTTCTGGAAGGTTTCGCGCGAGTCGATCAGAATTTTGGTAACTTCCGGCCGCGAATAATCACGCAGGGTACGCAGCGACAGCGGCAGCTCGTCATACACCAGACTCGGCGGTTTATTGTCTTTAATGCGCTCTTCCAGCTTGCGCCATAAGCGGCGCAGGTAGCGGGTATCGGACAGAATTTCATCATCGCCCACGCCTTCGGCCGCGGTACGCAGGATAAAACCCGCTTCGCCGGTCAGACCTTCCGCTTCCATGCAGTTGTTTACCAGCTGCTTCAGACGCTCGCGTTCGCCATCATCATCAATGCGCTGTGAAATGCCGACATGATCCGCTCCCGGCATGTACACCAGATAGCGTGACGGAATGGCAAGCTGGGTGGTCAGACGGGCACCTTTGGTGCCGATAGGGTCTTTGGTGACCTGCACAACCAGCGCCTGACCTTCGTGTACCAGCTGGCTGATCGGTGCATTGCCATCACCATTGCCGATTTCGGCGGCATGGATAAAAGCCGCACGCTCCAGACCGATATCAACAAAGGCCGCCTGCATACCGGGCAGCACGCGCACCACTTTGCCTTTATAAATGTTGCCGACCAGTCCACGGTGATTGGTGCGTTCGAGGAAAATTTCCTGCACCACGCCGTTCTCGACCACCGCTACCCGCGTTTCCGTCGGGGTAACGTTCATCAGAATTTCTGCATTCACAGGCTTAATCCTTGTCCCAGATGGGAATATCAAATTGTTGCAGCATGGCCGCTGTTTCCGTCAGCGGCAGACCAACCACATTGCTGTAACTGCCTTCGATGGCGTCCACCAGCACTGCACCCAGTCCCTGTATTCCATAAGCTCCGGCTTTATCGGCCGGCTCGCCGGTCGCCACATAGGCGCTGATCTGCGCGGCACTTAACGGCGCAAAGTGAACATTGGTGATAACCGTCTGTACCCGCTGCTGATCATCCTTTACCAAAGCAACGGCGGTCATAACCTGATGGCGGCGACCAGCCAGTGCCGCCAGCATACGCGCTGCATCATCAGCGTTTTCCGGTTTACCGAGAATCTCATCGTCCAGCACGACTGTGGTGTCTGAACCCAGCACCACGCAACCGGGATTCTCAGCTGCAATCTTCTGCGCCTTGCCCAGCGCCAACCGGGCCACATAGGCCGCCGGGTGTTCTGCTGACAGCGGAGTCTCGTCAATATCAGCAACCTCGATACGGAATTTAACCCCAATCTGCTGCAGTAATTCCCGTCGCCGGGGCGAAGCGGACGCCAGAATCAGGCCTGTTGTATCCGTCATGACAGATGCAGGCGCGCCAGCGCCATATGGGTTAAGGCGTACACCCAGGGCCAGACCAGCGCCGAAGTCAGGGCCGGAGTCCAGAGCGATACCGGCACCATATTTTCACTCACCAGTGCCACCGCCCAGTAGCTCAGTAACTGCTGCAGCACCACCAGCAAAAACACCACGGCGGTCTGCTGCAGAAAATTAAACATCGCCATACGCCGGTACAGCAGCTGCAATACAAAAATATGCACCGCCAGCGTGAGCACGTGCATACCAAGCAGCGAATTGTGCTCCACGTCCAGCATCAGCCCCAGTGGCAAAGCCAGCCACAGACCAAAAATATGCGGCGCATGCAGTACCAGTAAAGTCACCAGCAGCAGCACCCAGGCTGGCTGCAACCACAGCAGAATGTCGGGCATCGGCAGATGCTCAAGCACAAAGGCCAGAAACATACCGGTTGCCACTAAAATCAGTGCACGGATATTCATTCTTTACCCTGCCATAAATCGCCCGGTGGCACCTGACCAGAGCCATGACTGAATACCAGCAATAAATGCCGGCTGCGATCTAAGTGAGCGCTGGGTTCTGCCGTAACAGCGGCAAAGGATTTTCCGGGAATATTTTCAACTTTGGTCACGGTTGCGACCGGATAACCGCGCGGATAACGCCCGCCCAGACCGGAGCTGACCAGCAGGTCGCCTTTGATAATGTCGGCGGTATTGGGCACATAAATCAGTTCGAGTTCATCCAGCGCGCCGGTACCAACGGCAATTGCGCGCACGCCGTTACGGTTTACCTGCACCGGAATCGCATGGTTGGAGTCGGCAATCATCAGCACCCGGGCACTGTAGGGCATAACATCGATCACCTGACCAAGCAGGCCATAGGCATCCAGCACCGGCTGGCCGATAAATACGCCGTCTTCGCCGCCTTTATTGATCAGAATCTGCTGACTGAACGGATCCGGATCAACGGCCACCACGGCGGTGACCAGTACGCGGTCGTCAACCTGCTCTGAAGCACTGAGCAATTCACGCAGCTCGATATTTTCTGCTTCCAGCGCGGCCAGACGCTGGGCACGCAGCTCCAGCACCAGATTGCGCGCTGTCAGCTGTTTATTTTCGTTGGTTAATTCCTGGCGGCTGGCGGCGGATTCGCCAAACCAGTTACCAATAGCGGAGGGAACCAGCGCCACCTGCTGCGCAGGCGCCAGCAGATAACCGGTGATATAACGCACGGATTGTAACCATGGGGCGTGACTGTCCAGCCACATCAGCGTCAGTGCCAGAACAACAATCCCCAAGACCCGCTGCCGCTGAAACGTCGGCACCTGAAACTGCGACTTAATAACGCTCTACCCGAATAAAAATGGAAGTGGCTAACTATACCGCCAAGCACAAACAGGAACCAGCACCGGCAGGCCGGAGTCGGCAGCTTCCACTGCATAACTGAATGCTTTAAACATAAAAAAAGCGGGGCAAGAGCCCCGCTTTTTCAGCGTTCTTTTTCCGGCAATTAATCCAGCACCAGCATTTCCAGCTGTTGCTCGGTTGCCGTTTCCAGAAACTTACCACCGCCACGGGCGACACAGGTCAGCGGATCGTCAGCAACGATCACCGGCAGGCCGGTTTCTTCACTCAGCAGCTTATCGAGGTCTCGCAATAACGCGCCACCACCGGTCAGTACCATACCGCGTTCGGCAACGTCAGACGCCAGCTCCGGTGGAGACTGCTCCAACGCACCCTTAACCGCCTGCACGATAGCCGCCAGAGATTCCTGCAGCGCTTCGAGAATTTCATTGGAGTTCAGGGTAAAGCTGCGCGGAATACCTTCCGCCAGATTACGGCCACGGACGTCGATTTCACGTACTTCGCCACCCGGATAGGCAGTGCCAATTTCCTGCTTGATACGCTCAGCGGTCGCCTCACCGATCAGACTGCCGTAGTTACGACGAATATAAGCGACGATGGCCTCATCAAAACGGTCACCACCGACTTTTACCGATTCCGCATAAACTACGCCACTCAGGGAGATGATGGCGATTTCGGTGGTACCACCACCGATATCCACAACCATCGAACCACGCGCTTCATCAACCGGCAGGCCGGCACCAATCGCTGCTGCCATTGGTTCGTGAATCAGATAAGCACGACGTGCACCGGCACCCAGTACCGAATCACGGATCGCTTTGCGCTCTACCTTGGTTGCCTGATACGGCACACAGACCACAACCCGTGGGCTTGGTGTCATAAAGCTGCTTTCGTGCACTTTTTTAATAAAGTACTGCAGCATTTTTTCAGTCACTTCAAAGTCGGCAATTACACCGTCTTTCATTGGCCGGATGGCCTGAATATTTCCCGGAGTACGACCCAGCATACGCTTTGCTTCGGTACCTACCGCTGCCACGCTTTTCTGATGACCCTGCAGACGGATGGCTACAACTGATGGCTCATTGAGGACGATGCCTTGATCACGCATATAAATCAGAGTGTTTGCAGTTCCCAGATCGATCGACAGATCGCTGGAAAACAGGCCTCTTAACTTCTTAAACATCCAATCGATTCCTGTTCACAGGTGGCAAAATTGTGGGTAACTCTAGCAATGGTGGGGATTTAGGGCAAGGCGCATTTATGCTACGCTCGGCACCTTTCCAACAGGCATCAACACTGGAGTAAGCACATGGCTCTGGACCAGCAACAGGTTCGTGACATTGCCGATCTGTCCCGTCTGCAAATCGACGAGGCACAAATCGCGGAATACCAGAAAAATCTGAGCAACATTCTCGACCTGGTCGATCAGTTATCCGCCGTCGACACCTCATCTGTCGAACCAATGGCCCACCCGCTGGATGCAGTTCAGCGTCTGCGGGCTGACGTCGTGACCGAAGAGAATAACCGCGATCATTTCCAGCAGATCGCTCCTCAGACCGAGAATGGCTACTACCTCGTTCCACGCGTCGTCGAGTAACAGCAAAACCTGAGGCTCAGCCCCGGGTACAAGGATTCCTTATGCACAACAAAACCATCGCAGAAATTTCCCGCGATCTGGCGGCCGGTGAATACAGCAGTGTCGAAATTACTGAGAACCTGCTTTCCCGCATCAAACAGACCGATAATCGCTACAACAGTTTCATTACCGTGAGCGAAGAACAGGCGCTGGCTCAGGCCAAAGCCGCCGATGCCCGTCGCGCAGCCGGCAATGCCGATGCCTGGACCGGTGTGCCGATGGCACATAAAGATATTTTCTGTACCAACGGTGTTCTGACCACCTGCGGCTCAAAAATGCTGAGCAATTTCGTTGCGCCTTACGACGCCACCATTGTTGAAAACTTCAACAACGCCGGTGCTGTGTCTCTGGGTAAGCTGAACATGGATGAATTTGCCATGGGCTCATCCAACGAAAGCTCCTTTTTCGGCGCCGTTAAAAACCCATGGGATACCGACCGTGTTCCCGGTGGTTCTTCCGGTGGTTCAGCCGCTGCGGTTGCCGCGCAGCTGGTACCGGGTGCTACAGCATCCGATACCGGTGGTTCGATCCGCCAGCCGGCCGCCTTCTGTGGCCTGACCGGCCTGAAGCCAACCTATGGCCGCGTATCACGCTGGGGCATGATTGCTTACGCCTCCAGTCTCGATCAGGCCGGTACCATTACCCGTACCGCCGAAGACTCCGCCATGATGCTCAATGTTATGGCCGGCTTTGATGCCAAAGACTCCACCTGCGTTGACCGTGAAGTACCGGATTACACCGCCACGCTGAATAACAGCATCGAAGGTTTGACCATCGGCCTGCCAAAAGAATATTTCCGCAGCGATTTAAGTGCCGAAATGCAGCAGCAGGTACGCAACGCCATCGCCGAATACGAAAAAATGGGCGCCAGGGTGAAAGAAGTTTCACTGCCGAATACCCATCTGGCCATTCCTACGTATTACATCATTGCGCCGGCCGAGTGCTCCGCCAACCTGTCACGCATGGACGGTGTACGTTTTGGTTACCGTTGCGAAAATCCGCAGGATATTAACGACCTGTACAAACGCTCGCGTGGTGAAGGTTTCGGTATCGAAGTTAAACGCCGCATTATGGTCGGTGCCTATGCCCTGTCTGCCGGTTTCTACGATGCTTACTACAAAAAAGCGCAGCAGGTACGCCGTCTGATTAAAAATGACTTTGTGAATGCCTTTAACGAAGTCGATATCATCATGGGCCCAACCACGCCGACGCCGGCATTTAAATGCGGCGAAAAAACCGCCGATCCGGTCGACATGTACCTTGAAGATATTTTCACCATCGCCCTGAATCTGGCAGGCCTGCCCGGCATGTCGATTTCCTGTGGTCAGGTAAACAACTTACCGGTCGGCTTACAGCTGATCGGTAATTATTTTGACGAAGGCCGTCTGCTGAATGCTGCGCATAAATTCCAGCAAAGCACCGACTGGCATCTGAAAACACCTGCGGGCATTTGAGGAGCGAATCATGGAATGGGAAGTTGTAATCGGCCTTGAGATTCACGCTCAGCTGGCCACCAAATCGAAAATTTTCTCCGGCTCGTCGACCGCTTACGGTGCCGACGCCAACACCCAGGCCTGTGCCATCGATCTGGGTCTGCCTGGTGTACTGCCGGCGTTTAACGAAGAAGCGTTACGCATGGCGGTAAAGTTCGGCCTCGCCATTGACGCAGAAATCGGCCTGAAATCGGTTTTTGACCGTAAAAACTATTTCTACCCGGATTCTCCCAAAGGCTACCAGACCACCCAGCTGCACCATCCGATTGTTGGCATCGGCCATATCGATATCGAACTGGAAGACGGCAGCAGCAAGCGTATTAACGTTACCCGTGCGCACCTGGAAGAAGACGCCGGTAAATCGGTACACGAAGGCTTTAACGGTATGTCCGGTATCGACCTGAACCGTGCCGGCACGCCGCTGATTGAAATCGTATCCGAGCCGGAAATGCGCAACGCCAAAGAAGCCGCGGCCTATTTCCGTAAAATGCACAGCATTGTGACTTACCTGGGTATTTGCGACGGCGATTTATCTCAGGGTTCAATGCGTTGTGACTGTAACGTTTCCCTGCGCCCGAAAGGTCAGGAAGAATTCGGCACCCGCACCGAAATTAAAAACGTAAACTCTTTCCGCAACGTGGAACGTGCCATCGATGCTGAAATTGCACGGCAGATGGATATTCTCGAAGATGGCGGCAAAATCATTCAGGAAACCCGCCTGTACGATGCCGACAAAAACGAAACCCGCGCCATGCGCTCCAAAGAAGTTGCCAACGATTACCGCTACTTCCCTTGCCCGGATTTATTACCAGTAATCATCGACGACAACTATGTTGAAGCCGTACGTGCCACCCTGCCGGAACTGCCGGATGCCAAACGTGCCCGCTTTGCCCACGCACACGGCCTGAGCGCCATCGATGCGGCGGTACTGGCAGCCAACCGTGAGCTGGCACACTATTTCGAAACCGCGGCCAAAATCGCCAACGACTATAAGCTGGCGGCCAACTGGGTGCAGGGCGACGTATCTGCCACACTGAACCGTCTGGAAATCAGCATCGGCGAAATGGCCGTCAGCGCCGAGCAGCTGGGCCGCATTCTGCAGCTGATTAAAGACAACACCCTGAACAACGGTGGTGCAAAAGAAGTCTTTAATGCACTGGTCGAAGGTAAAGGTGACGGCAGCGCAGAAAGCGTCGACAAGCTGGTCGATTCCCTGGGCCTGAAACAGGTATCTGACAGCGGCGCAATCGAAGCCATTGTTGCCGAGGTTCTGGCGGCCAACCCGAAACTGGTGGAAGGTTATCTGGCAACACCGGAAGATAAACGCGCGAAAGCCATCGGGCCTTTTATTGGTCTGGTGCGTAAAGCCGCTAAAGGGGTTAACCCGCAGGTGGTTATGGACGTACTGCAGAAAAAACTGTCAGAGTTGTAAGACCCTCAGCGCCCGCCGCCAATAACCGCGGCGGGCGTTTTATAACACCATAATAAAAGCACCACGGACGGAATTATTTTCCGGCACTCTTTCTGCCGGACATCTCACGACTCACCCTCCTTATTTATCCGGAAACGCTTATGAAAAAACTATTAGCCGGACTGGTGGCCGTTGTCACTTTGTCTGTTGTTATCCTTATTGCTCAGGCCCAGCGCCACGTCGTTACTTCACACAGTGTTGTTATTAATGCGCCCGTCAAAGAAGTCTGGGATTTTCTTTCTGATAACCGCCACGCGAAAGGCTGGTCGGTAATCTTTGATCATATCCGCCCACTGGAAAGTTCACCGGTTGCCGAAGGCCAGATCGGTGCTCTGCGCCGCTGCTTCCGCAACGACAATGAAGAAGGATTTTTCTGGGATGAACGCACCCTGACCGCTGAACCATACAAACGCCGTACCCTGCGTACCTATAATGTCTCCAACACCAGCTGGGAATTATTCGAGCGTTTTCAGTTTACCGCCTATCAGCTGTATGAAGATCTGGGCAATGGCACCACCCGCCTGACCTTTGAAGGTGATCTCGACGACCATACAAAATATTCCGTTTTTGAACATTTCGTATTCTGGGTCAGCCAGTTCGAAGGAGAGCGGGTATTCCGCCTGAACCTGGAAAATATTAAGGCTATGATCGAGCAGAAAGATGCGTTCGAGCGTCCGCATCCGTGGGAGCCGCACAGCCCGTTTGATGCCTGAGTTGGCTGCTTACATTCCCTGATGCTGAAAAGCATCAGGGAAATCGCTTTAGTAATACACCGCCCATCAGAACGACGGCATCTCGCCAACCACTCCTTCCACATACCAGTTCATACGCAGCAGCTCATCATCGGTGAGAGATTCGCCGGCGCGAACCAGTGGACGACCGCGACTGTTAAGAACAGGGCCGGAGAAAACGCTGAAGGTTTTATTCTTTATTTCCTTTTCAACCTGCGACACCTGATCGCGCACCGCTGCCGGAATCTGATCGCTGAGATTATTCAGCTGGGCAATATCCTCACTCATACCCAGCCACAATCGCTTGCTGCTCCAGTTGCCTTCTTTTAACGCCTGAATCTGTGTGGCGTAGTATTTTCCCCAGTCGTAACCAACCGAGGCAATTTGTTTGGTCGGGGCAAATTCCGACATATTGGAGTGGAAGCTGATGGCAAATACGCCAGCGGCTTCTGCTTCTTTAACAACCGCTGGCGAGTCGGTGTGATGGGTCAGCACATCAGCACCGCTTTTCAGCAGCTCACGGGCCAGCTCAGAGGCTTTGTCCGGCGCGTACCACTGACGGGTCCACTTTACTTCAACAACGGCCTGAGGGTTTACCCGGCGTACGCCAAGGGTAAATGCATTAATACCACGGATAACTTCCGGAATCGCATGAGCGGCAACAAAACCAATGCGGTTACTGCGGGTCATGGCACCGGCAATCATGCCGGATAAATAACGTGGTTCATAAGCACGCGCGGCATAGCTGCCAAGGTTTTCGCTCAGACGCAGACCGGTGGCGTTATCAAACTTAACCGCCGGAAATTCACGGGCAACACGCGCCGTGGTAACCATATACCCCTGCGAGGTAGTAAAAATAATATCGTTTTCTGCTGCCAGCTTACGGATAATTTCAGCAGAGGCGCGTCCTTCCTGCACAAACTCCACATATTGCGTTTTGACATCCGCACCGAAGACTTTTTCCAGATGCTGACGCCCTTCATCATGCGAGTGTGACCAGCCGACTTCTTTGGCTGGTCCAACATAAATAAAAGCCGCTTTAATTTGCGCCTGAGCAGCCGTCGTCAGTGAGCACAGTAATACCAATAAAAAATTCATCGCACAGGGGCGCATAACATTCCAACCATTAATACTTGACCATTCGGTCAGGCATTATGCTCAGCCAGCTTCTGCCCACAAGCGCAGAATTTCCATTTATCGAGAGTGTTCACAATAAATGTTCAAAAGTGGCCAAAGACGCGCCATTTATTGAATAACAGCCCGGGAGGAGCAGTGCAGGGTAACAGTCAGACATAAAAAAACCGCCTTGCGGCGGTTTCTTATATTCCTGCTTCTTAAGCGTCCGACGTCAATCTGCCGACGTCCGGCTCAGGCATCACTTCACCACTTTCAGCGAAGGTCTTGCGCCAGCTGGCGGATTTTCCGCTACAGGCTTTTTCTTCGGCGGTTGCGGGTCATCCGGATTCGGTGCTCCGGCTTCAGAGCCAAACACCATTCCCTGACCATTCTCGCGCGCATAAATTGCCAATATGGCAATAACAGGCACAAAGACCGCCATTGGCACACCACCAAAGCGGGCATTAAACGACAGACCACTTTCATCAATCAGCAGGTTCTGCACAGCTCCGGGACTGATATTCAGCACAATCTGCCCGTTATTCACATATTCCTGCGGAACCTGAACATCGGGCAGTAAAGCATCAACCAGAACGTAAGGCGTGCACTGATTATCGAGAATCCACTCATTCAGCGCCCGCATTAAGTACGGACGACTGGGTGTCATGGTATTACTCATCAGTCGCGCATTTCCCGCTCAGCTTCAGAGAGGCTGGCGATAAAGGATTCACGCTCAAACAAACGCTCCATATATTGCAGCATCGGCTTGCAGGATTTTTCCGGCAATTCGATACCCAGTACCGGCAAGCGCCACAGGATCGGGCCAACGCAGCAATCAACAATGGAGAACTCTTCGCTCATAAAATATGGCAATTCTGCAAAGATCGGGCTGGTTGCAATCAGACTGTCAGTCAGCTGTTTACGGGCTGCTTCAACATCCTTGCCTTTTCCGTTGAGGATGGTGTCGATCAGGCCACCCCAGTCTTTTTCGATGCGGTTAATCCACAGACGGCTTTGCGCACGGGCAACCGGGTAAACCGGCAACAGCGGCGGGTGCGGGAAGCGCTCGTCGAGGTATTCCATCATCACGTTTGGTTCGTACAGAACCAGATCGCGATCCACCAGTGTTGGCAGCGAGTTGTATGGGTTCAGTGATGCCAGATCTTCTGGCTTGTTGTCAGGATCGACGTCATGAATTTCTACCGCCACCCCTTTTTCAGCCAGTACGATACGTACACGGTGACTGTAATGATCTGACGCATCCGAATAGAACGTCATGGAAGAGCGTTTAGCCACAACCCCCATAATTTCCTTACCTCTTAGCAAACCCAAAAACAAAGATAGCCCGGCCGCAAAAGCGGACGGGCTGTGCAGGCAATCAGCTGCCGGACGTCTTACTTAACGTCGCGCCAGTATTCTTTGTTCAGCATATATACAGGAACAAAGAAGATTGCCAGGAATAACAGTACCCACCAGCCGATGCGCTCACGCTCAACAGCAATAGGTTCAGCCATGTAAACCAGGAAGTTAACCAGGTCGAACACAACTTTGTCGTACTCTTCTGCAGACAGGGTACCCTCTTCTGCCAGATAAAGAACGCCTTCGTGCTCTTCGGTGATTTCCTGACCAGTCAGGGTATCAAAGCCCACAGCAACCTGTGCGGTGCCTTTTACCTGACGACCCTGAAGATCAGCCAGAACATGCGGCATACCAACGTCTTTAAATACAGCGTTGTTTACGCCCCACGGACGGCTTGGGTCTTCATAAAAGCTGCGCATGTAGGTGTATACCCAATCAGGGCGGCGAACACGGGCAACCAGAGTCAGATCCGGAGGAGTAGCACCAAACCAACGCTTGGAGTCTTCTTTCTGCATGGCAATGGTCATCAGCTCACCGAACTGCTTGCCGGCAAAGTTCAGATTTTCCTGCATCAGTTCTTCCGGGATGCCCAGGTCGCGGGCAACACGGTTAAAACGGGCATGCTCCAGTGAGTGACAGCCCATGCAGTAGTTAGCAAAGGTCTGTGCACCACGCTGCAGGGATGCAGTGTCGGTCAGATCGGTCAGGTGCTTGTCCAGATGAACTCCGGCCCCTGCAGCCATCGCAACGGCTGGAATAAATGCTGCAATTAACGCGAATACTTTTTTCATTATCAGTGGCCCCCGGTTACGCGCTCTGGTACTGGTTTGGTTTTTTCCATGCGGGTGTAGAACGGCATCAGCAGGAAGAAGCCAAAGTAAATAACTGAGCAGAAACGAGCCAGGAAAGTATTCAGGTCGTTCGCTGGCTGAGTACCAAGCCAGGTCAGTTCAACGAAGGCAGCAGCAAAGACAACGATAAACACTTTGCTGATCCAGCCTTTGTAGCGCCAGCTCTTAACCGGGCTGCGATCCAGCCATGGCAGAACAAACAGAACGGCAATAGCAGCGGCCATGGCAACAACACCCAGCAGCTTATCCGGTACCGCACGCAGAATCGCGTAGAACGCACCGAAATACCATACAGGAGCAATATGCTCTGGGGTTTTCAGGCCGTTAGCCGGCTCAAAGTTAGCGTACTCCAGCATGAAACCGTTACCTTCAGGGAAGAAGAACAGCACGGTGCAGAAGATCATCAGGAAGACAACAATACCCACCATGTCATGTACGGTGTAGTAAGGGTGGAACGGGATACCATCCAGCGGCTTACCGTTTTCGTCTTTCAGTTTTTTGATATCAACGCCATCCGGGTTGTTAGAACCCACTTCGTGCAGCGCCAGCAGGTGCAGAACCACCAGCATCACGATCACCAGAGGCAGAGCAATAACGTGCAGAGCGAAGAAGCGGTTCAGGGTGGCACCGGAAATCAGGAAGTCACCACGGATCCACTCAGTCAGAGCATCACCAATACCGAAAGGAATAACTGAGAACAGAGAGATAATTACCTGCGCACCCCAGTAAGACATCTGTCCCCATGGCAGTACGTAACCCATGAAAGCTTCCGCCATCAGAGCCAGATAAATCAGCATACCAAAGATCCAGATCAGCTCGCGTGGCTTCTGGTATGAACCGTACAGAATCGCACGCATCATGTGCAGATAAACGGCAATAAAGAAGAAGGTAGCACCGGTGGAGTGCAGGTAACGGATCAGCCAGCCCCACTCAACATCACGCATGATGTATTCAACAGAAGCAAAGGCGCCT
The DNA here is from genome assembly GCF_025345565.1 of Thalassolituus hydrocarboniclasticus. Taxonomy (NCBI): domain Bacteria; kingdom Pseudomonadati; phylum Pseudomonadota; class Gammaproteobacteria; order Oceanospirillales; family Oceanospirillaceae; genus Thalassolituus; species Thalassolituus hydrocarboniclasticus. The sequence goes on along the minus strand of NZ_CP054475.1, from coordinate 604,984 downwards.
TCGGCACTTGGCACGAAGTTCATGGTCAGCCAGATACCGGTCAGGATCTGGTTAGCCAGCATCAGCATGGACAGTACGCCGAAGAAGTACCAGAAGTTAAAGTTCTTCGGTGCATAGTACTTGGACATATGCTTTTCATAGGTCTGGGTAACCGGCAGACGGTCATCAATCCAGCCCATCAGGGTGTTTTGCTGCTTACTCATTAAGCGTTCTCCTCATCAACACCGATTACCAGAACATTGTCGTCCTCGAAAGAGTAAGGAGGAACAATCAGGTTGGTAGCAGCTGGTGAGCCGTTAAATACGCGGCCAGACAAATCAAAACGGGAGCCGTGACACGGACAGAACCAACCGCCCTGCCAGTTTGCGTCGAATGTTTCCGGCTTAACTTCAGCGAAGTATTTCGGCGCACAACCCAGGTGAGTACACACACCCAGCAGGACAATAAACTCCGGTTTGCGCGAGCGATAAATATTATCGGCGTAAGCAGGCTGCTGCTCTTTAACGCTGTTTTCCGGGTCTTTCAGGTTGTCATTCAGGTTTGGCAGATTGTCCAGCTGTTCCTGGGTGCGGCGTGCAATATACACCGGCTTACCACGCCATTCGGCGGTCAGCATTGCACCTGGCTCAATTTTGCTGATATCGACTTTTGCCGGAGCACCTGCTGCTTTCGCCTTCTCACTTGGCAACCAAGATTTCACGAAGGGTACTGCGAGAAAGCCAGCGCCGACAGCACCGACGCCGGCTGTAGCGCCTACGAGCAGAGTACGCCGACCCTTATTCACGCCGTCTTGACTCATTACCATCTTCTCCCATCAAAAAAATTCTTTTGTGCTACAAGGTCAGGAGCCTGTTGTATATTTTTTGCACAGACCCAGCGTAGCATACAGAGCGGCGCACATAGTAAAGAAATTGGGGAGGGGAAACAACCTGAAAAACCCACAGAACATGGGGTTTTGGGCATAAAAAAAGCGTCCATTGACATAAGCCAATGAACGCTTCTTTTTGTATTCTGCGAGCGAATTAACGCTTGGAGAATTGTGGCTTCTTACGTGCTTTACGCAGACCCACTTTCTTACGCTCAACTTCACGGGCGTCACGGGTAACATAACCCGCTGCACGCAGAGAAGGACGCAGAGTTTCGTCGTATTGCATCAGGGCACGGGTAATACCGTGACGGATTGCACCGGCCTGACCGTTACCACCACCACCGTTAACGTTAATGATAACGTCAAACTTGGTCAGGTTTTCAGTCAGTTCGAGTGGTTGACGAACAACCATACGAGCGGTTTCACGACCAAAGTAAACATCCAGAGGACGCTTATTAACTACGATGCTGCCAGTACCAGGACGCAGGAACACACGAGCTGTGGAGGTCTTACGACGACCGGTACCATAGTATTGAGAGACTGCCATCATATTATCCCAGTTTCAGTTCTTGCGGCTGCTGAGCGGTATGCGGATGCTCGCTACCAGCATAAACTTTCATTTTTTTGTACATGGCACGACCTAAAGGATTCTTTGGAAGCATACCTTTAACGGCCAGTTCGATTACCATTTCAGGCTTATGGTCAATCAGTTTCTCGAAAGAAATAGACTTCAGACCACCTGGGTAACCAGTGTGATGATGGTACATCTTGTCACTGGTTTTATTACCGGTAACTTTAACTTTGTCTGCATTGATAACAACGATGTAATCGCCGGTATCAACGTGTGGAGTGTATTCTGGCTTGTGCTTGCCTCTCAGACGGCGAGCAACCTCAGTGGCCAGGCGACCCAGCGTCTGTTCAGCTGCATCAACTACAAACCACTCACGTTTTACGGTTTCGGGTTTCGCGCTGTATGTTTTCATCAATTTCTCGCCTTTAAGGGCATGTTGATTCGAAAAGAGGGCGGCATTCTATAGGAAGGAAGATCCTTCCGCAAGTCATAATCCTGTATGAATTATGATCCGACCGGACACGAAGGCTAAGCCCGCACCGGCACTGGGATGGCGCCCGCCATCACAGTAAAAGAAACCGCCGTTTGCGGTCAGCAAACGGCGGTTCAGATATCTGTAACGACTGTACTTTGGTCAGTAATGCTCCGGCTCGCGGAACTTCACCAGACCGTAAATCAGGGTCAGCATGGTAACCATGATATCGAGCAGAATGGACAGTGCCATCATGGTCGATGTGTCTTCCTGCTGGTCGTAGCCCAGCGTCTGGCCAACATAGAAGCAGGCAACGCTGACGACAAACCCAATCAGGATGCAGGCTACCAGAAAATAGCCCTTGCCGTCATCCATCGTAAGCGTTTCATCCAGAACCTTTGCCTGCAACAGGAAGTAAGCGCCATAACAGAGCGCGCATGCCAGCACCATGCCGGCCAGAAAGTAAGCAACCATAAGAGTCAGTCCGCAGAATAATAACTGCTCTAAGACTAGCCCAGACAGACTGACCTGCAAGCACGGGCTGACAATACTGTCAGCATTCATCCGCCTCATGCTCAGCCCTATTCGGCTGCCTATCCCGCTTCAGTGCGCGCGACACAAGCATTCTCAGCTGCGCAGGCTTAATGGGCTTATGCAGATAATCAAGGCGCTCGCGGCGAAATTCCTCCACCACTTCGTCACTGGTATCACCGGTTACAATAAGAGCCGGTACGTCTGCCAACACTGAGCGGATTTCAGCCACCAGCTGACAACCATTGTATTTTCCGGGCATACGGTAATCGGCAATCAGCATTTGTGGAATATATCCATCCCTGACAGCCTGCAGGGCGGCTTCCGTTGTCAGGAAGCCCGTACATTCGGCACCCCAGGATGCGATCAGCGAATCCATGGCTTCAAGAATCAGCGCTTCGTTATCAACGATCATGACCCTCAAACCATTGAGACTGCCCTCCTTAGCGCTTCCTTCCACGCGACTTAACTCAGGCAAGGGACAATCTTCTTCCCGGCCGCGCGGCAGAGTCACAATAAATTCAGTCCCCCTGCCAAGCTCGGAACGCACTTCAATATCATGCCCCAATAAACTGATAATGCGCCGGACAATTGCCAGCCCGAGCCCCAACCCCTGACGCCGGTCACGCTCCTGATTCTGTACCTGAAAGAACTCCTGAAAAATGGCTTCCAGATTTTCAGCCGAGATGCCGATACCGGTATCCCGTATATGCACCTGCAGGGCGTTACCCTTGCCACTTTCAAAAAAGACATCAATCCGCCCCTGCTCTGTATAGCGGAATGCATTAACCAGCAAATTCGTGATAACCCTTTCCAGCAAAATCGGATCTGAATTAACGACATGCCGGCCATAGTTAACATTAAACTCCAGCCCCTGCAGCCTTGCCTTCAGCTGAAACTGACGCTCAAGCTTACGCAGGATGTCTTCAACAACAAAACTGGCACGCCTGACCTGCACGTTGCCTGAGTCCAGATGCGAGACATCAAACAGCGCATCCAGAAGCTCGTTAAGTGCCCCCACGCCCTGGCGGATGTTACGCAAATCCGCCTGCTGCTCGGGATCTTTCACTTTTGCAGCAAGAATCTCGGTATACAGATTGACCGCCTGCAACGGCTGACGCAGGTCGTGACTGGCGGATGCAAGAAAGCGCGACTTTTCCTCACTGGCCCGGTTCGCCCGGTCAGTCTGCTGCTGCAAATCGGCAATCAGATCAAGGTTGGCGTATTTAAGACGAATAGAGTTGTCGATAACCCTGTGCACCGTCCGGCTGAAACCAAAAGTGGCAAACAGGTACACCACGGCACCGAAGCCCATCCAGCGATACATAACCTGATCCTGGGTAACCATACTCAGAATCATAGGTAACATCAGCGGAGCGGAAAATAATATGTAGGATAACGGCCGGGAAGACAGTGACACCATGCTGCCGGCGATCATGCTGATAAAAGTCAGTATCAGATAGGCAAGGTTATTAATATTCTCTGCATCAAACAGTACTGCACCACCAGCTCCCCATACGCAGCCGGTAAGAAAAATAAGAAAGGTCTGATTTCTGCCGTAGCGGAATATTTCTTTATGCGTACTGATCGTATTGCCCGGATAATGATAATGCACCATCCGGATCGCAAGCATAATATAAAGAGCAATGCTCCAACAAATTACCCGCGTTGCATAATCACCTCCCCAGAAGACAATTAATAAAGGCACACTGCCCAACAAATTGCCCAGAAGGATCATTGGTGTATTGCGGCGAACTACCCTGATTTTTTCAGCAAGGATCTCATTTTCATATTCAGATGACGTGGCAGTATTTTGGTTAAACCATAATCGCTGCATAGATACTTGCCTAATCGAGGCCCAGTTGATGTGCTTTTTTACTGGACTCAGAACGGCTCTGAGCCCCCAGTGCATGGAAGATAGCGCTGAGATGAGACTTTACCGTAGCCACACTCAGGCACAACTGCTCGGCAATCGCCTGGTTGGACAGTCCTTTTTTCACCAGCCGCAGAACTTCCAGCTGACGCGGCGTCATATTGTGCTGGGCAGCCCAAAGAGCACCGTCAGACAAAAAGTCTTCTTCATTAACATCGGTTTTATTGGAGTAGACCACTTTGCCATTCATCACATCGGCAATGGTCTGAACAATGCGGTCGCCCGACGATGACTTCGGGATAAAACTCATCGCACCCAGTTCAATAGCCTTGCGCATATCTTCCGGGTCGCGGGATGCAGAAACAATAATAACCGGAGTGAGGTTGCCACACTTGCTCATCTCAGACAGCAACATAAAGCCGTCCATGATAGGCAGGCGCAAATCCACCAGGGCGATATCAAACTTTACCGATTTCAGACGCTCCAGAGCAGCCTTGCCATTATTAACCGTTTCGATTTCAGCATTCAGATCGGAGGCAGACAATATCCCCCTTAATCCATCCACAAACATCTGATGATCATCAACCAGAAGTATTTTCATATCAGCCCTCCATGCCTCACCCTACAGGCTGCACATAAGCCTATTAAGATAATTCATATTAAATCATCTGTAACCAGCCAAAAGGATGGTCTGAAATAAACGATCAGCATATCAGATATTCCGCAGATCACTATAAATCATTTTATTATCAATATTGGTCGCACAATAACGCATTCCAACCTTACGGACGATAATAAAGCCTTCTCGCGGGGCATATCATTTCTCCCGGCATATCCGATCGATAAGCATTGCAGCATTTGGCATATCGTACGGGCAACGACAAACCACGAAAATGGATGACTCGACTATTATGAAACTGACAACCACCCTCCTGACAGCCGCCATCGCTGGCGCCAGCAGCCTGCTGCATGCTGCTGACGTACGCGAAGACTACGACCTCAACGATAACGGACTGATCGAAATCAACAGCCTGCAGGATCTGGACGCGATGCGTAATTATCGTGACGCAGAATATGAATTTAACTTAAGCACTGCAGCAGGCTGCCCGGAAGGCGGCTGTACCGGTTTTGAGCTGACCACCGATCTGAATTTCGATACCAATAGCGATGGCGTTATCAACGCCAGTGATGAATTCTGGAACGAAGGCGCTGGCTGGGAACCGGTTGGAGGCACCCCAACCTTCGGCGCCATCTTTGACGGTAACAATCATGTTATCCGCAACCTGTATATCAACCGTCCGGAAAGCGATAACGTCGGTTTGTTCGGCGTGGTATATAGCGGGACCAGTCATATTCGTAACCTAGCCATCGCCGGGCCGCTAACCTCTGTCACTGGCAAGAATGATGTCGGTATTTTGATTGGACGAATCACAAGAGGTGACGTAACCAATGTCAGCACCAGCGGCATCGTTCAAGGTGCGATCAATGTCGGCGGATTAATTGGCGGAGCTTATTACGAAGGTAGCAGACGTAAAGTCACTTTATGCTATTCCACAGCCGACGTAAGTGCCAGCGAAAGCCCGGCCGGTGGGTTAATCGGTTTTAGCAATCGAACTGATGTATACCAGTGTTTTGCCAAGGGCGATGTGACCGCCAATGCCAAAGCCGGTGGTTTTATCGGTGTAACCCAGAACATTAGCATCGGAGACAGCTATGCCACTGGTGATGTCAGTGCAAACGATATAGCTGGTGGCCTGATCGGGGCTAACGACTTTGGCGTTCTCAATGTTTATTTCACTTATGCCACAGGTAAGGTCAGCATCTCCAACAGTACAGGTATTGCAGGCGGGCTGATTGGCCAGGCCAATAACAGCTCGATCAACAGCAGCCATTGGGCCACAGAAACGGGCCAGCAGTACCTCAATGGTAGCGGTACAATAAGTGGTGATGACAAGAACAGCAGCCATACTCAGGCCGTCCTCAGCTGCCCGGTTGCTGCCGATGATACCGACTGCACTACTGATACAACGCTCTACCCAGGCTGGACAAACAGCTACACAATGGCCGACGACACTGAAGTCGGTTACTGGGATTTCGGTACAGACGGCCAAATGCCCGTTTTAACCGCACAGGGCTATGTATTACGTGACCGCGATGGCGATGGCATCTGGGATTTTAATGATACCTACCCGGATGATCCGTCCAATACAGCGCCAAAATCCTCATCTGGCAGCTCTGGCGGCGGTTCACTGATCTGGCTGCTGTGCTTGTTACCATTTACGCTACGTCTGAATAAAGTAATCCGGCACTAAGCCTCAAAACTCCGCTCCGGCGGAGTTTTTTCACCCTGCCAACAATACTTAACGCAGAATTTAAATACTCCGGAGTTTACCCGGCGATTAAACACTGAATATAAAAATAATTTCCTGAAAAAATATTTTTACCGGAAAAACACTAATCTTCTCTCCGGCCCTTTATTGGCTATTTAATTAAAAAATAAAAAACATGCACACTACTCACCCCAAAGCCAACCATCCAAAAGAATGAACATAGATAATTATTGCCATACGTCATAATTTCATCCTTCCCCTCAGATCATTAACATATTTCATTCTTATGGAGGATAAAATCCCGTAACAACCGGTAATAAGATCCCGCTCACCATACATGCCTGCCTGGACTTCAGAATAGTCAGGCAGCTGATCAAAATCACATAACGACGATGATGGATAATCGGGTGACACTATGAACCTTAAAAAAACTCTTCTGGCGACCGCCATTATTGGCCTTAGCGCTCAGGTATTAGCTGCGGAACCACGCGACGATTACGATCTGGATGATAACGGGCTGATTGAAATCAACAGCCTGCAGGATCTGGACGCGATGCGTAATTATCGCGATGCAGAATCTGAATTTAACTTAAGCACTGCAGCAGGCTGCCCGGAAGGCGGCTGTACCGGTTTTGAGCTGACCACCGACCTGAATTTCGATACCAATGGTGATGGCGTGATTGACGCCAGTGATGAATTCTGGAATGACGGCTTGGGCTGGGATCCTGTTGGCAGCAGCCCGAACCCGACCTTCGGTGTCGTATTCGACGGTAACAATCATGTTATCCGTAACCTCTATATCAACCGTCCTGAAACCGATAACGTCGGTTTATTCGGCCATGTGTACTGGGGTAAGGTTTATAATCTGGCTGTTGCAGGACCACAGACCTCAGTCACCGGCAAGAACAATGTCGGCATTCTGATTGGCCTGATCACCAAGGGTGAAGTAACCCATGTCAGCACCGCCGGTCAGGTTCAGGGAGGTGTCAATGTCGGTGGTTTAATCGGAAGATTTGCCCCGGAAAGCGGCGTGAGAAATACCGCCTCTTTCTGCTACTCCGGCGCCAGCGTGACGGGCAATACATATAGCGGCGGACTGATCGGCAGTATTGTTGACAACAATATTACTGAATGTTTTGCCACCGGCGGTGTATCCGGCGCAGAGGTTGCCGGAGGCCTGATTGGCATTGCGCAGAATGTCAGTATCCGCAATACCTACGCCAGCGGTGATGTCAGTGCCACCACCGGCTTTGCTGCCGGGCTGGTTGGTGCTTCCCGCACCACGATGAATATTTACAGTTCTTATGCCATGGGTAAAGTAACCGCCCCGGAAGGCGCGGTTACTGGCGGTCTGGTTGCGTCATCCAACGGTACTTCAGCCTATAACAGCTACTGGACCGAAGAAACCGGTCAGGAATCCGCTTATGGTGATGGCTCTTTTACCCTGGATTCCAATAGCGGAACTTACTCTCAGGCCATTCTCAGCTGCCCGACTGCGGCCGATGATACCGACTGCACGCCGGAAGCTACACTTTACTCTGGGTGGACAGGCAGCTACACACTGGCCGATGAAACGGTGGTGAATTACTGGGATTTCGGTACCGCGAATCAAATGCCGGTGTTAACCGCACAGGGCTATGTATTACGTGACCGTGATGGCGATGGCATCTGGGATTTTAATGATACCTACCCGGATGATCCGTCCAATACAGCGCCAAAATCCTCATCTGGCAGCTCTGGCGGCGGTTCGCTGATCTGGTTGCTGGGACTTGCTCCTCTGGTATTACGCCGTAAGTCAAAAGCCTGACAAACAGCAGCTGATATACAGCAGCTGATATAAAGAACCCCGCATCGCGGGGTTTTTTATTTTTGATTATGAAAAATAAAAAACAACGTCATCAGCAAGAAATCCCTTCGCGTCACCATGCCTGAAAAATAATAAGCACATGGAATTTAATCAGCATTTATTTTCAGAATTTTAACAACGACATAAAACCTTATTTTAAAAATGGATTTCCATCCTTTTGCAGGATTAAGTACCGGAAGTTTATCGATAAAATCCTCAACGGATATAAAACCTCTGATTTTTCCCCAACCGGTATTCACTACCACCAGGAGAAACAATGAAATCCCTTAAATATTTCCTGCCTGCCCTGCTCTTTACCAGCAGTACGCAGGTCTTTGCCGAAAATAATCGTGCTGACTACGATATTGACGATAACGGCCTTATCGAAATCAATGATCTGGCCGACCTGAATGAAATCCGCAACGCTCTGGATGGCCGTTCATTATACGGTTCCAGCGCCGGCTGTCCGTCAAGTGGCTGCGTTGGCTTCGAGCTGACCTCCGACCTGAATTTTGACCAGAACGGCGATGGTGTTCTGAATGAATACGACCCTTATTGGAATAACGGCACTGGCTGGCAGCATATCGGAAACCCCTCAACTCCCTTCACCGCGGTATTTAACGGTAATAATCATAGCATCCATAATTTATTGATTAATCGCCCCGGTGAAAGCTATGCATCGTTGTTTGGTCGCGTCGAAAACACAACCATCAGCAATATTCATTTGCGCGGTCCGCTGAGTTTTATTACCGGTTATAAGTCTGTCGGACCACTGGCAGGACACATCGTGAATACTCAGGTGATTAATGCCAGTGCCGATGTGGAAGTTTTCGCTTACGGAACCACCAGTGGCGGATTGATAGGCTGGGCGCAGAATAACGCCGTTATCCGCCATAGTTACGCCACCGGCAATGTAACGACCAATTCCTGGCGTGCCGGAGGACTGGTGGGGATGTCATCCACCAATTCCGTCATTGAGGGCTGTTTCGCCACCGGTAATATCATGGGCACCAGTCAGGAGGCGTCCGGCGTCATGTCTGGCGGTCTGGCCGGCACCCTGCGGGAAGGCTCACTCATCAGCAACAGTTTTGCCACAGGCAGTGTCAGCGGCAATTCATCCGCCAGCAGCCTGGTCGGTTCAATGGTTCACAGTGAAGTTAAAAACGCCTTTGCCATCGGACATGTCACTTACACCTCCACACAAACACCCGCAGGTCTGGTGGGCACGGTTTACCGCGATGGTAATGAGTTTATCAGTTACAGCCACTGGGCAACCGATACCACCGGCCGGACACACATGGTCAATGGCAGTACGGTTACCTCTGTCGGCAATGCCGGTGTCACCCTGGCCGAACTGCAATGTCCGGTTGCAGGCACCGACAGCAGCTGCAGCAGCGCCGTACTCTATTCCGGCTGGGAAACTGAAACCTACGATGCCGGCACCTCAGCGCCAGTACCTTACTGGGACTTCGGTGACAGCAATCAACTGCCGGGCCTGCTGATTAATGGCGTTGTCCACCGTGACAGCGATGGCGACGGCGTGCTCGATGCAGATGACAAGTACCCTTTTGATGCCAGTGAAAGCACGGATACCGATGGCGATGGTATTGCCGATAACACCGATCCGGATATTGATAATGACGGTGTCGCCAATAATGAAGATGCCTTCCCTTACGACGATACAGAATCAAGCGACCGTGACGGTGACGGTGTTGGTGACAACCGCGATGCGTTCCCGGATGACAGCAACGAATGGCTGGATAACGATAACGATGGGGCCGGAAACAACAGCGACACAGATGACGACAACGACGGCGTAGCCGATGAAAACGATGCCTTCCCTTACGATGCGGCGGAATGGGCCGACACAGACAAAGACGGCATCGGCAACAACGCCGATCCGGACGATGACAACGATGGTGTTGCCGACAGCGAAGATGCCTTCCCTCTGGACCCGAGTGCATCACGGGCAGATCAGGTGGTCGATGCCGATGGCAATGGCCTGATTGAAATTAAGACGCTGGCTGACCTGAACAATATCCGCAACAATCTGGACGGCACCAGCATGGATGGTATCACCGCCGGCTGTCCCAACACCCTATGTCATGGTTTTGAATTAACCGCTGACCTCGACTTTGACACCAATGGCGACGGCCAGATGGATGCCAATGATGAATACTGGAATGACGGCGAAGGCTGGATCTCGATCGGGTCCAGAAAATATCCGTTTGAAGCACAGTTTAATGGCAATGGCCACCGTATCAGTAACCTCTATATTAACCGCCCATCAGGTATTTGGGAGGGGCTGTTTGCCACTATTAACAATGCCGATATACGCTTACTCAGTCTCGACGGTCCGTTAATGTCGGTCACTGCCAACACCTATGTGGGCGCCATTGCCGGCGGTGTCTGGGACAGTAATATCAGCGGTGTCTGGATCAGAGGGGATGTTGCCGGAGAGGCTTATGTCGGTGGCCTGGCAGGAGTAATGATCAACAATAGCGGTACGCCACGCCAGATTTTATTCAGCTATAACATGGGCAATGTTACCGCTACTAATAATGATTACTTTGCACAGGCTGGCGGACTGGTAGGCAGCGCTGACGGAATCGATATCAGTAACAGCGCTTTTTACGGTGATGTTGACGGCTATGAAACGGGTGGCCTGATTGGCCGGGTCAGAAACAATGGCACGTTGATAAACACCTATGTACGCGGCAATGTGAATTCGAAAAACAGCGCCGGTGGACTGGTTGGCCGAGGCTTAAACAGTACAATCATTATTCAGAATGCGTATGTATCTGGTGTGATCAGCAGCGCAACCGATATTGCCGGTGCCATGGTTGGGGAATCAGACGTGATGCGCATCAACAACAGTTACTGGGCAACAGAAAGCGGGCCGCAACAGCCATGGGGCAGCAGTAACCTGCTCGATGACAACAGCGCTGAATACGGTGCGGTAAGCGATGCCGCTCTGCGTTGCGCGGTGAGTGCTGATAATACCAGCTGTGCCTCCATCACATTGTTTAATGGCTGGTCTGACAGCACCTATACCGCGCCTGACGGACAGCCGGTCAGCTTCTGGGACTTCGGCACCTCAGAGCAGTTGCCTGTACTGACCGCACTGGGCCGGGTACTGCGTGACACGGATGCTGATGGCTACATCGACGATGAAGATGCTTTCCCGGAGGATCCGGCCGAGTGGTCTGATGTTGATGGTGACGGTATCGGTGATAACAGCGACCCTGTCGACAACCGTGATGATCCGGACGGCGGCGATGGATCTGACGGTGGCGACGGTACAGATGGCACAGACAGTGGTGGTTCATCTTCCGGTCGCTCATCCTCCGGCGGTGGTTCACTGCTGTGGCTGCTGGGTATGACCCCATTGCTGTTGCGCCGGAAAATGAACCGTACTTCAGGTAATCCCCGCATCTTATAAAATGCGGAGATAGCGCCAGAGACCTGAATACTGGCCCGCCAATATTCAGGTCGCATTCTGATTGAGTAAAACTCAAAAAATAAACCCCGGATATCCGGGGTTTATTTTGTTACTGCATCAGTTTTACTGTTTCAGCCTTTCTGCATTAATGCTCGCGTGTAGCACTGAACTGAATATCCGGCCAGCGCTCCTGAGTCAGACTCAGATTCACCCGGGTAGGGGCAATATAAGTGAGGTAACCACCGCCATCGATGGCCAGGTTTTCAGCAGCCTTACGTTTGAAGTCTTCCAGCATTTTGCTGTCGTTGCAGTATACCCAGCGTGCAGTGCTGACACTGATCGGCTCATAAATACACTCAACTTTGTATTCATCACGCAGACGCTGCTGTACCACATCAAACTGCAGCACACCCACCGCACCCAGAATCAGGTCGTTATTATTCAGCGGCATAAACAGCTGGGTCGCACCTTCTTCAGACAGCTGCTGCAGGCCTTTCTGCAGCTGTTTCATTTTCAGCGGGTCTTTCAGGCGCACACGCTTAAACAGTTCCGGAGCAAAATGCGGAATACCGGTGAACTGCATATCGTCACCAAAGGTGAAGGTATCACCGATCTGGATGGTGCCATGGTTATGCAAACCGATAATATCGCCGGAAATAGCCTCTTCCACCGCCGAACGGTCACCGGCAAGGAAGGTTACGGCATCGGCGATTTTTACATCTTTGCCGATGCGTACGTGCTTCATCTTCATGCCCTTGCTGTAGGTGCCGGAACAGATGCGCATAAAGGCAATACGGTCACGGTGCTTCGGATCCATATTGGCCTGAATTTTAAAGATAAAGCCGGTGAACTTATCATCGGCCGGAGCAACCGCGCCCTTATCGGTTTCACGCGCCAGTGGCGCCGGTGCCCACTCAACGAAGTAGTTAAGCAGCTCACGTACACCAAAGTTGGCCAGGGCCGTACCGAAGAATACCGGCGTCATTTCACCGCGCAGATATTCATCCAGATCAAACTCGTAACTGGCGCCACGCACCAGTTCAATTTCGTCCACCAGCTCGGCAACCAACTCTGCACCCAGTAAAGCTTCTGCTTCAGCGGACTCCAGCCCCTGAATCTGAATATCATCCGGCACCACACTGCCCTGACCCGGAGTGAACACATGGATGGTGTCGGTAATCAGGTTGTACACCCCTTTAAATGCCTTACCCATGCCGATTGGCCAGGTCACCGGGGCGCATTTGATTTTCAGGATGGTTTCAATTTCGTCCAGAACTTCAATATGGTCGCGGACTTCACGGTCCATTTTGTTGATAAAGGTGAAGATCGGCGTGTCACGCAGGCGACAGACTTCCATCAGCTTGATGGTCCGGTCTTCTACACCTTTGGCGCCATCAATAACCATCAGTACGGAGTCGACCGCGGTCAGGGTGCGGTAGGTATCTTCCGAGAAGTCTTCGTGACCCGGAGTATCCAGCAGGTTAACCATGCGACCGTTGTACGGAAACTGCATTACCGAGGTGGTGATGGAAATACCACGGTCCTGCTCCATCTGCATCCAGTCAGAGGTCGCCATACGGCCGGTTTTCTTGCCTTTCACCGTACCGGCCAACTGAATGGCATTACCGAACAGCAACAGCTTTTCGGTGATGGTGGTCTTACCCGCATCGGGGTGCGAAATAATACCGAAAGTACGGCGCTTACCGACTTCCAGTTCAAATGGGGATTTCGACATCGCTTGCGATCTTCTTCTGAGCCTGGCCTGCCAGCATCGTGCTGGATTCAGGAGATATCCGGACGCTTGCCGCAACCCGGTCTGAGGGGCGCAATGATATGCAAAGCCTCGCCTCTTGACCAGACGATTCCTGTATCCGGGCAGTGTGGGGGCTGATTCCTGAGCTGTATCAATAACCCTGCTACAGCAATGCACGCGAATACCGCTTTGTTGCTGCTGCACTGCTGCGCCAACGCTATAATGCAGCCATGACTCATAAACTGAACCTGTTATTGCAACGCCTCGCCCTGCTGCGCCTGTCCATCGCCAGTATCTGGCTGATGTTTCTGCTTTATCTGCAATGGCAGGGCTTTGCCGGTCTGGATATCGCCTGGGCGTTGCTCGCCCTTTATCTGCCGCTGTTAGCAATCAGTGGCTGGCAGGGCTACCGCCGTAATATTCAGGACTGGCATCTGCTTTTACATCTGGCCTTTGAATGCCAGCTGCTGGCCGGTCTGCTGTTCTTTACCGGCGGCGCCACCAACCCTTTTATTTCCTACTTTCTGGTTCTGCTGGTCGTCAGTGCCTACAGCCTGCCCATCAGCTATTCGCTGCTGATCACTGTGCTCTGCATTGCCGATTACAGCCTGCTGACTCAGTGGTATCAGCCGCTGCTCAGCAATCATGTACATGGCCTGCCGGGTCACAGCTTATTTGATCTGCATCTGGCCGGCATGTGGCTGACCTTTGTTATCAGTGCCCTGATCGTGGTGACTTTTATCCCGCTGCTGCTCAAATCTTCCCAGCAGCAACAGCAGGAAATTCAGCAACTGCGCGAACAACAGCTGAAAAATGAACAGCTGATCGGCATCGCCACTCTGGCCGCCGGTACCGCCCACGAAATGGGCACACCGCTGATGACCATGCATATGATTCTCGACGACATCGCCCAGCAACCCGACCACCCGCTGAGCAAACACGATCTGCATATCCTGCGTGAGCAGGTTGGCATTTGCCGCCAGTCTCTGCAGCAGCTGGCCAATGCCGGGCGCACCGCTCATCAGGTTGGTCATCATCAGGCTCATACCTGGCTGAGCAGCCTGCTGCACCGCTGGCGGCTGAGCCATCCGAATGCACTGTGGGTGGATAATGGCATTGCCTGTGAAGCCGAGATTCCGTCCTCCCCTCTGCTCGATCAGGCACTGCTGAATCTGCTGGATAACGCCGCCGAAGCGGGACAGCAACCAGTACATCTGCACAGTGTGGTGCAAAACGGTCAGTGGCATCTGAACATTCTGCAGCCTGACCCCAAAGCCGCTGAGCATATCCAGCAGCAGAATCTTTTTCACAGTCAGAAAGAGCACGGCATGGGCATCGGCCTTTACCTGAGCAATGCCAGTGTGGAACAGTTCGGCGGTTCGGTTCACCTGCTCGCACAAAGCAACGGCGCCAGCCTGTGCCGCATCACCCTGCCCCTGAGCCACCAGCATGGATAACCCCGTGAATAAACGTATTCTGATTATTGATGATGACCTGCATTTCAGTCAGGTACTGGCACGCAGCCTTGAGCGCCAGGGCCATCAGACCGCCGTTGCTGCCAGTGGCGATGAAGCTCTGCAGGCAGCGCAGGATCTCCAGCCACAGTGGGTAACCCTCGACCTGCGGCTGGAACAGGAATCCGGCCTGGGACTGATCGGCCGTCTGAAGCAACAACACCCCGACTGCCGCATCGTGATGCTGACCGGCTACGCCAGCATTCCGACGGCGGTCGAAGCGGTAAAACTGGGTGCACATAATTACCTGCATAAACCCGCCACTCTGCAGGAGTTAATTGCCGCATTTGCCGACTCCGGGGAAGTGCAGGAACCGCTGCCGGACGACAGCAATATAATGTCGGTAGAACGGCTGGAGTGGGAACACATCCAGCGCGTGTTAAACGAACAGCAGGGGAATATTTCGGCGACGGCGCGGGTATTGAATATGCACCGCCGTACCCTGCAGCGGAAGCTGCAGAAATACGCGCCGCGCTGAACAGCACAGTCCTGTCAGTGGCCGGTGTTTTCAGTGGTTAAAGTACGAATCTTCGTCAAAGGTGCTGAGCCAGCGACTGTGGTAAACCACCATACCGGTGATAAACATGCCGTTTACCACACCTTCGGGGAACATCATCATCGGCAGGTAGCGTAAATAATCACGCCAGATTAATTCCGCCGGATGGACATCCAGCAGCCACAAACCGAAACCCTGCAATAAATCAGAAAAACCATGGGTTAAACCGGCATTTAAAAATCCGGCAACCAGAATATAAACAAAAGGGTTATGCGCCATGCGGCGGTAAACCAGCAGATAAAAACCGTAGCTGAATAATACCGGTAACGCACCGGCCAATAAGAACTGATATGGCAAAGCCGCCCACCAGAGCTTCCCTACCAGCACCAGCATAACCTGCACCAACAGTACGGATAACAGAGCCAGCCGCCAGCCCATCATCAGCGTAATCGCAGTAACCCCCATTAAATGAAAGCTCAGCCCTGGCAATATTCCGGCCTGCATATTCCACAACAAAGCCAACACGACCACACTGCCGAAAAAGAAATGCTGCGCACCGCGCAGGTTAAGTAACGCCTGCCAGTTATAACTGAGCAGAGCAGGAATTAGTAAAAGAACAGAAATAATGGCCGACCACCAGAGCGCCATTTCAGGCAGGAGGCCGGAGTCAATCATGCCTGCAGCTCCAGACAATAAAGCAGGGCATCCTCATGACCAGAGGCTGTCGGATAATAATTACGCCGGCAGCCGGCCTGACAAAATCCCATCGATTCATACAGCGCAATCGCTTTGTGATTACTTTCACGCACTTCCAGAAACCACTGTTCTGCCTGCTGTTCCAGCAGAAAATCATGCAATGCATTCATCAGCACACGCCCGGCGCCCTGACCCTGCTGCTTCGGGTCTACGGCGATCATCAGCAATTCCGATTCACCAGCCACCAGCGTAATCACCGCATAGGCAATAATCCGGTCGTTGTTTTCCAACACCCAGACGCAATGTTCACGGGAAAAATAACGGCGCAAAACACTTTCCGGCCAGGCATGAAAATGAGCCTGTTGTTCGATCTGATAAACCGCAGAAAAATCGGCTTCAACCGCAGGACGGACATGCATGATGTTATAACTCGGCCTGAGTCAGCAGGGCCTGCCAGAGCTGACGCTTGTGTTGAGCGTTTTGCATCACATCAGAAAGGGAGGCCGCGCGGAATAACAGCGGCGCCTGCACCTGCTGCAACCAATGGTCACTGTCCTGACCAAAAGCCACGGCATAGCGCACACCCTGATCGCGCAGGAATTGCCATTGCGCAGACAACGCCTGTAACGCAACCGGCCGGCTCTGATCATCATGGGCAGATTCAATAAATGGCCAGCGGAAGCATAAGGGGGCCTGTAATAAACCGGCCGGAGACTGCAGGGCGGACATCACCCGATAAGCAAAAGCCGCCAGACGCTCGGCCTGAGCAGCATCGTCACAGACCCAGACTCCCGCGGCCGATACCCGCAGAAAGTGCAGCTCAAAACGCGGAGGAGTCAGATCCGAAGTTGTTGTAGCGGCAACGTCGGCAACAACTTCAGAAGCAACGTCAGAAATAGCCACAGCCGGAGTGCCGGCAGGTTTACTTTGTTCCGCAACAGGCTCTTTGGCAGAGGGCTGAGCGGCGGCCTCATGCAGCAGCTGAGCTGCCATCGGGTGAGCAATATGGCCACCCCCCTCAGATGTCAGTGCAGGGCGGGTTGCCGCAGCATACGCATCTTCCGGCAACCAGCGCGGGGCCGGTACGCCAGGCAGCGGCTGGCGTGGCATCCACTGTGTGATGCCCATCGCCTGCAGATAATCGAGCCGCTGCTGCTCACGCATCCGTTATACGCCGTCGGCCTGCGGATGCTGACGATCACTACCGGTCAGCAACAGATTCAGCGCGTGGATATAAGCCTTGGCCGATGCCACAACGATATCGGTATCTGCACCACTGCCATTCACGATACGACCGCCCTTCTCCAGACGCACGGTCACCTCACCCTGAGAGTCAGTTCCCTGAGTAATTGCGTTAACCGAATACAACAGCAGATTGGCACCAGAATTAGCAACGCCTTCAATCGCTTTCAGTGCTGCATCAACCGGGCCACTGCCGTTGGCTTTAGAGCGTTGCTCTGTACCGTTGTGGCTGACCACCACTTCCGCGACCGGAGTCTCACCAATAGCAGAATGGCATTCCAGCGCTACCAGCTTATAAGCCTCTGGAGCAGAAGCGCTGATGGTTTCAGTTACCAGCGCCTGCAGGTCTTCATCGAAGATTTCGTGCTTTTTATCAGCCAGATCTTTGAAACGGGCAAAGGCTTCGTTCAGTGCGGCGTCGGTATCAAAGGTCACACCCAGCTCTTCCAGACGGCTGCGGAACGCCGCACGGCCTGAGTGTTTGCCCATCACCATTTTGTTGGCGCCCCAACCCACATCTTCGGCCTTCATGATTTCGTAGGTTTCACGGTGCTTGAGCACGCCATCCTGGTGAATACCGGACTCATGCGCAAAGGCGTTGGCACCAACGATGGCTTTGTTCGGCTGTACCGGGAAACCGGTGATGGAAGACACCAGACGAGAGGTCGGCACGATGTGCGTGGTATCGATATTGGTGCTGATATTGAACAGATCCTGACGGGTACGGGTCGCCATCACAATCTCTTCCAGCGCAGCATTACCCGCACGCTCACCCAGACCGTTGATGGTACATTCCACCTGACGCGCACCATTAGCCACAGCGGCCAGCGAGTTCGCCACAGCCAGGCCAAGGTCATTATGGCAATGCACCGAGAAAATGGCTTTGTCGGAATTCGGGATGCGGGTCAGCAGGGTTTTGATCTTGTGCCCAAACTCTTCCGGAATGGCATAGCCAACAGTATCCGGGATGTTGATAGTGCGCGCACCAGCGTTAATGGCAGCTTCAATAATACGGCACAGGAAATCATTCTCAGAACGGCCGGCGTCTTCGCAGGAGAACTCAACATCTTCAACAAAGCTGCGGGCCTTCTTCACCGCATAAATCGCCTGCTCGACCACCTGATCCGGCTGCATACGCAGTTTGTACTGCATGTGAATTGGCGAGGTAGCAATAAAGGTGTGAATACGCGCACGCTCGGCTTTTTTCAGCGCTTCGGCGGCGTGTTCCAGATCGCGGTCAACCGCACGGGCCAGACTGCAGATAGTGCTCTCACGTACCGCTTCAGCAACCGCCTGAATCGCAGCAAAGTCGCCCGGAGATGCGGCGGCAAAACCAGCTTCAATCACATCGACGCGCATTTTCTCCAGCGCCTTACCGATGCGGACCTTTTCTTCCTTGGTCATGGACGCGCCCGGGCTTTGCTCGCCGTCGCGCATTGTGGTGTCAAAAATGACCAAACGGTCTTGCTGGCTCATGTGCTACTCCGCTGCCAATGAATCGAGCGCATAGTATACGCCCGAACAGCCTCATTGGCAGCAGCGACATGAAAGAGGACTAACGGATAGGCGTCGCCGTGAGGTTAGTGGTCATGTTCAGGTTCTGCATCACGATACCGGAGAATACGGTTTGTGGCAGAGCGACGTCCGGATGCTTCAGCTGCACCTGATCAATCTGCAGATCCTTGAAGGAAACATTACCCTGTACCGCAAAGCCCTGTGGACGCAAGGCCAGCTGAGCTGCGGTTGGATTGGCGACGTAGGTATATGTAGTACGACTGGTATCATCGTAAATCAATTCGTCGCCCTGATTACCAATGATGCCGTTATCATCAGCACCCGTAAATTTTTTGGCAACTTTAGTTTCATAGACATCGATCTTCAGATTCGCCTGGAAGCCATAATCGTTGGTATCAGTTACGCCCAGACCATCACTGGTGCTGTAAGAATCAAAAATAATCTGCGTTCCAGTGCCATTAATCGGATTACCACTGCCATCCAGATCACGGTTGTTTTCCCAGGTCAGACGGTTGCGGGCTATCGAACCATCACTGGTCGGACCTTCTGGTGCAAAAGCTGCTTTTAATGCAACCGTCATCCCTTCATTTCCACGGTCTTCCCAGCGACCACCATTACTAGCACAGCTCGCCGCATCACCACTGGCACCAACGCACACAGCACCAGAACCGCCTGGATTAATGGTGAGAGACGATCCTTTTTCAAAACGTTCCAGCTGAATGCGTCCAAGGCTGCGACCGGTAATTTTATCGCCCCAGCGCATGTTATCCACATTCATAGTGCTCCATTGTTCAGTGCGGTTTACGCTGAGACCGGTATTGCTGACATCCACCTGAATGCCACGCAGATGGATATCGTAATTCACCCCGGTGGCCCAGACGCCATTACCGTTTTCATCAATGGATAAACCGATGTTGGTATCACTGAACAAATAGTCGCCATCAATCTGAATACCACCACCACTGACGCCGCCAGCAGTGATCAGCGTATAGCCATCAAGATTGAAATCCATTGCCTGGAACACTTCCAGCGACAGCAGCAACTCAGCGCCACCCTGAATCGGGGCCGTTTTATTACCGACACGTAAACCATCAATACTGTAACTGCCCTGAACGCGGTTCATACCCATAGCAATCGCGGTTTTGTCTGCGGTGCCGGCATTGTTATCGTGATCGAATGAACGCACATCCAGCGTCAGATCACCACGCCCATAGCTTTCAATTCCACTGACAACAACCATACGACCATTATCAATATAGGCCGCTTCCGCATTCGCCAGATTCCATTCAACCGCAGCTGACATACCGTCGCTGGAACCATTCAGCCCGGAATAAAAACCCGTTGCATAAGGCCGGATTGCCGCAGGTAAATCAGTAAATACTGGCTGACGGATCCCCGGATAAAAAGCCATACGGTTGCTATAGCCATTGCCATCTTTAAACAGAAAATCCAGCTGAATTGCACCAACGGGATTGGTACTGTCGCCGATCAGAATTTGATTCGCATTAAATGAGCCATCCAACTGGTCATAGCCCAGCAGCAGGTGATCGGACATGACGTCAAAAGTAAGATTACTGACGTTCAGTGCACCGCTGAAATTACCCATAAAGAGTGAATTACCATCATCGGTAAAGCGCACATAGTTGGTTGGGTCATCCAGGATGCTTAACGAGGCATTAAGGCTGATACCTTCCGAGCCCTGTCGGCCTCCGGCAAAAATCTGCGCATCACCAGACAAGGCTAATTGTCCTGCCAGAGTTCCCAGCGACACGCCACCTAACTTCACGCCACCAGTAGAGAAGGAGTAACTGAATTCATCCAGATCAAAATTCAGTCCTGTCCGGGAGCCATCAACAGCTTCACCAATGGCCAGACGGGTAATATTGGCGTTGTAGCCGATATCATCAAAACTCACCGAACTGCCATTGGTTGTCCAGATCAGCTCTGCATCACTGATCGATGTCTGGAAGCTCCCCTCAAGAAAGTTATCAGGCGAGCTGCTTGCACCAACCTTGATAATATTCGTACCGCTGTAATTCAGACGAAACTGACCAAAACTCGCTGCCGAGTCATTGATACGGATCGCACCGATGGCCAACGAGGTTGGATAGACTTCACTGCTAATCTGCAGTGATCCATCTGCCAGAACATCAACAACCTGCTTACTTGAAGACGGCAGAGAAATATCAGCCTGACTGCCCCGCTCAATATTCTGTAACTGCAGCCTGTTGGAATCCTCTGTATAGGTAATGTCGCCGACCGTCAGATGGCTGGATGTTTCCAGCGTGATACCTGCTTGTGCATTAACCGTCTGTAGTTCCTGATCTGCCATCGGAACCAGACCAGCATTCAGCAATGAAGGCACAGCGGCCAAACTGCTTATTATTATTTTTTTCATCAGGGCGCCCCGGTTGGGAAAATCAGCAGGTTCCCCTGCAAATTGGCTGTGCCGTTGATATTAACTGTCATGATATCGGTTTGCATAAAACCAGGGTCCGTCGGCCGGGCACTGTTACTGTTAGCAATGGTGAACGACGCATCCTCATAATTCAGGTTATTGGGCAAACCGATTTCAAAAACATCACTATTAAAGGCTGCACCATCGCCGTTAAAGTCGGAATCAATTTTCCGGGTTCTCAGGGTCAACCCTTCGAAAGAAAACCGACCACGGATATTATCCAGAACCAACCAGCCGCCAGCTGTTCCGGAGTTCACAGCAATCCGTCCACCACAACGCTTATCGTCAGATGAACCTGAACAATCCGCCTGCCAGTTGTAGCCATTAGCTGTCGGACCATCAATATTTAACGGACCACCATTGTCATTGATCGTAATATCACCCGACAGATAAACACCGCCCTGACCGGAGACGGCACTTAAATCTTCGGAGCTTAAAGGCTCCAGCGCAAAACTGTACCCTGGAATTAAGGCAGCTATGACGAGTAAGAGTTTTTTCATCAAAGATCCCTGCTCGTTGCTCGCAGATACTGAATCTGCATATTGGAAATAGTGGCGCTACCAAAATCTGAGCCACCCACAGATACATTGCCAATATGAATATCAGCACGTGGGCCGTTATTATAAAAATCAGAGTAACCTGCACTACCCAGAGAACATCCGCCAGATGAATTAAGGTCTGCACAGGCGCTGCTCAGGCGGCCAACTTCAATGGTGAAATTGCCACTCGAATCTACCTCGAAAGTCACCGGCTGCTTCTCCCCCCAGCCCAGTTCATTCTCAAGAACAAAGTTCTGAAAACGAACATCCTGCCCGCAATTATTACCTGCGGAGTCACATGCATAAAAGGTCAGTTCACTAGCAAAAGCTTTTAGAGCCAGATTACCAACCATTTCATTGTTTTCTCCCCACAACCGAACATAGCTGCCATCAATGGCAAAACCTTCAGCATGCCCTTCAAGAGATTGGGCTCGCGCACCAGCAACTTCCAGGTCATACCGAATGCCGAAATCCGCACGTTCAGAGGCCCTGCTATTCAGCACCGAGGTATCAATACCCGTAACCCGATCAACACGCTGGCCCGTTGATTGCGGCTGATTAGGGAAGCGTCTTTCTGTCCTGTTCTCTGTCGCCAAAACAAGCATGCTATCCGTGCCTGACAACAGACCTGTATTCCGTTGCGGTGCGCTGTATTCAAATACCGCTTTGTCAGCAATGCCTATCGTATCTCCATCCACCAGTTCCAGGTTGTAGGGATAGAGCAGACGACCAAGATTAACCGGATTGCCAATAACGTTGGCGCCGCGATTGCTTCCGGCGCCTGCAACGTAAAACTGAGACACACTCAGAACCACATCCTGGCCATTTTTATTTTTAATACCGCTGATATCCAGCCGGTTACCATTAGCAACATCAGCCCCAGCCTCAAAAGCGAAATCCTCAAGAATAAAACCGATACCTTCACCATCGACATTGCCCAATTCCTGATCATCCAAGCCAATAAGTTCTGCATTGACCTGACTGACCACAGATAAAAGAACCGTACTTAATATTGCATAGCGAAAATTCTTAGTCATAGTAAGGGTCCAGGAACTTGGTACGGATACGTTCGATACCATTAAAAGACTGCTCGAAGTCAACCGTAATACCGCCATTTGGGATATTCATAAAAGCGCCTGACACTGTAGGGGTGCCAACACCGTTATCAATCCAGCTGATTGATTTGGTCTGAAATGAAATAAACATACCTGAAGCAGGATTGCTGCCGGAGCCAATATCCAGTGTTCGGAAGTTGCCAAGGGGGAAACAAGTTGCAATCCCCAGTACCGCACAATTATCGGAAGAAAATAAGCTCAATAAACCGCCTGTCCAGCCGCTACAGTTACCTCCTCCTGACGGACATCCAAGGGTGTCATCATTCTTCACACCAATCCACTGAGCGCGAACAGCATCAGGATCACCCGAAGCGGTAACAAGCTCAGCTCCGGCTTCTAATTCGGTACTATCATTAACACCTGCAACCCATAAAAGAAATCGCTGACCAGCGTCCGCCTGATCGATAATCGGAGCAGCTGTACCGGCAACTTTTACCTCAATATTCCCAGTAAGCGACTCAATATTACCGCTGAGTTTCCCCAGAGCAGACCCGAATCCCAGGCGAATGCCTACTAACTCTTCCTTTCCATTTACATCCTCAAACGCCAACTCAAAGAAAGGATCTGTAATACGGAATGGATTGAGAGTGCCGTCGTTATTAACACTGCCAAGTGCAAAATCATTAATGCGTATATCACTGCTTCCTGCAGCCTCACCCGCACGGTCATATCGGCCCAGCTCAACAAGATCGGAGTTCATGGATATGTCAATGTCCATACCAAAGGTGAACTTTGTAAAGTCGACGGAGCCAGAAGTATCGCGGTCTATCTGAAAGAAAGCCTGCCCAGTCTGAATTCCCAACTCCTCGTCTGTCATAGGCTGCATTGCAGCAGCGACGATGGGAGAAAGTACAACCGTAAGGACAAGCGTGAAGATTATTTTTATCACTTGGCACCTTAGTACAATAAAGCGAGCACAGGGAAGATTACTATTAATGACTGTAATACAGGTGGAGAGTAACCGCGGTGATCGCTTGTTTATGTTTTTTATAATTTGTTAACTTAGGTTACAGGCTGCCAGAAAAGCATCAATCAATATTAGAAGTACGTTCGTACCCTTTACATAAAAAAATAAGACTTCTGTTTTGTTTTACCCTGAATACAAAAGTGATAAATCAATTAATATCATCCTTTAACCAGCAGGGATGAGGCCCACCGGTGGTTATGAATAGGTGGTTATGAATATCTGAAAAATACTGAACTGAAACGTTTCTAACCTGTGGATTTATTCCCCCGAAACTACCTGAACGACGATCACACCTGAAATCAGCTCATTCAGATGACCCTAAATCTCCAAATTTCAAAAACTGAGAAATACTGGAGTATGAGTAACCGACAAATCTACCGAAAGTTTAAGCCGGGCAGACGCTCTCTCGTCGCAACACCTTCTTTCACCCTAATCGGGGAGGGAAGCAACACTTAATGCCTGATAGCTGCCAACCGGTGAAAGTTCAGCCTGAGCGTTGCCAGAGCGGGTCTGTGAGTTGTTCCAGTTATCCTGCCGATATCGGCCCTCGAACTGCGTTCAGGACGCTTACAGGCGCCTGGCGGTGAGCCGGCTGGGCGCAGTGCAGGATTCTATTTCGTCAGTAACCCGAACGAGTATAAACAGAAGGACCATAAGGTCGTGGGGAAGTGGCTGAGCCTGATATTGGCGGAGCTGCAGATGGGCTGCGTAGAGTTTTATTTTTCTTAGCAGCAAAGAAAAAGCCCCAGCAGCTTTCGCTACTGGGGCTTTGAATAAGAGCTTGACGATGACCTACTCTCACATGGGGAAGCCCCACACTACCATCGGCGATGCTGCGTTTCACTTCTGAGTTCGGAATGGATTCAGGTGGTTCCACAGCTCTATTTTCGTCAAGCAAACCTTTATGAAGCTGGTCGTCTTACGCGTTCTGCGACATGACTTCAAATTAGGGCGGATACATGAGTCACTGTTAAGTGAAGAGATTCTCAAGCGAACAAGCAGTTGCTTGTCGTATTCAATCAACCCTTCCGGGTTTGGGTGTTATATGGTCAAGCCTCACGGGCAATTAGTATCAGTTAGCTCAATGCCTCACAGCACTTACACACCTGACCTATCAACCTGGTAGTCTTCCAGGGCCCTACAGGGAACTCGAAGTTCCAGTGAGATCTCATCTTGAAGGAGGTTTCCCGCTTAGATGCTTTCAGCGGTTATCCTGTCCGAACGTAGCTACCCGGCAATGCCACGGGCGTGACAACCGGAACACCAGAGGTTCGTCCACTCCGGTCCTCTCGTACTAGGAGCAGCTCTTCTCAAATCTCAAACGCCCACGGCAGATAGGGACCGAACTGTCTCACGACGTTCTAAACCCAGCTCGCGTACCACTTTAAATGGCGAACAGCCATACCCTTGGGACCGGCTTCAGCCCCAGGATGTGATGAGCCGACATCGAGGTGCCAAACACCGCCGTCGATGTGAACTCTTGGGCGGTATCAGCCTGTTATCCCCGGAGTACCTTTTATCCGTTGAGCGATGGCCCTTCCATACAGAACCACCGGATCACTATGACCTACTTTCGTACCTGCTCGACGTGTCTGTCTCGCAGTTAAGCCGGCTTGTGCCATTACACTAACCTCCTGATGTCCGACCAGGATTAGCCGACCTTCGTGCTCCTCCGTTACTCTTTGGGAGGAGACCGCCCCAGTCAAACTACCCACCACACAGTGTCCTCGATCCGGATAACGGACCAGAGTTAGAACCCCAAATTGACCAGGCTGGTATTTCAAGATTGGCTCCACAAAGACTGGCGTCTCTGCTTCAAAGCCTCCCAGCTATCCTACACAAGCCAATTCAAAGTTCACTGTGAAGCTATAGTAAAGGTTCACGGGGTCTTTCCGTCTAGCCGCGGGAACGCAGCATCTTAACTGCGAATTCAATTTCACTGAGTCTCGGGTGGAGACAGTGTCGCCATCATTACGCCATTCGTGCAGGTCGGAACTTACCCGACAAGGAATTTCGCTACCTTAGGACCGTTATAGTTACGGCCGCCGTTTACCGGGGCTTCGATCAAGAGCTTCTCCGAAGATAACCCCATCAATTAACCTTCCGGCACCGGGCAGGCGTCACACCCTATACGTCCACTTTCGTGTTTGCAGAGTGCTGTGTTTTTAATAAACAGTTGCAGCGACCTGGTATCTTCGACCGGTCTCAGCTTACGGAGCAAGTCCTTCACCAAAACCGGCGCACCTTCTCCCGAAGTTACGGTGCCATTTTGCCTAGTTCCTTCACCCGAGTTCTCTCAAGCGCCTTGGTATTCTCTACCTACCCACCTGTGTCGGTTTGGGGTACGGTCTCTTTATAGCTGAAGCTTAGAGGCTTTTCCTGGAAGCATGGCATCGACCACTTCGGACTCCGTAGAGTCACCGTCATCAGTTCTCGGCATTAAGGACCCGGATTTGCCTAAGTCCTCTGCCTACCACCTTAAACACGGACAACCAACGCCGTGCTGGCCTAGCCTTCTCCGTCCCCCCATCGCACTATAAAGAGGTGCGGTAATATTAAACCGCTTCCCATCGACTACGCTTCTCAGCCTCGCCTTAGGGGCCGACTAACCCTGCCCCGATTAACGTTGGACAGGAACCCTTGGGTTTCCGGCGGGGGAGTTTTTCACTCCCCTTGTCGTTACTTATGTCAGCATTCGCACTTCTGATACCTCCAGCCTGGTTCACACCTTGACCTTCAACGGCTTACAGAACGCTCCTCTACCATGCAATAAATTGCATCCGTAGCTTCGGTGTACAGTTTGAGCCCCGTTATATCTTCCGCGCAGGCCGACTCGACTAGTGAGCTATTACGCTTTCTTTAAAGGGTGGCTGCTTCTAAGCCAACCTCCTAGCTGTTTTAGCCTTCCCACATCGTTTCCCACTTAACTGTAACTTTGGGACCTTAGCTGACGGTCTGGGTTGTTTCCCTTTTCACGACGGACGTTAGCACCCGCCGTGTGTCTCCCGTGATTGAACTCATGGGTATTCGGAGTTTGCAAAGGGTTGGTAAGTCGAGATGACCCCCTAGCCTTAACAGTGCTCTACCCCCCATGGTTAGACACGAGGCGCTACCTAAATAGCTTTCGAGGAGAACCAGCTATCTCCGGGCTTGATTAGCCTTTCACTCCTATCCACAAGTCATCCCCTAACTTTTCAACGGTAGTGGGTTCGGTCCTCCAGTTGATGTTACTCAACCTTCAACCTGCTCATGGATA